>JAFSBN010000116.1 GCA_017437265.1 Clostridia bacterium
GCGAGCTTTCTCCTCCGGCGTTTATTTCGTTTTCCCCGGATGCTTTGCATCCGGTTGGCGGCATTCTGCCGCCGGCCCGTGTGTGCCAGTGGCACCGCCTACTCGCAAAGTTACAATCATTTTTTTGCCAAGGGGGGCTGCGTGTTTCTTGGAGGGGAGACGACAATCCCTCAGGCCCTACGGCCAGCTCCCTTTACACAAGGGAGCCTTTTTCTACTCGCATCAGCGGGATTTTCTTACCCCAGCGGGAAAATGTTTGTCAGATAAAATATGCAATTTCCGCCTCTGGGTCCAGGGATGAAATCCCTGGTGGGGGTTGAGGGGGCGAAGCCCCTCATGGTTGCCTTATGCAGCAGCGGGATATTGTTTCTCAGACAAGACAAGCAATATTCAATTCTGCTTAAAGGAAAGCCTTGATCAGGGTGACCACGATCCAGCCGCCGATCACAATGCCCACCAGCCAGGTGGCCTGACGCAGCAGGCCGGTAAAGCCGTTTACTTTGCTGATTTTCTTATCGGCGACAGCTTTTTCTGCCTTGTCCAGCCGCTTTTGCAGGGTTTTCATTTCCTTCTGCATTTCGGACAGGGCACAATCAGCGTCATGGAGACGTGAAAGGAGGGTTTCTTCCAGAATGGTTTGCTGGGCGGAAAGCCTGTCCACCTGCTGGGAGAGCCGTTCCTGGTCTTCGCTCAGGCCTTCTGCCACCAGAGTCATTTCGGCGGTAAAATCTTCCACGGCCTGGTTCAGATCCTTGCCCTTGAGGGGCTGGAAGATATTATTGACAAAATCCCGGGCAGAATGCATCAGGTCTTTTTTTTCTTCCTGCACCACAGGCAGGTTTTCATTTTCCATATTGCTCATGCTTTACACCATGCGGATGCCGGCTTCCATCTGCTGCTCGTGGTATTTTTTCAGATAAGTCTTGATCTTATCATAGGGGCTGAGCAGATCGTGGAGGGAACGGTCATGGTTCAGCGTGGCGATGATATGGGCGATATATTTGCTCAGATCTGCTTCCACAAACCAGGGCGCATTGATGACCTCGGGACGGCGATAGGTCAGGTTGGTGGCGATGACACGGGAGAGATAGCCTTCTTCGTAGGCCCTGTTGAAAGCGTCAATGCCGCTGGTGAAGAAAGCGAAGGTGGCGGCGGCAAAGATGCGGTTGGCCTTGCGCTTTTTCAGTTCTCTGCACAGGTCCAGAATACTGTCGCCGGAGGCGATCATATCGTCCACCACCAGCACGTCCTTGCCTTCCACGCTGTCGCCCAGGTATTCGTGGGCGATGATGGGATTGCGGCCGTTGACGATGGTGGTATAATCCCGGCGCTTATAGAACATGCCCAGATCCACGCCCATAACGGAAGCGTAATAGATGTTGCGGTTCAGGGCGCCTTCGTCGGGGGAGATGACCATCATGTTTTCTTTTCTGAAGTCCAGGGTTTTTTCAGCCTTGCACAGGGCCTTCACCATCTGGTAGGTGGGCATCACGTTTTCAAAGCCGATGAGGGGAATGGCGTTCTGCACGCGGGGATCATGGGCATCGAAGGTGATGATATTATCCACGCCCATGTTTTCCAGTTCCTGCAGGCCCATAGCGCAGTCCAGGCTTTCGCGGGAGGTGCGCCGGTGCTGACGGCTTTCGTACAGCATGGGCATGATTACGTTCACGCGCTTGGCCTTGCCGCCGATGGCAGCAATGATACGCTTCAAATCCTGGAAGTGATCGTCGGGAGACATGGGCACTTCCTGGCCGTACATTTTATAGGTTTTATTGTATGCACACACATCAATCAGGATATATACATCGTAGCCGCGCACGCTTTCCTTCAGCGTGCCCTTGCTTTCGCCCGTACCGAAACGGGGGCAGTAGGCCTTGATGAGGAAAGAATCGCGGTTTGCACCGGGTACGGTAAAGAATTCTTCGTCCTGCACTTCTTCCAGCATGTTCCATTTCTGCAGCCAGGCGTTGATCTTTTCTCCCAATTCTTCACAGCCGGGCATGGCGATCAGCCCCAGCGGCGCCACAGGAATAGAATTCAGATCTTTACCCCACTCAGTCAACAATCGTTTCAACCTCAACCACTCCTTCTTGATGTGCAATGCTTTGGTTCGACAATATTATACATGATAACCGGGCTTTTGAGAAGAGCGTTTCCTGCTTAAAATCGCTTTTTTCATGAACAAAAACAAGCGATTATTTTTGTTTCAAATGACCATACCGCCATTGACGGGCAGGATTTGCCCGGTGATGAAGGAAGCTTCATCGGAAAGCAGGAAATGGACGGCATGGGCCACGTCTTCCGCTTTGCCCAGGCGGCCCAGGGGCGTTTCATCGCAAAGGGCGGCTTTATCTTCTGCAGAATATCCCTTCATCATATCGGTATCGATCACCCCGGGGGCGATGCAGTTTACCCGGATCAAAGAGGGCCCCACTTCCTTGGCCAGGGCCTTCATCATGCCGAGCTGGGCGGCTTTGCAGGCGGAATAGGCCACCTCCATGGAGGCGCCCACCTGCCCCCACATGGAGGAGATGAACAGGATGCTGCCCGTTTGACGGGAGATCATGGAGGGAAGGAACGCTTTTGCATGCAGGAAAGCGCTTTTCACATGCAGGGCGAAAAGGGCGTCCCAGGCAGAAGAGGGCATATCCTGCACAAGGCCTGTCCAAGCGGTGCCGGCGTTATGGACAAAGGCGTCCAGATGCCGGAAGGTTTTCAGCACCTGTTCTGATGCGGAAATCACCTGCTGCTCGTCTGTTTCATCGCAGCGGATGGCCAGGGCGCCTGTTTCGGCGGAAAGCTGCCGGGCCTTTTGTTCGCTGCTCAGATATGTGAAGGCCACCTGCCAGCCTGCCTTTGACAAGATGCGCACGATCTGGGCTCCGATCCCCCGGGAGCCGCCGGTAATGAATACTGTTTTCATGCCTGCTCCTTTTTTGTATACAAAAAGGGCCTGAAATGGCCCTTAAAAATTGGCGCCGTTCCAGCCCCAAAGAGTTGTTTCTTCATATTTTACATAGATGTTTTCCGGCGCAATCTGCAGATGCTTTTCCAGCAGGGATGAGATGCGGCCGGTGAGGGCATCGAAGGCAGAGGCATCATTTTTTCCAAACACCTGTACCTGAACAAAAGCCACAGGTTCCTGATTGCTGCCCTTGAACCACAGACGGCAGTTTTCTTCAAACTGAAGCATCAGCCAGCTTTCCGTTTTGCCGGGCAGCAGGGTGATGGCTTCGCCAAAGGCTTTGGCAAGGGCGGCTTCGGTTTCCTTTGCAATGGGACGGTTCACCCGGGTGTGAATGAAGGGCATGGCACATTCCTCCTGCAAAAAAAGATGACAACAGTATACCACAGTTTTTTTCAAAAGGCAAAAGAATATGACTGATTTGTTGTCCTTTTGCCGGAAACATGCCCTATTTATGCCATGATTGCGGTATATACTGCAATTGTTCCAAGGAAGTCAGCGGCGTGATGACAACTGTGCTGCCCCCTCTGCCTGTTGTTTTGCCGTTTGATGGTTATTGTGCCGTGTGTTTTGTCCCTGCACATGGCCCGGAAGGCAGTTTTCTGCCTTCCGTTTTTTTGTTTTGTGTTATTTCAAACAGCAGAATGATGTTTTGGGGCGGAAAGAAGGGGCGTTTGTATCCAATTTGTTGTAAATGCAACCAGGTCATGTTATACTTGCCATGTAATCAAAAGGAGGGACACACAAGTGATTAAACTGACCAATGTAAGCAAATGCTATCATAAAGACGCCCCCAAGGCGCTGGATAACCTGAACCTGCAGGTGGAAGGCGGCCAGCTCTACGGCTTTATCGGCCCCAACGGCGCCGGTAAATCCACTGCCATCAAGCTGATGTGCGGCATTTTGAAGCCGGATGAAGGCAGCGTGGAAATTGCTGGCTATAATATGGCCACCGATCGCATTGCAGCCCAGCAGAAAATCGGCTATGTGCCCGATAATAACGACCTGTATGATCGGCTTACCGGCATGGAATATCTAAATTTCATGGGGGATATTTACGGTGTGTCTGCGGCGGACCGCAAAGCGCATATTGAAAAGTATCTGGACATCTTTTCGCTGGAAGATGCGGCTGCCAGCCAGATCCGCACCTATTCCAAGGGCATGAAGCAGAAGATCATGGTGATCGGCGCTCTGATCCATAATCCCCCCGTGTGGATTCTGGACGAGCCTCTGGGCGGGCTGGATCCCCGGGCGGCACATCTTCTGAAGGAAGAAATGAAAATGCATTGCCAGAAGGGGAACACCGTCTTTTTCTCCACCCATGTGCTGGAAGTGGCAGAAAAGCTGTGCACCCGCATCGGCATCATCCAGAAGGGTTCCCTCCGGGCAGAAGGCACGCTGGAAGAGCTGCGCTCCGGCGAAAAGGGCGCCAGCCTGGAAGAATTGTTCCTGGAACTGACGGACGACGGAGGCGAAGAGAATGCGTAAATTCTTTGCGCTTTTGCGTATTCAGCTGCTGGCCCGCTATGCGGATCTGAAGCCCTCCAACCTGAAAAACATTACCGACAAAAAAGAAAAGAAAAAGAAGCAGAGCACCCTGCTTGCCTACGTGTTGGTGGCGGTGATGTTCGGGGCCATGATTGTGCCTTTTGAATATTTCATGCTGGAGGCGCTGGCTGTCCTTCAGATGGAAACGCTGTTGCCGGCGCTGGCGGTAACCCTCAGCATGGTGTGTACTCTGATCATGAGCTTTTTCTTCATCATGACCAGCCTGTACTTTGGCAAGGATGCAGCCTATCTGGCGGCCCTGCCCCTGAAGAGCAGCACCGTCCTTTCGGCAAAGCTGACCCAGGTGTGGCTGAGCGAAACCATGATCAGCACCCTGTTTATCTTTCCTGCCACTATCCTCTACGGCATCAAGGTGGGGGCGGACTGGACCCTGTATCTGCGGATGATTCCTGTGTGGCTGACGGTATCCATTCTGCCCATCTGCATTGTGACATTCCTTTCTGCGCTGCTCATTCGCCTGTCCGCCCTGTGGAAGCACCGGGAGGCCATGATGACGGTGGGCGGCATGGTGTTGATGATGGCTTACTTCGTCTTCATCTTTGCTATCAACACACAGCCTATGGACGAGATGGAATCCGTGGCCGGCATGATTCAGCTGTTGACCAACAACAAGGCCCTGCTGCAGGGCATTACCCATCTGTTCCCGCCGGCAGTATGGGCTGCGGAGGGATTGCTTGGGAACTGGGGCAGCCTGGCGCTGAGCGTGATGGTTTCCTGTGCTGCTGTTGTGTTTACGGTATGTGCCATGGCAAAGCCCTACCGCAGGCTTTCCCTTTTGCAGACCCAGGTGCCTGAAAACAAAAAGGAATTCAAGGGCGACAGGCATTTTAGTGCTTCCACCCCCTTTATGGCCTGCTTCCGCAGGGAACTGCGCCAGCTGACCCGCATTTCTACCTATGCCCTCAACACCTTCCCCACGGCCATTATGCCCGCCTTCTTTATCGGCGTGATGGGGGCGGCTTTGTTCTCGGAAATTCCGGAAGGCGAAAGCCTGCGGGCAGCGCTGGACATGACGGGCCTGAATGTGGATATCATTGCCACCGGCATTCTGCTGCTCATGATGGGCTTCATGGCGGGCATCAATCCGGCGGTGTCCACGGCGGTTTCCCGGGAGGGCAGGGGCGGCCACGGCATGCTCACCTCCCTTCCGGTGGATCCCAAGGTGTACGCCCGGGCCAAGCTGGCGGTGGGCATGCTGCTGAGCTTTGTCGGCGTGGCGCTGGCCGGTGTGATCGGCTGCGTGCTGATCCCCGATTTTGCGGCGGCCATCATCCTGGCCTGTGTGCTGTGCTGCCTGTACTGCTATGCTACCAATGCTATCTCCCTGTGCATGGATATCAAAAAGCCCAGGCTGGACTGGATGACCGAAACAGAGGCCATCAAGCAGGGAACCAATGTGCTCAAGGGCATGTTGCTGAGCCTTTTGATGCTGGTGGTGCTGCTGGGCGCTGGTGTGGGGCTGTTCTTCCTGAAGGTTTCCTTCCCGGTGTTTGCCCTTTCCCTGATTGTTCTGATGGTGCTTGCATGCTGGGTTTCCCGCAGGCTGATGCTGCGCACGGCAGAAAAATACTACTGGCAGGACTGAATATCATCTCCCCGGCCCCGCTTCGGCGGGGCTTTTTTTGCGTGTGCAAGCAGGAAAAAATGCAAAAACATAGCGCTAAACGGTCTTTCTGACGGCGAATGTGCAAAACTGAAAAACAAAGCTGCATTTCGATTGTGCTTTCGTTGTACTTTAGTTTACAAAACATCGGCATTGGGATATACTTGTATACATCCCAATTTTCGGAGGTGCACCCATGCTGGAAATTTCCCGCAAGACCAATTTGTTGGAGCAGAAAAATTATCGTTATTCCCTGCAGGATATTCCTGATCCCAACCTGTACCGGGATATTTATAATTATGAAACGGTGCCGAAAATTCCCTTCAACCATCGCCGTGTGCCCATGAACATGCCGGAGGAAATCTGGATTACGGATACGTCCTTCCGGGATGGTCAGCAGT
Organism: Clostridia bacterium; assembly: GCA_017437265.1. Taxonomy (GTDB): domain Bacteria; phylum Bacillota; class Clostridia; order Christensenellales; family Aristaeellaceae; genus RUG563. The sequence goes on from JAFSBN010000116.1 coordinate 6,542, forward strand.
CTGTGGATCCCTATACCCCCAAGCAGATTGAAGATTTGTTCAAGCTGATGAGCCGCCTGGGCGGGCCTTACGGCATCATTCGCCAGACGGAGTTTTTCATCTACAGCGAGCGCGACCGTGAAGCGGTGGCCCGGTGCAAGGATCTGGGGCTGCAGTTCCCGGAGATCACCACCTGGATCCGGGCCAGCCGGGAGGACTTCAAGCTGGTAAAGGACCTGGGCATCCGTGAAACGGGCATTCTGGTCAGCTGCAGCGACTACCACATTTTCAAGAAAATGAAAATGACCCGCGCGCAGGTGATGAAGAAGTACCTGGCCACGGTGGCCGATGCCTTTGAGGCCGGCGTTATGCCCCGATGCCATCTGGAAGACATCACCCGTGCCGATTTTTACGGCTTTGTGGTGCCCTTTGTGAATGAACTGATGAAGATGAGCCAGGATGCCGGCATCCCCGTTCGCATCCGTGCCTGCGACACCATGGGCTACGGCGTGCCCTACACCGAAGTGGCGCTGCCCCGCAGTGTGCCCGGCATTATTTACGGCCTGCAGCACTATGCCGACGTGGAAAGCGAGTATCTGGAATGGCACGGCCATAACGACTTTTACAAGGCCGTTGCCAATGCTTCCACTGCCTGGCTGTACGGCGCAAGTGCGGTGAACTGCTCCCTGCTTGGCATTGGCGAGCGCACCGGCAATATTCCCCTGGAAGCCATGGTGTTTGAATATGCTTCCCTTCGCGGCTCTATGGACGGCATGGATCCCACCGTCATTACCGAAATTGCCCGGTATTTTGAAGAAGAAATGGGTTATGTGATTCCCCCCATGACGCCTTTTGTGGGCTCTGCCTTCAATATGACCAGGGCCGGCATCCATGCCGACGGCCTTTTGAAGGATGAAGAGATTTACAACATTTTCGATACCAACAAGCTGCTCAAGCGGCCGGTATCGGTGATGATCTCCAACACCTCCGGCCTGGCCGGCATTGCTTACTGGATCAATCAGCATTACGACCTGAAGGGCGAAAACGCCGTTTCCAAGCAGGATCAATTGGTGCTGGAGCTGAAAAAGTGGATTGATGAACTGTACGCCGCCGGGCGCACCACGTCCCTTTCCACCAAGGAACTGGAAAAGAAGATCACGGAGCTGACCATCGGCAGCGTGACGGAAAAGTAAGGAGGCCCCTTCATGGAACATAAAATGGTATCCATTGCGGATCAGGTGTTTGAAGAACTGGAACGGGATATATTGGTGGGCGTTTATGCCCGTGACGAGCTTTTGACGGAAATCAAGCTTTCCGAAAAGATGGGCGTCAGCCGCACCCCCATCCGGGAGGCCCTGCGGCGGCTGGATCAGGAGCATATTATTGAAATCACCCCCAAGGGTGCCCGGGTGATCGGCATCACACCCGATGATATCCGGGATATTTTCGAAATTCGCCTGCGCATTGAAGGCCTGGCAGCCCGCTGGGCAGCAGAGAAGGCCAGCGATGAGGCCATTGCCGCCATGAAGGAAGTGCTGGACCTGCAGGAATTCTACACCAATAAGGGTGCGCCGGAGCAGCTGAAAAATACCGACAGCCGCTTCCATGAACTGCTTTATGCTGCCAGCAACAGCAATGCATTGCTTGACACTCTGGCCCCTTTGCACCGCCGCATTGTGAAATACCGCCGGGCGTCCCTTTCCGGTCAGCAGCGTGCAGAACAATCCTATGACGAGCACCGGGCCATTTTGCAGGCCGTGGTGAACCGGGATGGCGATGAAGCGGAGAGGCTGCTTCGCCGGCATATCGAAAATGCAAGAGACAATATTCTGGGGAGGGAAGCATAATGGCTATGAACCTGACACAAAAACTGATTTCCGCTCATCTTCTGGAAGGCGAAATGATTCAGGGGCAGGATATTGCCCTGCGCATTGACCAGACCCTCACCCAGGACGCCACCGGCACCATGGCATACCTGGCTCTGGAAGCCATGGATATTCCCCGGGTGCGCACCGAATATTCCATTGCCTATATCGATCATAACACCCTTCAGTGCGGCTTTGAAAACCCGGACGATCATCAGTTCATTCAGTCTGTGTGCCGCAAGTTCGGCGTGCGTTATTCCCGTCCCGGCAACGGCATCTGCCATCAGGTGCATCTGGAACGCTTCGGCAAGCCCGGCAAGACCCTCATCGGCTCCGATAGCCACACCCCCACCGGTGGTGCGCTGGGCATGCTGGCCATGGGTGCCGGCGGCATGGACGTGGCCGTTGCTATGGGCGGCGGTGCCTATCACATTCCCATGCCCAAAGTGTTCAACATCCGGGTGACGGGCAAATTGAACCCCTGGGCTTCTGCCAAGGACGTGGCGCTGTATCTTTTGCGCATCCTCACCGTCAAGGGCGGTGTGGGTGCCGTGATGGAATGGAGCGGCGAAGGCATCAAAAACCTCACCGTGCCCCAGCGCGCCACCATCACCAACATGGGTGCGGAGCTGGGCGCCACCACCTCCGTTTTCCCCTCTGACGATGTGACGAAAGCTTTCCTGGCCGCTCAGGGCAGGGAAGAGGACTGGCAGGCCCTTGCCGCCGATGAAGGTGCGGAATACGACCGCATCATCGATGTCGACCTGGCGGATGTGAAGCCCCTGCTTGCCTGCCCCCATTCTCCCGATAACGTGAAGGAAGCTGCTGCTCTTTCTGATATTCCTGTGACCCAGGTGTGCATCGGCAGCTGCACCAATTCCTCTTTGGCTGATATGCTGCGGGTGGCGGCCATCCTCAAGGGCAAGAAGATCAAGGACACCGTGTCTCTGTCCATTTCTCCCGGTTCCCGTCAGGTGCTCACCATGCTCAGCCGCTGCGGCGCACTGGAAGATATGATTTCTGCCGGTGCCCGGATTCTGGAATGTGCCTGCGGCCCCTGCATCGGCATGGGCTTTTCTCCCTCTTCCGGCGGCGTATCCGTGCGTACCTTCAACCGCAATTTTGAAGGTCGCAGCGGCACCCGGGATGCTCAGGTATATCTGGCTTCTCCCGAAGTGGCGGCTGCCAGTGCCCTCACCGGCTTCATCACCGATCCGTCCACCCTGGGCGAAGCACCGGTGGTGGAAATGCCCGATGCTTTTGTTGCCGATGACGGCGGCGTCATCCAGCCGGCGGATATGGAAGAAGCAAAGAACCTCACCGTGCAGCGCGGTCCCAATATCAAGCCTTTCCCCAAAGGTGAACCTCTGCCGGATACCCTGGCAGCCAAGCTGACCCTGAAGGTGGGGGACAATATCACCACCGACCATATCATGCCCGCCGGTGCCAAGATCCTGCCCTTCCGCTCCAATGTGCCCAAGCTTTCCGAATTCTGCTTCACCGTCTGCGATGAACAGTTCCCGGCTCGTGCGCTGGAAAACAAGCGCAGCTTCATCATCGGCGGTTTGAACTACGGGCAGGGCTCCTCCCGTGAGCATGCGGCGCTGGCTCCCCTGCACCTGGGTGTGCGCGCTGTGATCACAAAGAGCTTTGCCCGCATCCATGTGGCCAACCTCATCAACGCCGGCATCCTGCCCCTGACCTTCAAAAATCCCGAAGATTATGATCTGCTGAATCAGAATGAGGATCTGGTGATCGAAAATATTTATGCCGGTCTGGAAAGCGGCGAAATGACCCTCCGCAGCCTGACCAGCGGCAAGGAAATTCCTCTGGTGTGCAGCCTGACCAAGCGCCAGGGTGATATGCTGAAAGCCGGCGGATTGCTTCAGTATACAAAGGAGATGGCGGAATAATGGAAACTATGATCAAAAACGCTGTTGCGCATTATGAGCAATTGCTCCGGGAACAGATTGCCCGGGCGGAAAACCTGAACGCTGCCAAAAAGCAGAAGGATGAAAACAAAACGGTGATCGGCCTCATCGACGGCGACGGCATCGGCCCCATTATCATGGCGGAAGCCAAGAAAGCGTTGGAAAAGCTGCTGGCGGATGAAATTGCGGGCGGCACCATCGAGCTGCGGGTCATTGAAGGCCTCACCATCGAAAACCGTCTGGCCCTGGGCCAGGCTGTGCCCGACAGCGTGATGGCGGAAATCAAAAAGTGCGACGTGCTGCTCAAAGGCCCCACCACTACTCCCTCCGGCGGCAAGATGGAAAGCGCCAATGTGAGCCTGCGCCGGGCACTGGATCTGTACGCCAATGTGCGTCCTGTGTGCGTGCCGGAAGAGAATATCGACTGGACCTTCTTCCGTGAAAACACCGAAGGTGAATACACCTTGGGCAGCCGGGGCATTGAAATCCCCGGTGTGCTTTCCATGGATTTCAAGGTGACTACTGTGGAAGGCACCCGGCGCATTGCCCGCTCCGCCTTTGAATTTGCAAAGAAAAACGGCAAAACCCATGTGGCCATTGTTACCAAGTCCAACATCATGAAGAAGACGGATGGGCTTTTCTCCGCCATCTGCCACGAAGTGGCGGCGGAATATCCGGACATTCAGGCCGATGAATACTACATCGATATCATGAGCGCCAATCTGGTGAACCCGGCCATCCGCTCCAACTTCCAGGTGTTTGTGCTGCCCAATCTCTACGGCGATATCATCACCGATGAAGCGGCCCAGATCCAGGGCGGCGTGGGTACTGCCGGCAGCGCCAATACCGGTACCGAATATGCCATGTTCGAAGCCATTCACGGCTCCGCCCCCCGTCTGATCGCCGAAGGGCTGGGGGATTATGCCAATCCTGAATCCATTCTCACCGCTGCCTGCATGCTGCTGCGTCATATCGGTATGGCGGAAAAAGCGGAAAAGCTGACCGCCGCCATTCAGGCTGCCCGGGCAGCAAAGCCTGTGGATGCTGCCATTCCCGGCAACACCTGCCAGGCTTTCGGAGATGAAGTGCTGAAACAGTTGTAAATTTCTTACCAAAGTGTGAAGAAAGCATTGCAAATCTATGGAACGTTTGTTATAATGAACCTGTTGTATGAATACAATACAGGAGGTAAACGATATGAATAAGCGTTTCGTACAGGCAATGCTTTCTTTTTTGATGGCTGTTGTGCTGCTGGTGGGGGTTATGCCCTTCTCTCTGGCCGCAGAAATGCCTGAAATCACGCAGATTCCCGAATCCACCACCATGTTCCTGAAGCTGAACGAAGTGGAATATGTGGAACCGGAAGATGAATTTGTTACCATTTTGCTGTGCGGTCTGGATTTTACGGAAAACAGCGGCTGGCGCGGCAGCGGCAACAAGCGTCAGGTGGAAAAGGCTCACACCGACGCCAACATGGTAATCGTGGTGAACAAGACCAAGGGTCTGGTGAGCCTTGTGTCTCTGCCCCGTGATACCCTGTGCTATGTGCCCGGCGTGCGCGGCGTGTATAAGCTGAACTGCGCCGTGAACTGCGCTCCCACCATTGCTGAGGGCCTGAAGCTGACTTGCGAAACGGCCAGCTGGCTGCTGGGCGGCATCAGGATTGACTATTATGCTGCCGTGGATATGGACGGCCTGATCACCCTGGGCGATCTGATGGGCGGTCTGGATTATGACCTGGATATGACCTACACCGGCCACACCGGCGTGCGCTATGAAAAGGGTCAGGTGAAGCTGAACGGCAAGGGCATGATCGACTATCTGCGTGCCCGCAAGAATGCCACCATCATGAGCGGTCTGGATATTGGCCGGTGCGACCGTAACCGCCGTATGTTCATCACCGTTTATGAAAAGTTCATGAACGATCCTTCCATCCTGCTGAAACTGTGGGACAAGGCTACTTCCGGCGATCTGAACTTCTACACCAATGTGGATGATGCGGCTTTCACTTCTCTGGTGGAACTGATGCTTACCCTTGGCAACGACAGCGTGGGCAGCTACATGCTCACCGGCGAATATAAGCTGGTTATGGAACACTGGAATTTCACCCTTACCGATCAGGCGCATCGTCAGAATGTGCTGAAGGAAGTATACGGCATCAATGCTGCTGAACTGCCTCAGGTAAGCCTGAAGTATACCAAGTGGCTGCAGGCTACCGGTTTCCCCGTGGGCCGTCAGATCATCATCGCCAAGCAGATTCTGGATTATGGCTACAGCCTTGAAAAGCTGACCGATGCCCAGAAGAAGGCACTGGATGAACTTAAGGCTTCCTATCTGGAAACCATCGAAGCCTATGATGCTTATGCCAATGACATCGATAACGAAAAGCTGAAGTCCGCCCTGACCAAAGCCCGTACCAATATGCGCAAGCTGGGTGAAGCGGCTGCCCGTAAGGTGAAGAAGTTTACCGATGTGGCATGGAACTCTTCCATCTACTGGTATCGTGATCCCAAGGTGACCACCTACAACGATATCGACTGGCGTTAAAAAACGAACCGCCTTGTGCAGCAACGCGTTATTATGTAGAGGAAGGTTTACCCCTCCTCGTCATGAGTCGCGGGAAATACAGTAAATTCAAGCAGTTA
>JAFSBN010000117.1 GCA_017437265.1 Clostridia bacterium
TGGCCGGTGCCGCAACGCTGAAAATGTTAATGGGCGGCGAAGATGCCGTGCGCCCGGAGGAGGAAAAACATCTGTCGGAGAAGATCAGCCATGAATTGATCGTGGCCATCATCAACAAGGGCTTTTCGCAAGCGGTGATGGATGCGGCCCGTCCGGCCGGTGCCGGCGGCGGCACGGTGATCCACGCCCGGGGCGCTGCGCCCCAGGAAGGCAGCCATTTCTTTGGCATCACCATCCAGCCCGAAAAGGAAATGCTGCTGATTGTGGTGGATCAGGAACATAAAATTCCCGTCATGCAGGCGGTGACCAAGGCCGCCGGTATGCAGACGGAAGGCCACGGCATTGTGTTCAGCCTGCCGGTGACGGCCCTGATGGGCATCTCCCGTAAAGGCGAAAGAAAGGAAGAGGCGGAATGATGAAGCGCACGCTGTGTCTGGTGCTGGCCCTGTGGCTGGCTTTTTCCTGCGCCGGGGCGGAAAAGCTGCCGGAATATGTGCAGATGGCTGCCGGGGAAAGCCTTTCCTTTGAACTGCCCTTTACCGGCAGCTGGGATACCGATGCCCCCGACGTGGCCTATGGGGAGGGGGACACCATCCATGCCCTTTCCGAAGGCTATGCCATGCTGTATCTGATGAACGCAGAGGAAGAAACCCTGGTGGAAGTGGAAGTGACGGATGCCCTGCCGGCGGAAATCCGGGCCGCCATCGATATCGCCCTCAAGGAATGGGAAGAAGTGGGCGAAAAGCGGCTGGATAAAACCAAGCGCGGCAATAAGTACATCAAGTGGTGGGGCTATGAAAACATCGGCTGGTGCGGCGCTTTCGTGGGCTATTGCCTGGATACCGCCGGGGTGCCCTTGGAGCCCACCGATACCTGGCGGAAAGTGAAGCCCCATGAGGGCGGCATTCCTTATAGCCTCCGGGAAGCCGGCGTGCCCAAGCTGCGCACCGGGTTTACCAATATGGAACGCATCACCGATGTGCCCCGGCCCGGATACCTTATCATCTTCGGGGCCAAGGGCTGGTATGCGGATGTGCATGTGGGCATGATTACCGATGTGGTGGACCGGGGAAACGGTGTTTACCAGATTTTCACCGTGGAAGGCAACATCGGCGGCAGCACCGTGAAACGCTTTTCCTTCCTGTACGATTCTAAGGCGGAAAACAGGGAAAAGAATATGTCCTACCTGCCCGAAGAAGAATGGACGGTGGAGGGCGTGCACTACGACGGCCCCCGGCAATCCAAATCCGACGGGAAGAAGTATAACTGGTATGTTACGGCCCTTTGCGCCACCTGGGAATAAAAAATGCCGGGATGGCGAGGGGTTCTTCCGGAATCATTTATCCAATAGCAAACAAACGAGCATCCGTTATTTGGACGCTCGCTTGCTTTTGGAGAAAACGCAATGCACCGGAACGGCGAGGGGTTCCACCCCTTCACCCCGGCCAGGGGCATTGCCCCTGGACCCGGTATCGGAAATTGATGTCTTGTATGACGGGCAA
>JAFSBN010000118.1 GCA_017437265.1 Clostridia bacterium
ATCACCTTCCCCATGGTCAGCCCCCTGCTGCTGGTCAACTGCATCTACACCATTATTGACTTCTTCATGAAGAATGATAACAAGGTAATGGAACTGATCTATCAGGTCACCTATCAGGACATGAAGTTCGGTATCTCTTCTGCCATGAGCTGGATTTACTTCGGCATTGCGCTTGCCTTCATCGGCGTGAGCAGCTTCATTATCTCAAGGGCGGTGAAATCTTATGACTAAGAGTAAGACAGTATTTATTGGCAACAATAAAAGCTTCTGGGACCGTAACCGCCGCAGTGAAGGGTATCTGCTGAAGCGTCAGCTGAAGCGCACGGCCATCTCCGTCATCCGCGCATTGCTGCTGTTTGGCCTGTGCTTCATGATCATCCAGCCCATCATCATGCGCTTTTCCACCGGTTTCATGGTGGAAAAGGACCTGTACGACTCTACCATCGTGCTGGTGCCCCGTGAAGTGACGCTGGAAAACTATCAGCATGTGTTCAACCTGACCAATTTCCCCAAATCCATGCTGAACACGCTCTGGATCAGCCTGCTGGTATCTGTTCTGCAGGTGATCAGCTGCACCATCGTGGCTTACGGTTTTGCCCGGTATGAATTCCCGCTGAAGAAATTCTGGTTTGCCTGCGTGATCATGCTGATTGTTGTGCCGCCCACCACCATCCAGACCTCCCTGTACATGAACTTTGCCAATTTCGATTTCCTGGGTCTGGTTCGTCTGTTCAATGACGGCAAGCCCATCAACCTGCGTACGTCCATTCTGCCGTACCTGCTGATGAGCCTCACCTGCATGGGCCTGAAGAACGGCTTGTACATCTTCATGCTTCGCCAGTATTTTGTAGGCGTGCCCAAGAGCCTGGAAGAAGCCGCCTACATCGACGGCTGCGGCACGGTGCACACCTTCACCAAGATCATGCTGCCCGACGCTATGCCCACCATCGCCAGCTGCTTCCTGTTTGGCTTTGTGTGGCAATGGACGGACCTGTTCTACTCCCGCAACTTCCTGCAGGCCAATTACACCGTCTATTCCGTGGAACTCAGCTCCATCGTCAGCCGTATGTCCCGGTACTTCTCTGCCGACGCATCCAAGGCAGTGATCATTCCCAATGGCCGTCAGCAGCAGCTGATTTCCATTGGCGTGCTCATCTGCTGCATCCCGCTGATCATTCTGTACTGCTTCACTCAGAAGACGTTCGTAAAGAGCCTCACCATGACCGGCAGCAAGGAATAATTTTTCGGAAGAAAAATGCACAGAATATACACAAAAATGTCTTGCCAATTTGGTGGATATGGTGTATAATGAGCCAAGAAACGCAGCAAAGGCTGCCAATAACCATTGTAACTGTATGAATGCTTTGCGTGAAAACGAAACATTCATATGGAAAATAAAAAGGAGGAACTCCAACATGAAGAAACTGGTTGCTCTGCTTCTGGCCGTCATGATGCTGTCCGTCAGCATTGGTGCCCTGGCCGAAGTGCCCGAAGGTTATCCGGCTATCGTGGAAGAAATGATCCAGGCCGAACCTCTCACCATCACTATCTATGACTACTGGTCTGGCGACGGCGCCCGCGCTGCCGAACCCACCGAAGAACAGCAGGCTCAGTACGACTACCGCGACTGGATCGAAGCTACCTACAATGTGAAGGTAGAACAGAAGCAGGGCGGCGACTGGGGAACCTGCGCTGAAGAAATGATCAACTTCACCTCCGCTCCCGATGGCAGCCTGCGCGCTTACATCATCGAGCCCGGCAAGGTTGGTTCTCTGGTTGCCAACGGCATGGCCGCCTCCTGGGGCGACTATGACTTCTCCGCTGAAAAGTGGAACACCTTCACCCTGAACGCCTGGAAAATCGGCGAAGACGTGTACGGCGTTTCCACCGGCGCTACCGAACCCCGTGGCTGCGTGTACTTCAACAAGCGTCTGCTTGAAGAAGCCGGCATCGACTGGAACACCATCTATGACATGCAGGCCAATGGCACCTGGACCTGGGCTGCTTGGGAAGAACTGCTGAAGCAGTGCACTCAGGACACCGACAATGACGGCGTTGTGGACAAGTGGGGCGTTTCCGGTTCCGGCGATGACATGTACGTCCTGGCCGTGTTCGGCAATGGCGGCGCTTTCTTCGATTATGACGCTGACGGCAAGCTGCAGCCCGTTATGGACAGCAAGGAAACCGTTGACGCTCTGAACTGGGGCAAGACCATCCAGGCCAACTACTGGATGCACACTCCCGCTGATGCCAACTGGGATTGGTACAAGCAGGCTTGGAAGGAAGGCCAGTTTGCTTTCTACGTATACCAGACCTACGGCGGCTACAACGACAATTCCGAAATGGCTGACATGGAAGACGAATGGGGCTGCGTTGCTTTCCCCACTCCCGTGGAAGGCGGCAACTACCTGCACGTTGCTTCTGAAAACACCACTCTGATCCCCAACGTTTACACTGCTGAAGAAGTTCAGAAGATCGCTTTCTTCATCGACCTGTGGACCAACCCCACTCCTGGCTACGATGATGAAGACGCTTGGATCGGCAACAAGTACAACTACACCGACGAACGTGCTGTGGACGAAACCTACGCCATGCTGCGTGAAGGCAGCCATGCTACCGACAACAAGGTTGTGTACCTGGGCACTCAGAACGACGTGCTGGGCAGCTCCCTGCTGTGGGGCCTGGCCGGTGGCGACGTTGCTGCTCTGATCGAAGCTGGCATGCCCGCTTGGCAGGCCCTGTGCGACACCTTCAACGCTAAGTAAGGTTCGCCCGGCTGAACAATCAGTCTGAAGCAATAAACCCCAGGGCGCTGTGCGAAAGCACATCGCCCTTTTTTGTGTTTTCAAATGGATGGTAAATATGATATAATGACAAGAAGATGGCCGTGGAAGAATGCATCGGAAGGAGGCGTTTCCTGAAGTGAGGAAGGGTGTTTGTGATTCCAATCTGCAGAGACGGCCGCCGATGCCGCATATTCCGGCGGAACGGTGACGAAAGACCTGTCTTATTGAAAACGCTCTGAGGGATATCCGGAATGGAGCAAAAAGGGTAAGAAACGGTGGAAACAACCACCGGTTGAGGGGAAATACTACCGATGGTTGAGCAAAAAAGAGGGAAATCAACCGATAATCGGTTCAAATGCATGCAGAAACATGGTACATTGTTGCCATCGAAAGAAAGGAGTCGGATGACCATGCAAGAAACAATGGGAAAAAGGATGGCGGCATATCGCAAGGAAATGGGCATGACCCAGGATGAACTGGCAGAAAAGGTAGGGGTCAGTGCACAGGCGGTGAGCAAGTGGGAGAACGATCAGACATGCCCGGACATTACACTTTTGCCGGCGTTGGCGAAAATATTCGGTATTACGGTGGATGAATTGCTTTCAGGAAAAGCGGAAGCGCAGCCTGCGGTGCAGCTTGTGCCGGAGGAAAAGCGGAAGGATATCAAGGACATGATGCTGCGGATGAAGGTGGACACAAACGACGGCGATCGTGTGCGCATTTCTGTGCCCATGGCGCTGGTGAAAGTGGCAGCTGAGACCGGGATGGGGATGCCCCAGGTGAGCGGAAACGCTGCTCTGCAGCAGATCGATTTCACCCAGATCCTGTCCATGGTCGAAAAAGGCGTGATGGGCAACCTGATGGAAGTGGAAACCGGCGACGGCACCACGGTGCATATTTTTGTGGAGTGAGCAGATGAAAATATTGGTCATGGAGCAGGGTGAACAGAAAGTGAACCTGCATTTTCCCACCGGCCTGATTCTGAACCCGGTGACGGCCACCCTGGCGCCTGTTTTTATGAAACAGGAAGACGGTATGAAGTATACCGGAGAACAGCTGCGCAAAGCAGTTCAGGCGTTGAAGGAGTACAAAAAACTGCATCCGGAATGGGTGCTGGTGGAAGTGGACAGCCATTCGGGAGAGCATGTGGAAATCAGGTTGTGACGGAGGATAAGATGCATCCGGATGTGTTGATGTTTTTTGAGAAGAAACCGCAGGCTTTACCGCTTTATGCCTTGCTGGAAAAGAAACTGTTTTCCCTTGGGGCGGATGTGACATGCAAGGTGCAAAAGACGCAAATCAGTTTTTACAATAAGCGTATGTTTGCATGCATATCCTTTCTGCCGGTGATGAAATCGCTGTCATGCAGTTATATTACGCTCACCTTTGGCGCAGGCCGGCGGATAGAACATGAACGTATTGCAGTGGTGGCGGAGCCTTATCCCGGGCGATTCACCCATCATGTGGTGCTGACTGCGGCGGAAGATATGAACAATGAAATGATGAACTGGCTGCAGGAAGCGGCAGCTTTTGCCCGGAAGAAATGAGGAAAACCGGTGTGCGCAGATGGCACGCCGGTTTTTTGATGGCAGGGGATGGGTTATGCCTGATAGATGGTGAATGCTTTTGCAACAGCAATTTCTGTGCGCAGTTCCTTGGGCAGGGGGACGGAGCAGGGCAGTGCATCCCGGGCGATACATTGTGCAATCTGATCTTGCAGGGACTGCCAGTCGGGGAGGCAAAATCCTGCAGGCTTTTCAAGCCGCAACGGTAATACAATTGCGCCCGGATTGCCTTGACGCCGGGCAAACGCATCAATTCAAGCAGGGAAGCCACCTCATCATTCGCTTTGTTTTCTGCGTCCGGAATGTCCCGGAGTCCCTTTCCTTTGTAATCGTACATGCGCAAAAAACGGCGAAAAAGGCCGCAGAGATCATCCGGCAGGCCGGCGTTGATCAGTTCATCGTCCGTCAGTGCCAGGCAATGGTCCCGGGTAGGGCAGTTTATCCGTAAAAATGAATTCACCAGCTGTTCCTTATAGGGAATCAGGGGGGAGTAGCATTTCAGGATGCAGTCTTCGCACAAAAGCACGTCCATGGCCTGAATCCGGTAGTTCATTTTTTTGCCTCCGTGAATGGTTTCTTTTATTGTATACCACAAGTGGAGAGAAAGCAACCGCAGCATGGATGACAAAGAGCGCAGGAAAATGATATACTGGGCCCAGGAGGGGAGAAGCATGAATTTTTGCGAGAAATTACAGCTTTTGCGGAAAAGCAAGGGCTATACCCAGGAGAAACTGGCAGAGGAAATGCATGTTTCCCGGCAGGCGGTGGCAAAATGGGAAAGCGGTATGGCCTGGCCGGACATTGAAAACCTGCTGCAGATCAGCAATCTTTTTCATGTGACGGTGGATTATCTGGTGCGCAGTCAGGATTGCGGCGCTGTGCAGGCAAAAAATGAAATGAGCGAAACGGACGAAATGATCCGTTTTCGCCTGAAGGCCAATCAAAATACTTATGCTGCCTACATGAACGAAGTGGCCGCCACCCGGTTTGACTCCCACGATTATCGGTATGAGGAAGGCGAGTGGGCTTACCATGATACCTATGTGGGCGGCGAGCAGTTTGCCGGGGAAGAGGCCGTTTGGAAAAGCGGCCAGGCAGTGTATGCCATGAATTACATGGGTCGGGTGTTGGGCGATAATTTCAGCGGACATTTTTTGAAGGAAGCGCTGCGGGCAGCGGATATGGCGATGCCTTATCGGGGCCCTGCATATTACCAGCAAGGGGAATATCTGTACAAATGCCGGGTAAACGGGGATGTGAACTGGTTTCAGGGATATGAGGAAATTTTCTGCCGTGGAGAAAAGGTGTACGAATGTTATTTCCATGGTGGGACGATGCGCTGACGGGGGAACGAAGGCAGGGCTTGCATCGCTTTTCCTGTTACACGCAGAAACAAGATTTTTAAGAGAGGGTTGCGTCATTGCGAGCTGGGTGTGGGCACTGCCCACCAGGGGGCTTCTCGCCCCCTGTACCC
>JAFSBN010000119.1 GCA_017437265.1 Clostridia bacterium
CAAGTAGGCGGCGTTGGGGGCGTTGTGATCGTAATCCATTACCAGCACGGATTTTTCGATGCCGTTAATATAATCCGCCATGATGGCTTCCCCCTTGGCACAGCCGGAAAAGCCGAAGTTGTAATAATCCGCATCCAACCACCGGGAAAGCAGGGCGTTATAGGCATTGCAGGGCATGCTGCAGCAGCCCCCTTCGTTGATGGAGGAGCAGTAATAAAGAATGGGCGTTGCATAGCGGTAGGCCGTGGGGGCCTCCACCCTTGCCTCGTCATCCAAATCGATGAAAACATCGGTAATTTCCTCGTTCCGGGGCAGGAACAGCGTCACATCCTCCATCTTCTTTTCCTTGCGGAAGGTGCCGGAAGCAACAGGCTCTGCATATCCCTGCCGGGGCATCACAAGGCCCAGATACCGGGCCGTTTGCCTTTCCCCCACAAACACATTGCCGCTTTGGGCGGCATAAAGGCTCATGCCGATATCCACGTTCATGGACTTGAAATGGATGCGGAACTGCAGCGTTTCGGAATCCGTGCGGAAGCACAGCCGGGCCCCGGGGCAGCGGTGGGCCAGCTGCCAATCCACAAATTCTTTGGGAAGCTTTTCCGTCAGTTCATCCGGCAGGCGCCACAAAGTGCCCGTCTTTTCAAAAAGCGGTGCGCCGAATACCCGGAAGGGGGATTGGGTAAAGGGATAGGTTTTCATGAAAGCAAAGCCCTTTCTTGCATTTTATCTGCCCTGATTATACGACGAAGCCCCTTCTTTGTAAATTCTTCGGCGGTTTCTGTCCATATCTTTTCGTTTTTTTGCTGGACAAACGCAGAACTTTTCGGTATGATGAAACTGACGAAAATTTGTTTGTGAAGGAGCGATTTTTTTATGCAATACGTTCCCTTTGGAAAGCATGGCTTTGACGTATCCCGGCTGGGCATGGGCTGCATGCGCCTGCCCACCATGGAAAAGGACGGCAAGCGGGTGATTGACCGGGCCGCCGCCATTTCCATGATTCGCCACGGCATCGATCAGGGCATCAATTATGTGGATACCGCTTATGGCTACCACGACGGGGAAAGCGAAATCGTGGCCGGGCTGGCCCTGAAGGACGGCTACCGGGAAAAAGTGACACTGACCACCAAGCTGCCCGTATGGCTGGTGAACGAAGAAAAGGATATGAACCGGCTGCTTGACGAACAACTGAAAAAGCTGGATGTGCCCTACCTGGATTTCTATATCCTGCATGCCCTGAACAAAGGCAGCTTTGAAAAAATGCAGGCCTTTCATTACAAGAAATTCTTCAAGGAGGCCCTTTCCGACGGCCGTATCCGCCACACCGGCTTTTCCTTCCACGACGGCAAGGAAGCCTTCCTGAACATCCTGAACGATTACGATAACTGGGGCATGGCCCAGATCCAGTTCAACTACCTGGATGATGATAAGCAGGCCACGGAAGAAGGCCTGCTTGCCGCCGGAAAGGCCGGCGTGCCCATCGTCATCATGGAGCCCCTCCGGGGCGGTGCCCTGGCCAATCCGCCGGCGGATATCCGGGCCCTGATGGAAAACCACGAACCGAAAAAGAGTGCCGTGGAATGGGCGTTTTCCTACATCGCCGATTATGCGGAAGTGGCCACCATCCTTTCCGGCATGAGCAACCAGCAGCAGCTGGAAGAAAACCTGAAGGTGTTTGACCACCTTACCGTGGGCGGCTTATCCGCAGAAGACAAGGCCTTCATCAAGGAACTGAAAAAGGCCTATCTGGCCCGCATTCCCATTGGCTGCACCGGCTGCCGCTACTGCGTGCCCTGCCCCAATGACGTGCGCATTCCGGATATTTTCCATGCCTATAATGAAAATGCCATGTTCGGCCAGGAATGGAAATACAACTGGAATTACAAAAACATGACGGAAAAGGGCACCGATGCCTCCAAGTGCGTGGGCTGCGGTGCCTGCGAAGGCGCCTGCCCCCAGGGCCTGCCCATCATTGATTTGCTTTCC
>JAFSBN010000009.1 GCA_017437265.1 Clostridia bacterium
CAGCCGCTGCGATTATTACGAAGAAGAAATCTATCCGGCCACGGGCCACTTCACCGCAGCCACCTATGTGCCTGCTACCTGCGAACAGGACGGCTACCGCAAGGAAGCCTGCGGCGATTGCGGTGCGGTGGCGCTGGAAGTGATTCCGGCATTAGGCCATCAGATGACCGGCGGCGCTGAGGAAAAGATGGCCACTTGTGAAGAGGACGGCTATTACCGGGTGCACTGCAGCCGCTGCGATTATTACGAAGAAGAAATCTATCCGGCTACGGGCCACTTTACCGCAGCCACCCATGTGCCTGCTACCTGCGAACAAGAAGGCTACTACAAGGAAGTATGCGGTGATTGCGGTGCGGTGGCGCTGGAAGTGATTCCGGCTACCGGCCATCAGCTGACCAGCATTGCCCTGGTGCCTTCCGATTGTCAGAGGGAAGGCCTGGAAACCCTGGGCTGCACCAATCGGAACTGCGATTACAGTGAAGACCGGGTGGTGCCCAAGGCAGCCCATCATTACAGAAGCACCGGCCTTGTGGTGGAGCCTACCTGCGTGGAAGACGGCTATGCGGAAATTGCCTGCACCTACTGCAAGCATAGCTTCCATGCGGTGCTGCCTGCGCTCGAGCACGAAATGGGACCGGCGGAATATGTGTGCTCCACGTGCGTGAAGCAGGGGTATTTTTTCGAAGAATGCCTGCGCTGTGATTATGTGAACCACATTATCTATACGCTGGTGCCCCATCAGTGGATTTATTCCCTCACTTCGTCCAGTGAAGACAGGTTTATCTATCAGTACAGAGATTGCTCTGTATGCGGCGCTCATAATGTTACGCGCCTGCCCCGATAATCAAACAAACGCAAAGCACTGCCCGAAAGGACAGTGCTTTTTTGATACCGGAATGATTATTTTTTATATTCTTCCTGCATGGCCCAGAAGGTTTCCTGAATGCGTTTGCTCAGCATATCCACCGTTTCGGTGTTCAGGCCCTGCGCTTTCAAATCGGTAATATCCATGGGCTGGCCCACATAGGTATGGGCGCGGCGGAAGAAACTGATTTTCCGGGTGGTGTACACGGGCAGCAGCGGAACACCGGCCCGGAGGGCGATGAACGCCGTGCCCGATTCCACTTCATGCATCAGGGAAGGCTGGTGTCGGGTGCCCTCCGGGAAAATGCCCAGCACCTGACCGCCTTTTACGGCGCCCATGCACTGGCGCATGGCGGCCATATCGGTATTGTGGCGATCCACATGGATCATGTCCATTTTTTTTGCAAACCAGCTGATTACCGGCATTTTTGCAATTTCCTTTTTGCCCAGCCAGCGGATTTCGTGCTTTCTGCAGGCATAGGAAAGATACAGCGGGTCCAGCATGGAGTGGTGATTGGCGATCAGGATATAGGGTGCATCCATGTTCAGCTGTTCCCGG
Source organism: Clostridia bacterium (assembly GCA_017437265.1). GTDB lineage: Bacteria > Bacillota > Clostridia > Christensenellales > Aristaeellaceae > RUG563. Next base: position 1,424 of record JAFSBN010000009.1, read on the forward strand.
TTATGGAAAGTGACAGGCATGATGGTGTGGGACAGCACGTTGGCCAGAAATTGTACAAAAGCATAGGCTTTGTTGCGCTTTTTCTTGTTATTGCTTTCCATACTTTTCCTCCACAAGAGTCAGGATAGCCTGCACGGTTTCGTCAAAGGTGAGGGAAGAAGAATCCAGCAAGACGGCATCATCCGCCTGGCGCAGGGGGGTCAGTTCCCGGGTGGTGTCCTGCAAATCCCGGGCATTCACTTCGGCCAGCACTTCTTCAAAGGGGGTGTTGTCGCCCTTTTCCTGCAATTGCAGCATGCGGCGGCGGGCTCGTTCTTCCGGGGAAGCGGTGAGGAAGATTTTCACCGTGGCATCGGGCAGCACCACCGTGCCGATATCCCGGCCATCCAGCAGCATGGGCTGAGCAGCGGCCATTTCCTGCTGGCGGCGTACCAGCATGCGGCGCACCGGCACGTAGCGGCTGACGGCGGAAGCGGCACCGCCTACTTCCTGGGTACGGATGAGGGGAGATACATCCCGGCCGTTGAGCAGGGTAAGCTGCTGGCCGTCCTGATATTTCACGTCCACCAGAGCACGGCCTTCTTCACACATTTGGGAAACGGCAGCTTCGTCCGTGGGGTCAATGCCCATTTCCAGGGCGCAAAGGCCCACGGCGCGGTACATGGCACCGGTGTCCAGATGGAGAATATTCAGTTTTTTGCAAACCACATCGGCAATGGAGGATTTGCCGGCACCGGAGGGGCCGTCGATGGCGATGGTTAAAGGTTTCATAGGGAAAACCTCACTTTCGTATCAATTACAGAATGTAGCGGCGCATATCTGCCTGCTTGGCTGCCTTCAGGTGTTCCCGCACATAATCGGCAGAGATGGAAAGATACACATCGGGCATGTTATCGCCGCCGGCATTGAAGGACACATCTTCCAGCAGTTCTTCAAACACCGCATGGAGCCGGCGTGCACCGATATCTTCGCCTTCTTCGTTGGCGCGCAGGGCAATGGCGGCAATTTCCTCCAGGGCATCTTCTTCGAAAGTGAGATGCACCTTATCAACCTCCAGAAGGGCAGTATACTGGCGGGTGATGGCGTTATCGGTTTTGGTGAGGATGTTCACAAAATCCTCTTTGGTGAGGCTTTGGAGATTCACGTGGACAGGGAAGCGGCCCTGAAGCTCGGGGATCAGGTCGGTCACCTTGGCCACATGGAAAGCACCGGCACCGATAAAGAGCATGAAATCGGTGCGGATGGGGCCGTATTTGGTATTGACGGTAGAGCCTTCCACGATGGGCAGAATATCCCGCTGAACACCTTCCCGGCTCACGTCGGGCCCGTGACCCTGACCGGACTTGGCAGCGATTTTGTCAATTTCGTCCAGGAAAATGATGCCGTTCTGCTCGCACCGGCGCACGGCTTCTTCCTTTACGGCATCTTCATCGATGAGCTTGGAAGACTCTTCTTCGATGAGAATCTGCCGGGCTTCCTTTACCTTTACATGGCGCAGCTTGGTTTTTTTCGGCATCATGCCGCCCATCATATCGCCGATGCTGATGGAAGCACCGCCTACCTCCAGCTGGGGGGAGGATTCTTCCACTTCGATCTCCAATTCTTTTTCTTCCAGCTCGCCCCGCTGCAATTGTTCCCTTACTTCGCTGCGCTTGCGGCTGATTTCGGCATTTTCTTCGGGAGTGGCTTCCGGCTCGGGCTTGCGGCCCAGCAGGAAATCAAGCGGGTTATTGTTATTCTTCCTGGGGGCATGGATGAGCAGGCTCACAAGCCTGTCCTCCGCCAGCACCTGAGCCCGGGTTTTCACTTTTTCCGCATGTTCACGCTTGACCATGTGGAAAGCATTTTCTGCCAGATCCCGGATGATGGATTCCACATCCCGGCCCACATAGCCTACTTCTGTGAACTTGGTGGCCTCCACCTTGATGAAGGGCGCATCCACAAGCTTTGCCAGACGACGGGCAATTTCTGTTTTACCCACGCCGGTGGGGCCCACCATCAGAATATTCTTGGGATAGATTTCTTCCCGCATTTCGGGGGAGAGTTGAGCGCGGCGGTAGCGGTTGCGAAGGGCAATGGCCACGGCGCGCTTGGCTTCATCCTGACCAATGATATAGCGGTTCAGTTCCCGGACCACTTCACGGGGCGTTAATTCTGCCATCTTTTCCGCACCTCCTTACACATCTTCCACGATGATATTGTCGTTGGTATACACACAGATGGAAGCGGCAATATGCAGTGCCTTTTCTGCAATATCGTGGGCAGAAAGGGCGGTGTTTTCGCTGAGGGCCCGGGCGGCTGCCAGGGCATAATTGCCACCGGAACCGATGGCCACCACGCCGCTGTCCGGTTCCATCACTTCGCCGGTGCCGGAAAGCACCAGCAGCTGATCGGACTTGGCCACGATCATCATGCAATTCATCTGCCGCATGCCCTGTTCCGTACGCCACAATTGGGCCAGTTGTACGGCGGCACGCTCCAGATTACCGTTGCACTGGGTCAATTTTTCTTCGAATTTATCAAAGAGGGTAAAAGCGTCCACCACGGTGCCGGCAAAGCCTGCCACCACCTTGCCGCCAAACAGACGGCGCACCTTTTTGGCATTGGATTTGAAAATAACGCTTTCGCCCATGGTGACCTGACCGTCACCGGCGATGGCGATTTTTCCATCTTTCTTTACGGCACAGATGGTGGTGCCTTTCAGTTCGATGCTCATAAAACGGTATCTCCTTCTTCTATGCAGGATAGCGGAAAATTATGTCATCACAGTGTCAGAAATGGGGGGATACATCTGATCTGCCCACGCTTCCATGAAAGACAAGGCGCGTTCCGAAATGACGGTATAGCGTTCCTGCTTGTTGCGGATTTTTTTGTGCTGCTTATCCACCACCAGCCCGTCAATGAGGCCAAAGGCGCAGTTCATAGGCTGGAAATGGCTGTTGGGGGTGCTGATATAGCGGCCCATAGCCCCCATTGCCGTGATGCCGGGCAAATCCACCGTGCCAAGGCCGTTCAGATCCCGGCCCAGGGACAGGCCGCAGACAAGGCCGCTGGCGGCGCTTTCCACATAGCCTTCCACGCCCGTCATCTGCCCGGCAAAATAGCATTGCGGGCGGCTGATCATTTCAAAATGAGCGTTGAGAAAGCCGGGGGAATGGAGGAAGGTGTTGCGGTGCATCACGCCGTACCTTGCGTATTCCGCATTTTCCAGGCCAGGGATCATGCCAAAGACACGCTTTTGCTCCGGCCATTTGAGACGGGTCTGGAAGCCCACCAGGTTATACAGCGTGCCTTCGTTGTTATCCTGGCGCAATTGCACCACGGCATAGGCTTCTTTCCCGGTACGGGGGTCCACAAGGCCCACGGGTTTGAGCGGGCCAAAGGCCAGCACCATGGGGCCGCGCTTGGCCATGGATTCCACCGGCATGCAGCCTTCGAATACTTTCGTTTCTTCAAAGCCGTGAATTTCTGCCGTTTCCGCTTCAATCAGCGCCTGAACGAAAGCATGGTATTCCTGTTCGTTCATGGGGCAGTTGAGATAATCGTCCCCACGGCCGTAGCGGCTCTGGCGGAAAATGCGGTCCATATTGAGCGAATCCAGCGTCACGATGGGGGCGGCGGCATCATAGAAATTCAGGGTGGAAAGGCCGGGCAGGGCGGCAATTTGTTCGCTCATGGCATCGGAAGTGAGAGGGCCGGTGGCGATGATCACGGGGCCATCCGGAATTTGCGTTACTTCCCGGTATTCGATGGTGATGAGGGAATGGTTTTTCAGTTTTTCGGTGATATAGCCGGAAAAGCTTTCCCTGTCCACTGCCAGTGCACCGCCGGCAGGAACCCGGGCATGGTCCGCCGCTTCCATGATAAGGGAATGGCAAAGCCGCATTTCTTCCTTCAGAAGGCCCACGGCATTGGTGAGCCTGTCGGAACGGAGGGAATTGGAGCAGACCAGCTCTGCAAACAGGGGGCTGTGATGCGCCGGGGACATTTTCTCCGGCTTCATTTCAATCAGCGTTACCTCAATGCCCTGCAGGGCCAATTGCCAGGCGGCTTCGCATCCGGCCAGGCCAGCGCCGATCACTGTTGCATGGGGCATAAGGCTTATTCCTCCGTTTTTTCTGCGGTCACTTCCACCTTGTGGCGGCAGGTTTCATTGCTGCAAAGATGGAAAGAGGCGCCGCCTCGGGATGTTTTCAGCGTCATGTAGCTGCCGCACTTTTCGCATTTTTCCTCCACCGGCATTTCCCAGGAAACAAAATCGCATTCCGGATAGTGTTCACAGCCATAGAACTTGCGGTTTTTCCGGCTGGTTTTTTCCAGCAGACGGCCGCCGCACTTGGGGCAGGGAGCGTCAATATAGTTGAGGATGGGCTTGGTATTGCGGCATTCGGGGAAATTGGGGCAGGCAAGGAACCGGCCGAAGCGGCCCATACGATACACCATCTGGGCGCCGCATTTGTCGCACACTTCGTCGCTGGGCTCATCCTTGATTTCCACTTTTTCAATGGCGTCTTCAGCCTTTTCCAGCATGTCTTCAAAAGGCGGATAGAACTTGCGCAGCACATTTTTCCATTCCATGCTGCCTTCTTCCACCTGGTCCAGCTCGTCTTCCAGCTGGGCAGTGAAATCCACATCCACGATCTGGCCGAAATGCTCTGCCATCATGGCGTTGATCATTTTGCCAAGCTCAGTGGGGTAGAGGCGCTTGTTTTCACGCATCACATAGCCACGGGCGATGATGGTGGTAATGGTGGGGGCGTAGGTGGAGGGACGGCCGATGCCCTTTTCTTCCAGCGTGCGCACCAGGCTGGCTTCGGTGAAGCGGGCCGGGGGCTGGGTGAAGTGCTGGTCGGAAGAGACGCTTTCCACCACCACCGGATCGCCGATGTTGAACTGGGGCAGGGTGGATTCTGTGGCTTCGGTGGCTTCGTCCGTGCTTTCTTCGTAGACGGATGTAAAGCCGGCAAAGCGCTTGTGTTCGCCATAGAAGCGCAGGCCAACACCGGCACCTTCCACGTCCATGGAAAGGGTATCATAAAGGGCAGGCTTCATCTGGCTGGCAATAAAGCGGGAATAGATGAGCCGGTAAAGCTGGAACTGTTCTTTGGTAAGGCTGGCTTTGATGGATTCGGGGGTACGGGTCACATCGGTGGGGCGGATGGCTTCGTGGGCATCCTGGGCATTGCGGCGACCCTTGAATTCATTGGGGGTTTCGGGCAGGAATTCTGCACCGAAGCGTTCGGGAATATAGGCACGCACGGCATCCAGCGCATCCTGGGAAATGCGGACGCTGTCGGTACGGATATAGGTAACCAAACCCTGAGTGCCTTCCTTTTCCAGATCAATGCCTTCGTAAAGCTGCTGCACCACCTGCATGGTTTTCTGGGTGGTGAAGTTCAATTTTCGGCTGGCTTCCTGCTGAAGGGAAGAAGTGGTGAAGGGCGGAGCGGGCAGCTTATGGCGCTCGCCGTTTTTGATGTTGTAGACGGCGAAATGTGCGTTTTCCACCCGTTCACGGGCAGCATGGGCCTCTTGTGCATTATGCAGTTCTGCCTTTTTGCCGTCCAGGGTGGCCAGCCGCAGGTTAAAGCTGGTTTTCCGGCCGCGGGCGGCAGGCAAAAGGGCCGTGGCGGTAATATCCCAATATTCTTCGGGGATGAAGTCTTCGATATCCTGTTCCCGGTCCACCACCAGCCTTGTGGCAACGGACTGCACACGGCCGGCAGACAGGCCCTTTTTCACCTTGGCCCAGAGCAGGGGGCTGATCTTGTAACCAATCAGGCGGTCCAGCGCACGGCGGGCCTGCTGGGCATCCACCTTATCCAGATCGATGGAGCGTGGGTTTTTCAGGGCGTTTTGCACGGCCTTCTGGGTCACTTCATGGAATTCGATACGGCAGGGTTCCGTTACATCCATGCCCAAGGTTTGTGCCAGGTGCCAGGAGATGGCTTCACCTTCACGGTCAGGGTCTGTTGCCAGATATATTTTGGAAGCAGCCTTGGCTTCCTTGCGGATTTTGGCCAGAATTTTGCCCCGGCCATGGATGGTGATATATTTGATTTCAAAATCATTTTCCGCATCCACACCCAGCTGGGATTTGGGCATATCTCTCACATGCCCCTGGCTGGCTTCCACCTTGTAGCCACGGCCCAGAAATTTGGCAATGGTGCGTGCTTTCGAGGGAGATTCCACGATAATCAGTTTTGTTTGAGCCACTTTCTTTTCCTCCGTTTATCGATAGGATGATTTTTTTGTTGTTTTATTGCCGCACAAGGGCATAGGCCCTGCCTGCACGGCGTTCCACACGGCCATTGAGCTCCAGAAGGGTGAGCTGCATGCTCAATTCCTGGGCAGAAAGACCGGTAATTTCGATTAGTTCTTCCAGGGTTTTCTCTTCCAATTGCAATGCGGAAAGGATCACATCGTTTTCCGCATCCGGGTCGCCTTCCATGAGGGAGAGCTGTACGGGAGGCTTTTCCTGCCAGCCCATGGCGGACAGGATATCGTCGCCGCAGGTGCAGATGGAAGCGCCTTCTTTCAAAAGCTTCAGGGGCAGGGCGCTGCCGGGAGAATCCACATTGCCGGGAAGGGCAAACACCTCTCTGCCCTGGTTCAGGGCATGATTGACGGTGGAGTGGGTGCCGCTTTTTTCGGCCGCTTCGATCAGCAGGAGGGCGTGGGACAGGCCGGAAATGATGCGGTTACGCACCGGGAACTGATAGGGCAGGCCCGGCGTATCCGGCGGGAATTCGCTGATAACGGCACCGCCTGCCAGCACCATTTGTCTGGCAAGTTCCTTATTTTCGGCTGGGTAGAAATGGGCGTGGCCGCAGCCCAGCACGCCAATGGTGCAGCCGCCTGCCTTCAGTGCACCTTCGTGAGCGGCGGTATCAATGCCAAGGGCCAGGCCACTGATGACAGTGACACCGGCACCTGCCAATTCCCCGGCGATTTTTCTGGCCTGAGAGGAGCCGTAGCGGCTGGTGCGCCGGGAACCCACCATGCCCACCGCTTTCTGCAGCTTTTCGCTGCTTAGACTGCCCTGAACAAACAGCACGTCCGGCGGATCGGGAATATGAGAAAGGAGGGATGGATACTCTTCGTCCCCCAGAAATATGGCGCGCAGCTGAAAGGCATCCATGGCCTGCAGCACGCTGCGCAGCTTTTCTGCCCGAAGGTCTGCCAGCTGGGCAAAATATTCCGGGCCGATTTCGTGATAGTAAACAGGGGTAAAACAATCCCACACATGTTCGGCAGAGCCCAGCTTTTCTTTCAGCTTATCCAGCCGCCGCCAGGCACCGATGGGAGCACAGCGCAGCCAGATGCGGGCTAATTGTGCTTTTGTATACTGCATCTTATTTCCCCCAATATTTACTGTCCAGTGCACGATACTGAATGGCTTCGGCAATATGGGCGGGGGAGATATCCTTTTCGCCGCTCAAATCCGCAATGGTGCGGGCCACTTTGATGATGCGGGTGTAGCCGCGCATGGTGATGCCCATCTTTTCCACTGCCCGTCCCAGCAGCATCCGGCAGGGGTCGGACAGGGGACAAAGCTCCTTCAGCGCTGCGGAAGACATCTGGGCATTGCTGTACATGCCGTAGGGCGCAAGGCGCTGCTGCTGCACTTTCCGGGCGCTTTCCACCCGCTTTCGCACCGTGGCGGAATCCTCCGCCGGGGCAGCAGACTGGATTTCGGAAACGGGCACGGCGTCCACTTCCACCTGCAGATCAATTCTGTCCAGCAGGGGACCGGAAATGCGGCCCAGATATTTGCGGATGGCGCTGTCGGAGCAGGTGCAGCTGCGGGTGCGGCTGCCATAGTTTCCGCAGGGGCAGGGGTTCATGCCGGCTACCAGCATGCACCGGGAAAGGTATTGTGCCCGGGCTTTCACCCGGGAAATGGAAGCGGAGCCATCTTCCAGAGGCTGCCGCAGCGCTTCCAGCACATGGGGCGAATATTCCGGCATTTCATCCAGAAACAATACGCCGTTATGGGCCAGGGATATTTCACCGGGCCGGGCGTCGCTGCCGCCTCCCACCAGCGCCGGAATGGACACGGAATGGTGGGGCGTGCGGAAGGGGCGTTCCTTCATCAGGCCGTGACCTGCAGGCAATGTGCCGGCCACGGAATGGATGCGGGTGGTTTCGCAGGATTCCTCAAACGTCATGGCAGGCAGGATGCCCGGCAGGCATCTGGCCAGCATGGTTTTGCCGCTGCCGGGAACGCCGATGAGCAAAAGATTGTGTCCGCCGGCGGCGGCCACTTCCAGGGCGCGTCTTGCCCCCTGCTGGCCTTTTACTTCTTTCAGGTCCATGGCCGTCTGCAGGGAGGAAAGCGATGCGTCATAAGGCAATTGCTGCTGGCAGAGGATGGGTTCCGTGCCGTTTAAGTGGCGCACCACCTGCTGCAGATTACGGGCGGGGTAGACGCACACGCCGCTGATGGACTGCACCTCCGGTGCATTTTCCCAAGGCAGGATTACCTGATCAATGCCCTGCTGCAGGGCGGAAATGACCATGGAAATGGCACCGTGCACGGGCATGAGGGAACCGTCCAGGGAAAGCTCGCCAAGGAGCAATGTTTTATCCAGATGGGGCATGGCGGCCTGACGGCTGGCGCCGATGATGGAAACGGCAATGGGCAGATCAAACACAGCGCCCTCTTTTTTCAGATCAGCCGGGGACAGGTTCACCGTGATGCGGCCAATGGGCAGGGCATAGCCGGAATTGCGCAGGGCGCTTTTCACCCTGTCCCGGCTTTCGCGTACGGCGGCATCCGGCAGGCCCACAATGGAAAAGATGGCCATGCCGCCGGAAACGTCCGTTTCCACATGAACGGGCTGACCTTCCACCCCCTGCAGGGCGTAACACAAGGCTCTTGCTAACATGGGCCCATCTCCTTTTGTACTAAACGTCAATCAATACCAGATCCAGCCGGGGAACCATTTCATGGCATCCAGCCAGGCGGCGGAAACAGGAAGGCCGCTGGCGTAGGGGAAGAAGGCAATGAACAGAACAAGGGCTGCCGCCAGCAGCACAATGCCGGTAATGAGCGCCGTTTTCTTCCATTTCTCCTGCATTTTATCCAGGCACAGCAGCGTGCACAGGATAATGAAGGGAACGGAAGGGAAGTAGTGGTAGATGTAAGTGCCTCGGGGCACCAGCATCCAGGGCAGATACTGCGCCAGGAAGCAGATGATCAGGATGCCGTATCTGGCGTCATCCGCCTTTGGGAAAAGGGAAAGGGACACAGCGCCTGCCAGCTTTCTGTCTTCCGTCAGGTGCACATCGCTCTTTACATGCCGGAAAATGAGCAGCAGCACAACACCGGCAAGGCCGATCAGCCCCACCCACC
>JAFSBN010000120.1 GCA_017437265.1 Clostridia bacterium
ATAGGCCTTGCCGAAGCGTTCGGGCAGGAAGCGGGTTTCGCCCTTTTCCACGCATTCAATGGCGGGCTTGGCCAGGGGTTCCATTTTCACGAACCACTGTTTGGAAACCATGGGCTCGATGACGGTGTGGCAGCGGTAGCAGGTGCCCACTTCGTGCTTGAGGGGCTCAATTTCTTTCAGCAGGCCAAGAGCCGTCAAATCTTCCACGATGGCCTTGCGGGCATCCTTGGTGGTCATGCCGGCATACTTGCCGCAATCCAGCACATGGGGCTCGTTGACGCTGGCCTTGCCTTCGGCAAAGAGGGCATCGGCAGCGGCTTTGTCTTCTGCGCCGGTCATGTGGCCGTCATAAGTGAAAACGCGCATGATGGGCAGGTTATGCCGCTGGCCCACTTCGTAGTCGTTGGGGTCATGAGCAGGGGTGATCTTCACCACACCGGTGCCCTTTTCCATATCGGCATGCTCGTCGCAGACGATGGGGATTTCCTTGTTGATCAGGGGCAGGATCACGTGGCAGCCATGCAGATGGGCATAGCGGGGGTCATCGGGGTTGATGGCCACGGCGGTATCGCCCAGCATGGTTTCGGGACGGGTGGTGGCCAGCTCCAGCATTTCGCCGGTTTCCTTCACGGGATAGAGGATGTGCCAGAAATTGCCGTCCTTTTCTTCGTATTCCACTTCGGCATCGGAAATGGAGGTATTGCAGCAGGGGCACCAGTTGATCAGACGGTTGCCCTGATAGATGAGACCTTTTTCATACAGGCGCACAAACACTTCGCGCACGGCGTGGGAGCAGCCTTCGTCCATGGTGAAACGTTCACGGCTCCAGTCGCAGGAGGCGCCCATGCGGCGCAGCTGACGGGTGATGCGTCCGCCGTATTCATTCTTCCAGGCCCAGGCATGTTCCAGGAAGCCTTCACGGCCCAGCATTTCCTTGGTGAGGCCTTCGGCACGCAGCTTTTCCACCACCTTCACTTCGGTGGCGATGGAGGCATGGTCCGTGCCGGGGAGCCAGAGGGTGGGGTCACCCTTCATGCGGTGATAGCGGATGAGGCTGTCCTGCAGAACGCCGTCCATGGCATGGCCCATGTGCAGCTGACCCGTAACATTGGGGGGCGGCATGACGATGGTGAAGGGTTTCTTGCTCTTATCGATTTTCGGGGTGAAGGCACCGGAAGATTCCCATTTTTCATAGGTTTCTTTTTCGATGGCCTGGGGGTTATAGGTTTTTTCCATGTTGAATTCAGCCATATCTATTCCCTCCTTGCGGAATGATTTTCTATCAAATACAACAAAAGCCGCCCATCCTCAAAGGACGGAGCGACCCCGTGGTACCACCTTATTTCACGATGAAAGATGCTTTCATCGCCTCATTGCGCTGTAACGTGCGCCAGACGTGCGGACTACTTTTGTTCATCCGCAGCCCTCCCGGGCGACTTTCTGCTATTTCCTTCCCAAGCGGCCTTTCAGCCGGTGAACCGCTCTCTCTGAGGGGGATAAAAGCATACTCCTCCCGTTCATGGGGACCGTATGAAGAAAGCCTGAAGGGGACGATGCCCCTTCAGGATAGCGGCAACAGCATTGCCGTTGATGAACACTTACGCGTTCTTTTCTTCGTCAACAGTGATGACCTGCTTGCCATCGTAGTAACCGCAATTCTTGCAGACGCGATGGGCCAGCTTCATCTTGTGGCACTGGGAGCATTCCACGATAGCAGGAAGCTGCAGCTTCCAGTTGGCACGACGGCTACGGCCACGAGCCTTGGATACTTTTCCTTTGGGCAGAGCCATAATTACACCTCCTGATCCTTTGTCAGCAATTGCTGCAATGCCGAAAAAGGATGCTGGTCGGGCATGTCCTTCTGGCAAGCATGCGTTGTGTTATCATCCGGCTGCAATTGGGAAAGGGCCTCGCAATCATCACCGCAGGTGAAGCGCATGGGCAATTCCAATACGGCCAGGGTGAGCGCCAAGTGGGCCAAGTCCACTTTGGAACCTTCAAATTCCAGACGCTCGTCATCCTCTTCCTCTAAAGCCTCTTCCTGCTGGGGATAACGGCTGATGCGGGTGTAGATTTCGTCGAAATCCACTTCAATCCGGTGGGCCACAGGCTTGAGACAGCCGGCACACACCGCATTGGCAACAGCGGTTAAAACGCCCTGGATGTGCAGGCTTTCGCCCGCCATGGAAAAGTGCCCTTTCAGGAGAACATCAGAGAAGGTGATTTCCTCACCGAAAATCTCCTGGGGAGGGATGCAGTCACTATGTTCGAAGAAAATCTCTTCGCCAGGGGCGCGCAACGCCCGGGAAATGTCCAGCAGCATGCACAAACCTCCAATCGTGACCGTCTGCTATTATACAATTTCCAAAGCCGCTTTGTCAATATCTTTTTCCGTTTTTTCCGGGGAAAAAACAATGTTTTCCATCACAAAAGTGTTAATTTTTCTCATTCTTCCGTTTCCCTGCGCAAAAGGGTGGCAAGCAGCTGTTCCACTTCGGAAAGGGAGGTGGCCAGGTTCAGCCGGGTGCGCAGCTTTGCCACGCCCCTTTGGCCCGTCACATACCAGCCCAAATGCTTTCGCATTTCCAGCATGCCGCTTTTTTCGCCTTTCCATGCAATCATTTCCCGGCCATGGCGCAGAGCGGTTTCCATGATTTCCTCAAAGGGCGGTTTTTCGTATGCTTCGCCGTTAAAGGCGGCTTTGATCTCCCTGAACAGCCAGGGATTGCCCAGGGCACCCCGGCCGATGGCCAGGGAAGCGCAGCCTGTCACTTTCGCACATTCCAGGGCGGAAGCAGCATCCCAGATATCGCCGTTGGCGGTGACGGGTACCGAAACGGCTTCCCGGACCTTTGCAATTTCTTCCCAGTTGGCCTTGCCGGAATACTGCTGTTTCCGGGTGCGGCCGTGGACGGTGAGGGCAGCGGCCCCGGCATCGGTAACGGCCTTTGCAAATTCCACGGCGTTGATGGATTCCTCATCCCAGCCGATGCGCATTTTTACCGTGACCGGCAGAAGGGATGCCCTCACGCATCTTTTCACAATCTCCGCCGCCAGGGGAATATCCTTCATCAAAGCGCTGCCGCTCTGGCCGCCCACCACCTTCTGGGCAGGGCAGCCCATATTGATATCGATGGCGCAAAACAGTCCCATTTCGGACAGCCTTGCCGCCGCCATTTCCATATGCTCCGGTACGGAGCCGAAAATCTGCACCGCCAGAGGGCCTTCGTTTTCCTGCCTTGCCAGCAGGAAACGGTAGGCGTTTCTGTCCTTGGGGGCGGTTAAAAAGCCCTGAGCGGACACCATTTCCGTGGTGGCCAGATCACAGCCTTTTTCGAAACATAATCCCCGGAACACCTGATCGGTGATGCCGGCCATGGGTGCAAGTGCGAGATGCAAGACGTTCCCTCATTCGTTCAAGTATTTGGCGACAGTCAGGTTTTTGATGCGCCATTGATTGTTTTCCCGGGTGAGCAGCACGTTATATTGTACTTTCTGCCATTGGGGTTTTTGGGTGAGCTGCATGTTGTCCTGATTATCCCGGCCGTTTTTGTTCAACTTTCCGTCAATGCCGGGAATTTCTTCGGTGATGGTGGCACGGGCGGTATCGTCCCAGGGCCAGCACCAGAAGGAATCCAGATGGATACGGTGGTCAATACCGGTGACGGAATAATAATTTCGATAAACAGAGGTGCCGTTTTGCACTTCCAGCAACATGGGATCCCGCTCCAGATAGGCGGGGGCAAAATAGACGGAAAGGTCGTCCCCCGTATCCATCAGCACCACCTGCGCCCGCTTGGCCATGCCGTCTTTGAGGATGATGTAGATGTTGGTGGCGTTCATGGAGAAATAAAAGGCAGTGGTTACCAGCCCCAGCACGATCAATATGATCAGCAGCCGGGACGCCACATACCAGATGAATCTGCGTAAATACTGCACTGGATGCTCCTTTACAAAATCCGAAAGCGTTAAGGCACAAAATTACCCATATACATTATAGCACGAACGAAAGAAAAACGCCATCCCCGGCGCATGTCCTTCACAAAAAAGAAACGATGAAAAAGCGGATAATCATCCCGAAAAAGGAAAAGCGGTTGAATAGGCCGGCTTTTCTGTGCTATAATGGAAAGGTAATGAAGAAAAAGGAGGCGCAGACGCAAGTGAAGCGCATTGTATTGACAGGCGGCGGCACCGCCGGCCATGTAACGCCCCATCTGGCCCTTTTGCCCCATCTGAAGGAAATGGGCTATGAAGTGCACTATATCGGCACCGAAAAAGGCATCGAACATCAGATGATGGGAAAAATGGAGGGCGTCACTTATCATGCCGTGCAAAGCGGCAAGCTGCGCCGGTATTTCGACTGGAAAAACTTTACCGACCCCTTCCGGGTAATCTGGGGAGCGTTCCAGTCTGCTCATCTCATTGGCAAGCTGAAGCCGCACGTGTGCTTTTCCAAGGGCGGGTTTGTATCCGTGCCGGTGGTTGTGGGTGCATGGCTGCATCGGGTGCCGGTCATCTGCCACGAAAGCGATCTGACCCCCGGCCTTGCCAACAGGATTGCGGCCAAATTTGCGAAAAAGGTGGCCACCACATTCCCTGAATGCGCCAAGGCCGTTGGAGAAAAGGGCGTCTTTACCGGCACGCCGCTGCGGCCTGAACTGTTCAGCGGCAAAAGGGAAGAGGGCCTCAGGCTGTGCGGCTTTACCGGCGAAAAGCCCATTCTGATGATGATGGGCGGCAGCCTTGGGGCACAAAGGGTGAACGAAGCACTGCGGGCGGCATTGCCCAGGCTTCTTCCCAAATTGGACGTGGTGCATATCACCGGCAAGGGCAACCTGGACGAAAGCCTGCAAACCCTTTCCGGCTATAAGCAGTTTGAATTCATCAGCGAAGAATTGCCCCATATTTTTGCCTGTGCGGATTATGTTTTGTCCCGTGCCGGCAGCAATGCCCTTTGCGAATTCCAGGCCCTGAAAAAGCCCATGCTGCTGGTACCCTATCCCAAGGGAGCCAGCCGCGGAGACCAGATCCTCAATGCGGAAAGCTATCAAAAGCGGGGCTTGTGCCATGTGCTGGCCCAGGAAAACATGAATGCGGATACGCTGTATGATGCCATCGAAAATCTGATGGCCCAAAGAGATACACTGATCCGTAATCTGGAAGAAGCGCCGCCTGCCGACGGCACCAACGCTGTGCTGCAAATGATCAAGGCTGAGCAGAAATAAATTGTTTTGAAAAGGGGAACCGCTTTTTGAAGGCCAAAAAGCGGTTCCCTTCTTCACTCCCCTCCGAAAAAGCCGGCTGGGATTTTTCTGGAATGGGAGAAGAGACAGTTTCCCCTTGTTAAGCTTTGGGAAGAGGATGAAAAGATACTGTTATTTGTCTCAGACGATGAAAAATTCTGAATTTTGAGTTTTTTATTCTGAATTAAAACAGCCCAGCTCTGGTTGAGAGATAGGCTGTTTTGCTTTTACTTTACATGGAGCGGTTATCGATCACACGGAGGATGACGGTCAATTCCACATATTCGCCTTCGCCCACCTGGGTCAGATCGATCATGGAATTTTCAATCTGGGCTGCCAGGCCGGGATCCCGGAACACTTTCAGCTGGATTTTATCGCCTTCATTGTGGCCCTGCACCTTGGCAATCACAGCATCGCTGGAGGCAGTGATTTCGCCGTCTACCTCCACAATGATATCGCCGGGCAGCAAGCCGCCTTCGGAAGCGGGGGAGCCTTCCTCTACTTCTTTCACCAGAGCGCCCTGGGGCAATACGCCCACGGCCTGGCTGGTGATGGAGGTAACCGTTACGCCCAGCCTGGGCTTGCCCAGCAGGGGACTGTCGGCGGTGGCAGCGGTGGTGTCCTGAGGTTCTTCGGTGTTATCCTCTGTTACCATGCTGCCGTCATAATCCCGCAGCACCTGTTCAATGAGAGGCTTTGCCACATTGATGGGGATGCACATGCCGATATTATCGATGGAGGTGGTGGTGAAGAAACCGGAAGCGGAATATTTCCGGGAGGGGATGCCCTGTAATTGGCCCAGCACGTTGAACATGCCGCCGCCGGAATTACCGGAATTGATGGCGGCGTCTACCTGAATCATGGTGTTGGTGATGGAGGTGCGGCGGCCGTAGCGGTCGTAGGAGGTGTCGGTCACGACACGATCCAGGGCGGAAACCACGCCCACCGTCAGGGTGCGGGCAAATTCTTCACCCAAAGGATTGCCGATCACGATGGCCCATTCGCCCACCTGCAGTTGGTCGCTGTCCCCCAGGGGCACGGCAGGCAGTTCCAGCCCGGGCACCAGCAGGATGGCGATGTCCAGGTCGGCATCGTAGCCTGCCACCAGAGCGGCATGCTCGCTTTCATCGTTGGCAATGGTGACAGTGACACGGCTGGCGCCTTCCACCACGTGATAGTTGGTGAGCACATGGCCATAGCTGGAAATGACCACGCCGCTGCCGGTGCCGGAAAGATTTTCCCGGCTGCTTCCGTTGCGGCCGTAATAGCCGTAGCCGTAATTGTAGGAATAGGATGTGGTATAGTTATTGACGCCCACCACGCTGTTGCGCACGCTGTCGGCCACGGTGATGAAGGGGCTGGTGACCTGGGAAGCGTCGGTCTGGGTATTGATGATGGCGTCGATGTCGGCATCGGAAAGCTTTCCGTCATCTGCAAAGGCATTGATCAGCGTGAGGCTGAGCATGACGGTGACCAGCAGCAGGGCCAGCATTCCTTTTGTCATTTTTTTGTTGTTCATAAACAAAGCCTCCTTAACCGGATGAACCGGGGATATTGTATGTCCCTTTTTCTGGGGTACGGTATCATCATACACGGAAAATTTGAAAAAACTTTGAACAGACAATGAAAGGATTGGGTCAAACGGCATTATTTTTTGTCAAATGCCGTTTTTTCATGCTGTCAGAGGCCGGTAAAATCAAAGGCAGGGGTAAAAGCGCTATCGCTGGAGGATTTTTCCTGGGTATAGCCGGAAAGCCCCAGCGCTTCATAATGAGAAAGCACACGGCTGTATTCCGCATCGGTGATGGGCCTATCCAGCCCCTTGACGGTGCAGAAAGGCTGGGGCGTGTACTGGCGCATGAGGGCAACAGGAGTGCCCTTGGGCAGCGATTCTGCGATGAAATTGAGCACCTGCATGGAATCCTGGGTGCAGCCGGGGAGAATCAGATGGCGGATGAGGGTGCCCTTTTGCATGATGCCGTTTTCATCGTATACCGCAGGGCCGGTTTGCCGGCACATTTCTTTGAGAGCAGCTGCGGCCACTTCGAAATAATCCGGCGCTTTGGCACACAGGGCGGACAGGCGGGAGGAAACGTGCTTCATGTCCGGCAGGTACACATCCACCACGCCCTCCAGCATTTTCAGCGTGTCCATGGCTTCATAGCCGCTGGAATTCCACACGATGGGAATGGGGGGCTTGTAAATCTCCAGCGCTTTTAGAATCTGGGGCACAAAGGGGGTGGCGGTGACGAAATTCAGGTTATGGGCACCCTGTTCATACAGCGACTGGAAAATTTCCGCCAGCCGTTCCACGGAAATTTCCTTGCCGTGGCCCTGATGGGATAGGCTGTGGTTCTGGCAATAGCAGCAGCGCAGGGTGCAGCCGGAAAAGAAGAGGGCGCCGCTTCCTTTTGTGCCGGCAATGCAGGGCTCTTCCCAGAAATGCAGGGCGGCCCGGGCCAGCTTGGGCGTATTGCCCATGCCGCAGAAACCGGTTGTTTCGGAGCGATTTACCCGACATTTGCGGGGACATAAAGTGCATTGTGTCATGGTGTGGCCTTTCGGTGAATTCAGAATGAAGAATGAAGAATTCAGAATTGTGGTTTGTCTTGAAAATGCTGTGGGAGCTTTTCAAATAAAACGCTGCAGGTGTGAATATTCATCGAATACCATTTTTTAAAATCAGCAGGGAGAAAACCGTTTGTCATTACATTCCAGAAAGATTCCCAGTAGGTTTTCGGGAGAGCGCGAGAGGGTGCTTTTGACGCAAAAGCATCCTCTCGCATATTTTTTCGTTTGTTTCCTTTAATGCTCCGGCTTGCGGACGGAGGGGCGGCGGCGACGGGTGGGCTGGTGTTTGTTGATGGGGGCATCGCCTCGGATGGCAAAGAGCTGGTCACGCAGCTTGGCCGCCTTTTCGAAGTCCAGGGCGGTGGCGGCGGTGAGCATCTGTTCTTCCAGCTGTTTGATCCAGGCGTCTTTTTCGTCGTCGGCCATGGTGGGGGCAATTTCGGCGCTGGCCTTGTCGGTGATTTCAAGCAAGGCACGGACGGCGGTTTTGATGGTTTCGGGGGTGATGCCGTTGGCCGCATTGTAGGCCTCCTGAATGGCCCGGCGGCGGTTGGTTTCGTTGATGGCGTTCATCATGGACTGGGTGGGGGTATCGGCATACATGATCACCCGGCCTTCTGCGTTTCGGGCGGCCCGGCCGATGGTCTGCACCAGGCTGGTTTCGGAGCGGAGGAAACCCTCCTTGTCCGCATCCAGAATGGCCACAAGCGATACTTCCGGCAAATCCAGCCCTTCACGGAGCAGGTTGATGCCCACCAGCACGTCATATTCCCCCATACGCAATTCCCGGATCAGCTTGGTGCGCTCCATGGTCTGGATATCGGAATGCAGGTAGCGTACCCGAATGCCCAGTTCGTCCAGATAATCGGTGAGCTGCTCCGCCATGCGCTTGGTGAGGGTGGTGACCAGCACACGTTCGCCTTTTTCGATGACCGTGTGCAATTCGCCCACCAGATCGTCCACCTGGCCGGTGGCCGGGCGTACGATGATTTTGGGATCCAGCAGGCCGGTAGGGCGGATGATCTGCTCCACAATCCTGCCGGACAGGCCCACTTCCCAGGGGGCGGGGGTGGCGGAGACGAAAAGGGTTTGGTGGATGCGCTCCAGAAATTCTTCAAAGCGCAGGGGCCGGTTATCAAAGGCGGAGGGCAGGCGGAAGCCGTATTCCACCAGCGCTTCTTTTCTGGCCCTGTCGCCGGCGTACATGGCCCTTATCTGGGGCACGGTGACGTGGCTTTCGTCGATCATCAGCAGGAAATCGTCGGGAAAATAGTCCAGCAGGCAGAAGGGCGGATCTCCGGGCTGCCTTCCGTCAAAATAGCGGCTGTAGTTTTCGATGCCGTTGCACATGCCGATTTCCCGCAGCATTTCAATATCATACCGGGTGCGCTGGCCGATGCGCTGGGCTTCCAGCAGCTTGCCTTCTTTTTCAAATTCATCAATGCGCAGGGCCATGTCGTGCTCGATGCAGGCAAGGTTTTCCTCCCTGTTTTCCATGGAGGTGGCGTAGTGCGTGGCAGGGTAGATGGCGGTATGCTGGACGGTATGGATGGTGTGGCCGTCGATAACGGAAAATTCACAGATGCGGTCAATTTCGTCGCCGAAAAATTCCACCCGGACGCCGTTTTCCCTCTGGCCTGCCGGGATGATTTCCACCACATCGCCCCGCACCCGGAAATTGCCCCGGTCAAAGGCGTAATCGTTGCGTTCGTACTGAATTTCCACCAGACGGCGCAAGAGCGTGTCCATTTCCATCTGCATGCCGGGGCGCAGGGAGATCATCTGCCCTTCGTATTCGGAAGGGTCGCCCATGGAATAGATGCAGCTGACGGAGGAGACAATAATCACGTCCCGCCTCTCCCGCAGCGCGGCGGTGGCGGAGTGGCGCAGACGATCAATTTCTTCATTGATGGAAGCATCTTTTTCGATATAAGTATCGGAGGAAGCAATGTAGGCTTCCGGCTGATAATAATCGTAATAGGAAACGAAATATTCCACGGCGCTGTCGGGGAAGAAGGCCTTGAATTCGGCGCACAGCTGGGCGGCCAGGGTTTTATTGTGGGCAATGACCAGGGTGGGCCGGTTCAGCTTTGCGATGACGTTTGCCATGGTGAAGGTTTTGCCCGAGCCGGTGACGCCAAGGAGCGTCTGGAAAGGAAGGCCGGCATTGAAGCCGTCCACCAATTGCTCTATGGCCTGAGGCTGATCCCCGGTGGGGGCAAATTCGGAACGGAGAATAAACTGGTTCATTGGCGTCTCCTTTGCGAAAAACATTGAAAAAGGATAAAAACAGTATACCACACAGCCGGATAAATTACCACGGTTTTCGGGCTGCGAATTTCTGCATTGGAAAAGGCGGAAAACAGGGCATTTTGACGGGATTATGCTGAAAAAAACAGGCTGAAAGCAGGTTTTCGGTGCTTTTTCCACGGAAAAATTCACGCTTTTTGAGGACACACTTTCTGCGAAGAAATGCAGGGAGGTGCGTTTGAAATGGCGGATTACAGAATTTTTCATTCGCCCCGTTTATCCGGTGAAGCATGGATCGGTACGGCCAAAAATGCCGTTTTGCCCATCATGGCGGCATCCCTTCTGACGGGGGAAGAATGCGTGATCCACAAAATGCCAAAGCTGACAGACGTGGAACATATGATGGAACTGATGATAAACTGCGGCGCAGAGGCAAAAATGCAGGAGGATACGGCGGTGATCCGGGGCGGAGCGGTGCACAGCCCGGAAAGTGAAGACCTGCTGCGTTCCATGCGGGCCAGCGTATTGGTGCTGGGGCCGGTGCTGGCAAGGAACGGAGAATGCACCTTTTCCATGCCCGGCGGCTGTGCCATTGGCCAGCGGCCCATTGATCTGCACCTGAAGGGGCTGCAGAAGCTGGGGGCAAAGGTGGAAACGGAAGGCGGGCAGATCCGGGTATCGGGAAAATTGCAGGGTGCAAATATTTATCTTGATTTTCCTTCCGTGGGTGCTACGGAAAATCTGATCATGGCGGCCACCCTCGCCCGGGGCCTGACCAGGATAGAAAATGCCGCCAAGGAGCCGGAGATTGCGGATCTGTGTCATTTTCTGGTGGCCATGGGGGCCAGGATTGCCGGCATTGGCACCAACAACCTGACGGTGGAAGGGGTGGAGGAAATGCATGGCGCAGAATACACCCCCATTCCGGACAGGATCGAGGCAGGCACGCTGGCCTGTGCGGCAGCCATGACGGAGGGCAGCGTGCTGTTGCAAAACGCCAGAAGCAATCATATGCGGGCGCTGATGTTCAAACTGGCGGAAAGCGGCGTGATTTTTCAGGAGGATGAAAAAGGCCTGCGGCTTCGGGGAAAGGCCCGGCGGCCCATGGAAGTGAGAACCCTTTCCTATCCCGGCTTTCCCACCGATATGCAGGCTATCCTGATGGCCGTGGCCACCCAGCTGAACGGTCTTTCGGTGTTTCTGGAAACCATTTTCGAAAACCGGTTCATGCATGTGGTGGAGATGAACCGGCTGGGGGCCAATATCCGGGTGGAAGGGCAATTGGCCCTGGTGCAGGGCGGAAAAAACCTGACCGGCGCCCATGTGACGGCAACAGATTTGCGTGCGGCGGCGGCCATGATGCTCTCCGGGCTGGTGGCGCAGGGAGAAACGCTTTTACACGATCCCGCCGGGCATCTGATGCGGGGATATGAAGCGCTGGAGGAAAAGCTGCAGGCCCTGGGTGCGCAAATCGAAAGGGAAGCATAACCTGTTCCCTTTTTGCATACATATCCGGTAGCAAAGGAGGGTTTTCTCTTATGGCGCAACAGGCGATACGGAAAATGAAACGGAAGCAGAAAACGGTCAACTGGCTGTTGAAAGGCGTATTGACGGCGGTGGCGGTGACGCTGGTGGCGGTGGTTGTGTTTGCGGTGGTGATTGGCCTGACGGACATCAGCGACAGCGTCATCCGAATCATCAATCAGGTGATCAAGGTGGGGGCGGTGTTTGCCGGGGTGTATGCTGCGGTGCCAAAGGGCAGCGACCATGCCATCCGGCAGGGCACGGTGATCGGCCTTGTGTATATGGGGGCGGGGGTGCTGTTGTATGCCCTGCTTTCCGGCCAGCAGGTGACGGTGATTTCCTGGGTGCTGGATGTGTTGATGGGCATTGCGGCAGGCGGCCTGTCCGGCATGATTGTGGGCAGCATGCAGGGAAAATAAGGAAGATATTGACATGCACCGGATGATTTGCTAATATAAACCTATGAAGAATTAAGGGAGGATTGAGAATTCTAAGGTAAAGTAATTCTGCAGTGAAACAACCAAAGGAAAGAAGCAATGCAATTTGCTTCTGTTTGGGTGTGCTGCGAATGCCTTAGAAGGATCAGCCTCCTTTGCTTTTTTTGGAGGAATATTATCTTTTGCAGGCATACGCAGTGTACCCTGCGTGATTTGCGTATGGAGGTGAAAGGATGTCGGTGTGAAAAACGAATCAAGGAAGCAATACAGACAACAGAAAGGAAGAACAACATGAAAAAGTACGAAAAGTATTTCACAAAGGAATATATGATGGGCCCCAACTGCATCCGGTTGGCGGATGAACTGATGAAGATGAACGGTAAACCCCTTCGGGGCCGGGTGCTGGATCTGGGCTGCGGCTGCGGCCTGACCAGCCTGTATCTGGCACAGGATTCCGGGGCAGAGACGGTATTTGCCCAGGATCTGTGGGTGAAAGCCGGGGACAACCTGCGCCGGTTTCGGGATTGGGGGGTGGAGGACAAAGTGATCCCCATCCACGCCGATGCCAATGACAGCCCCTTTGCAGACGGCTTTTTTGATGCTGTTTTCAGTGTGGATGCATACCACTATTTTGCCCGGGAAAAGGGCTATTTCCAGGAAAAGATCATGCCCCTGATGAAAAAAGGCGGCTGCGCCCTGATCGCCGTACCGGGTCTGAAAAAAGAAATAGAAGGGGAGCCCCCTGCCCTGATGACCCAGTGGGCCGGGGATGAATGGACCTATTTCCATTCCTGCGCCTGGTGGAAGCAGCTGATCGAACAAGGGTATGAAGACACGGTGACGGTGGAGACCTGGGAATCGGAGCAAAATGATCTCATCTGGCAGGAGTGGTTCGATTCCGGCCACGAATATGCCCTGAACGATCAGAAATATCTGAAGCAGGGGCTGGATGAGATGATGAGCTTCGTTCTGATGAAGATCACAAAGAAATAATGGAAAATGTTTGCCGGGGTGTGTGAAAACACCCCGGTTTTTTGCGGCTTTGTATTGACAATGGCCCGGGGGTTCGGTGTATAATGAACTGTTTGAGTGATTTTGAGAGGGGAATGGGAACATGGAGCCGTAAACAGCACTCCCGATACCTTTTTGAAAAATGATTGAAGGAGTGGAAAAAACACCATGACCGAACTGGAAAGAGAAGTATCGTGCAGACGCACGTTTGCCATCATCAGCCATCCCGACGCCGGTAAAACAACGCTTACGGAAAAACTGCTGCTTTACGGCGGAGCCATCCGTCAGGCCGGCAGTGTGAAGGCCCGCCGGGCCGAGCGGCATGCCACCTCCGACTGGATGGAAATTGAAAAGCAGAGAGGCATTTCTGTTACCTCATCTGCCATGCAGTTTGATTTTGACGGATTTCATATCAATATTCTGGATACCCCCGGCCATCAGGACTTCTCCGAAGACACCTATCGTGTGCTGGTTGCGGCGGACAGCGCCGTGATGCTCATCGACGCCGCCAAGGGCGTGGAAGAGCAGACGGTGAAGCTGTTCAAGGTTTGCCGTATGCGGAACATTCCCATCTTTACCTTCGTCAATAAGATGGACCGTGCTGCCAAGGATCCCTTCGCCCTGATGGAGGAAATTGAGCAGGTGCTGGGCATCCGTGCCTGCCCCATCAACTGGCCCATCGGCGTGGACGGGGATTTCCAGGGCGTGTACCACCGGGACGAAAAGAATGTGGAATTGTATTTCGGCGGCGATCATGGCTCTTCCAAGGTGGAAAAAACCGTGGTTTCCGTGGATGATCCTGCCTTTGAAACGGTGCTGGACAAGCATTATCGTGACCGGCTGGCAGAAGAAATTGAGCTGCTGGATGAAGCCGGTGACGCTTTTGACCTGGAAGCGGTGCGCAAGGGCGAGCTGACCCCCATGTTCTTTGGCTCTGCCGTGACCAACTTCGGTGTGGAACCCTTCCTGTACCGTTTCCTGCGCTATACCGAACGGCCCCTGCCCCGGGAAAGCGATCAGGGCATGATCGAACCGGAAGAAGAAAATTTCTCCGGCTTTATCTTCAAAATTCAGGCCAACATGAACCCTGCCCACCGGGACCGGCTGGCATTTTTGCGGGTGGTGAGCGGCACTTTCGAAAAGGGCATGAACGTGTGGCATTCCGGTACCAACAAGGAAATTCAGGTAAAGCAGCCCCAGCAGTTCATGGCCGATGAGCGTGAAGGGGTCACCAAAGCCTATCCCGGTGACATTATCGGTCTGTTCGATCCCGGCATTTACCGCCTTGGCGATACCCTGTGCACCGGCAAGAAGGTGCGGTTCGAAAAAATTCCCGTCTTTGCTCCGGAACGCTTTGCCCGGGTGCGTCCTCTGGACAGCATGAAGCGCAAGCAGTTTGTAAAGGGCATTACCCAGCTTGCCGAAGAAGGTGCCATCCAGACCTTCCGCCGCAATGAAACGGGCCTGGAAGAATTCATTGTGGGTGTGGTGGGTGAATTGCAGTTTGACGTGCTCACTTACCGCCTTAAGAGCGAATACAGCGTGGATCTGGTGATGGAAAGGCTCAGCTATCGGTTCGTTCGCTGGATTGTGGAAAGCGACCAGAAGCCGGAAGATCTGCAGCTGACCTCAACCACCGCCCGTGGCTTTGACTCTATCGACCAGCCTGTTTTGTTCTTTGAAAACGACTGGAGCATCCGCCTGGCCGGAGAAAAGAATAAAAACCTGGTGCTCAGCGAAATTGCCCCCCGGAAAACCGAAAAATAAGAAAAAGAACCCCCGGAAGGTGCGTGCCTTCCGGGGATTTCATTATCCCACACGGATCTCCATGGCGTTTCGGGGGATGAAACCAAACCAGGTTTTGCCGTTCACCTTCACCCGCACAAAGGCCCATTTTTCATCCAGGGAGGCCAACCAATCCACCTGCGTTCCTTTTTTCAGGGTGAGGAGGGAGGCTTTGCTGCAAAGGGGATCGTCCGTCAGGGTACATTGGGTGATGAGGGTTTCTTGCTGCTGTTCATCAAACACGATGGGCGGCACCGTGCAGCCTTCCTTCAGTCCCTCCTGAGAAACCCAGCCGTACCGCTGCCTTTCATCGCTGATGTCGTAACGGATAAAGAGATAGCCGCTGTATTCGCCCATCACATCAATTTGCCCGTTGGTGGAAACCACACCTTTGCCGTTTCCGCTGCGGGGGTATTGTGTGCCGGGACCCACGTACACCGCAAGCCGCTGGTCTGTTTCAAATGTTGCCGGGTAAATTTGCAAAAGGGGCGGGTCTTGCCAGCGGTTGCTGTAATGAGGCAGGGCGTAAAAATCCAGGGTACGGATATCAGTGTTGATGGTGCGCATCACCGTTTCCACATAGTCATCGCCAATATTGGAAAAAATCAGCCGGTCACCTTCAATGTCCGCATAGGTACCGGGTGCGTATTGGTATTTTTTCAGGTGCAGGGTGCCCCTTTCCCAATGGAAGGTGACGCTTTCCACTACTTTTTCTGTATCCTCCAGCCAGATGTGAAGCCACAACCCGTCCGAAAGAATGGCACGCTGTCCCCAGACATCCCGGTAAGCATATATTTCGCTGCCCTGCGGCGAGATGCTCATGCGGATGCTTTCCACTTCGTCGTATTTCCCCTGGGGGATAGCTGCGGCGGTGCGCAAAAATTCCTGCCAGACGCCTTTCTCCTGTTGATAGATGAAAAGTTCCAATTGGTTTTGATTTTCTACCAAAACCAGCGTGTTTTCCCTTTTTTGATCATCCTGCATCTGCAGGGCATTCACAATCATTCCCCGGGGACGGGCTGCTGAAATGAGATTGCATATTTCCGGCGGAAGGTCAGTAGCCTGTTCACCCAAAACCACGGGCGTCAACAGACAGAATATGATCAGAAAGAAGAAAAGAAGCAAGCCTTTTTTCATGAGCGCATCATCCTTTGAAAACAAAATGAGGTCTTTGATCATAAAACGAAAAAGCATGCTTGCTTGTTACAAGTTTCAGGATCAAGGCAGCAATATTTTTTCCAGCATGGGGTGCAGGGCCTTGGCCATGCGGTACATGCCCAGGTCGTTGGGGTGCAGGCAGTCATTGGTGCAGGCGAAGCGGTCTTCGGTGCCAAAGAGGGTTTCGCCATCCAGGAAGTACACGTTTTTGTCGCCGGCATCAAGGGCTGCCTGATAGGTATCGAAAATAATCTGCCGCCGCTCTTTGCTGTCTCCGTCGTAATCGAAATTGGGTTTGCTCATGAACACCACAGGCAGGTTTGGGCTGTGCTGACGGATGCGGCGGAAGAAGGGGGCGTGGGTTTCTCTCAGGTGTGCCGCGTTGGGGGCGTTGTGGTCATAGTCCATCACGAAAACGGATTTTTCTAGGCTGTTCAGGTAATCCGCCATGATGATCTCCCCTTTGGCAGAGCCGGAAAAACCCATGTTGATAAAATCGGCATCCAGCCAACGGGAAACAAGGGAAACGTAAGAAGCGGCCGGCATGCTGCTGCAGCCGCCTTCGGTGATGGAGGAACCGTAAAAAAGGAGGGGCGTTTCAAAGCGGTAGGGGGTGGGGGCTTCCACCCGGGCTGCGTCCTCCAAATCGATAAACACGTCGGTGATTTCTTCGTTCCGGGGCAGAAAGACGGTAACATCCTCCATTTTCTTTTCTTTGAAAAATGTGCCGGTGGCTTCGGGCTTGTTATACCCTTCCCTAGGCATCACCAGCCCTTTATAGACGGATGTTTGCCTCTCGCCCACAAACACGTTTCCGGATTGGGCGGCATAGAGGCTCATACCGATATCCACGCTGATGGAGCGGAAGCAGATGCGGATGGAGAATTTTTCGGAATCTGTTCTGAAGCACAGCCGGGCCCCGGGACAGCGGTGGGCCAATTGCCAGTCCACAAATTCTTTGGGCAGCTTTTCCGTCAGTTCATCAGGCAGCCGCCACATTTTGCCGGTTTTGTAAAAAAGCGGAGCGCCAAACACCCGAAAGGGGCTTTGTGAAAAATGATAGGTTTGCATAGATATGCCTCGTTTCCTGATGGTTTTTCTGTTTGTGATTATAAAAGGAAAGCAAGGAAATGTCAATTTTTCGCCGCTTTCTGTCCATATTTTCAGGCGCAAAAGGGTGGACAAAATTTTTGCTATCCATTATGATAAAATCAGGTAAATATGATTGTAAAGGAGCGTTTTATTTATGCAATACGTACCCTTTGGCAAGCATGGCTTTGATGTATCCCGCCTGGGCATGGGCTGCATGCGCCTGCCCACCATGCAAAAGGATGGCAAGACCGTCATTGACCGGGAGGCGGCCATTTCCATGATCCGCAGGGGCATCGATAAAGGCATCAATTATGTGGATACCGCCTACGGCTATCACAACGGCGAAAGCGAAATCGTGGCCGGCCTGGCTCTGAAGGATGGATACCGGGAAAAGGTGACCCTTACCACCAAGCTGCCTGTGTGGCTGGTCAACGAAGAAAAGGATATGAACCGGCTGCTGGACGAACAGCTGAAAAAGCTGGACGTGCCTTATCTGGATTTCTACATTCTGCATGCCCTGAACAAAGGCAGCTTTGAAAAAATGCAGGCCTTCAACTATAAAAAGTTTTTCAAGGAAGCCCTTTCTGACGGACGTATCCGCCACACCGGTTTTTCCTTCCATGACGGTGCCGAAGCCTTCCTGAACATTCTGGGTGACTGGGATCAGTGGGGCATGGCCCAGATTCAGTTCAATTATCTGGATGATGACAAGCAGGCCACCGAAGCCGGGCTTATTGCCGCCGGCAAGGCAGGCGTGCCTATCGTGATCATGGAACCCCTCCGGGGCGGTGCCCTGGCCAATCCTCCTGCCGATGTGAAGGCGCTGATGGACGGCCATGATGTGAAGAAGAGCGCCGTGGAATGGGCCTTCTCCTACATCGCCGATTATGCCGAAGTAGCTACCATTCTTTCCGGTATGAGCAACCAGCAGCAGCTGGACGAAAACATTGCCGTTTTCGAAAACCTCACCGTGGGCGGCCTGACGGAAAAGGACAAGGCCTTCATTAAGGAACTGAAAAAGGCGTATCTTGCCCGCATTCCCGTGGGCTGCACCGGTTGCCGCTATTGCGTGCCCTGCCCCAATGATGTGTGCATCCCCGATATTTTCCATGCTTACAACGAAAACACCATGTTCGGCCAGGAATGGAAGCACTCCTGGAACTACGGCAACATTGTCAAGGAAGGCCATGATGCTTCCAAGTGCATCGGCTGCGGTGCCTGCGAAGGTGCCTGCCCCCAGAGCCTGCCCATCATTGATTTGCTTTCCCGGATTGACACGGAGTACAAAAACAAGTAATATATTCCTATAAAATTGGTCAACATACAGCAGGGTGAAGAAATTTCATCCTGCTGTATTTTTGAAGGAGGAGAAGGCGTGCAGGAAAGGCTTTTGTTTGGGTTTATTCCCATTTACGGGCTGCTGATTTCGCTGGGCATTTTTCTGGGCGTGATGCTGGTGCACAGGCAGGAAAAGGAAAAAGGCTTTCCTGAGGATACGGCCTTTGATCTGGCGCTGTGGATTATCCCTTTGGCCATCCTGGGTGCCCGGCTTTATTATGTGGCCTTCCAGTGGGAAAACTACCAGGATAATTTGCTTTCTGTTTTCTATGTGTGGGAAGGCGGCATGGCCATTTACGGCGGCATTATCGGCGGTGTGATCGGCGGTGCCATCATGGCAAAGAGAAGAAAGCTTTCCTTCTGGAAGCTGGCAGATGCGGTGGCGCCGGTATTGCTGCTGGGCCAGTGCATTGGCAGATGGGGCAATTTTATCAATGGCGAGGCTTACGGCTATGCCATTGAAAATCCGGCGCTGTGGTTTTTCCCCCTGGCGGTGAACATCGGCGGCGTGTGGCACATGGCCACGTTTTTCTATGAATCGTTTTGGAATTTTATCGGGTTCTGGATTCTGTGGCTGAACAGGAAAAAGGTAAGACGGGACGGCAATCTCTTTTTCTGCTATCTGGTGTGGTACGGCTTTGGCCGCAGCATCATCGAAGGGATGCGCACGGACAGCCTGATGCTGGGCCCGCTGCGTGTTTCCCAGTGGCTGAGCATTCTGCTGGTCATTTCAGGTGTTGTTTGCCTTGTTTTGCGCAATAAAAAAAGGGCTTCCCGACCGGAAAGCCCTGAAAAAGGGATTTAAGACAGCTGGCACTTCATCTGACCAAATTTCTGGCAGGCCGTCTGGATGTCCTGTGCCTGAGCAGGCTTCACTTCATACCAGCCCTTTTGCTGCATCTGCTGGAATAAGGCGTATTGATCCTGAGCTACTTGCAGGTAGGCGTCGTTGAGCACTCTGCGCAGGGCAGGGTTGGCGGCCTCTGCCACCATGGTGGTGAGGGTGGACAGGGTGGCCTTTTCGTGGCCCAGCAAATCCAGGGCTCTTTCCTGGTCGGTGAGGGCCTGGCAGGAAGGACAGGCGGCGTTCGTCTGGGTGGTTGCTTGCATGTTCTGCTGCATGGAATATGCCTCCTTTTCAGTTCTGGCAGCCGCTGAGCACGTTCATCAGCGCGCTGAATTGATCACAGTGGTGCTTGGCAATGGCCATGGCAGTTTGCTTCATGGCGGGGTCCTGAAAATCGTTGCCGTAGGATGCGGCCACCCGGCTGACGTTGGCCAGATGGGTCATCTGGTCTTCCAGAATGGTCAGGTCCTTGGATGTGAGGCTGCAGTTTTTTTCGCAGGACATAGTTTTTTCCTCCTTGCAGATAAATTGGGTTCCATTTTCATTATGCCCCGTTTGCCGGGGATTATAAGGCGGTGAAGCGCATGGGCAATATCTGGCCCATTTACAGAAAAGCGCTGGCGTTGATGCCAAAGCACGGAAAATTAAATGACGGTGATATCGAAAAGAAAAGGAAAGCGGAAAAAATTCTGCGCAAGCACCGTTGTATCGGCGCTACGTTCTGCACCTTTGACGGGGAAAGGGTGACCGGCATTGGTGCCTTTGGCTATGCCCGGAAAGACGTGCCGGCAGGTTTCGGTACGGTGTACCGCATTGCCTCCGTTTCCAAGCTGGTGACCGCCATGGGCGCCATGCGGCTGCAGGAAAAAGGCGCGCTTACCCTGGATGGGGATGTGAACGAATATTTCCCCATTTCATTGCGCCATCCAAAGGCGCCGGATACGCCCATCACCCTCCGGATGCTGATGAGCCATACCGCCGGCATTCATGACGGCGCGGATTACAATAGCGGCATTGCCAAAAACGTTCCCTTGTCCGTTCTTTTGCAGGGGGACAGCTTCTGCACCCATCTTCCGGGAGAAATCTGGGAATATTCCAATTTCGGCGCAGGCATTGCCGGGGCGGTGATGGAAGCGGCGGCGGGGATGGATTTTGAAGCGCTGATGCAAAAGGAAGTGTTTTCGCCTCTTGGGGTGCAGGCTACCTTCTATCCTCAGAAGGTGCAGGGGGAATTGGCCGATGCCACCCGGATTTTGCCGCCGCAGAAGGCTCCTAACTTCAATGCCGGGGAGCGCATGGCCCGGCCGCTGCCGGAAGAAACGTGCGATGCGGAGCATCACTATAATCTGGCGCACGGCAATTTGTGCATCAGTGCGGAGAACCTAGCTAAATTGGGCCGGGCATTGATGCAGCCGGGCTTTCTGACGGAAGAAAGTCTGCAGGAAATGCGGAAGATCATCTGCCCCTTCGGGGAAAGGGCACATAACCTGAGCCAGGGGGTGGGCACCTTCATTTTGCAGGATGCATCCATCTGTTCCCGGCCCTTGTACGGCCATCAGGGCATGGCGTACGGCGCCTGCCACGGGTTGTTTTTCGATATTGAAAAGCAAAAGGGGCTGGTGCTTTTGACCAGCGGCGTCAGTGAAGCCAGGGACGGCGTTTTGTCGGACGTAAATAAAGATTTGATCCGGCTGTATCTTTCAGAGGAATGAGAAAATGGATATTGTAACAGAAGTGAAAAGAGCGGGAGGCGTGGCCACCATCCGTTTGCAGTCCGGCGAAGAAATCAAGGCCCCTTCCGCCCTGTATCTGGAAAGAAAAGTGCGGGCAGGGCAGGCGCTGGATGGGGATGCCTATCGGGCGTTCATCCGTGACAAGGGCTATCCCCATGCGCTGAAGGCGGCGGTGGATTATCTGGCCCTTCGGGAACGCAGCGAAAAGGAGATCATCAGTCGGCTCAAAAGGGTGCATTATCATGAAATGACCATTGCCAAGGTGATGGAAACACTGGATTTGCACCATTTGTATTCCGATGAGCGGTTTGCCGAAAACTGGGTGCACAGGCGGGCAAAAAAATACGGCAAGCGCCGCATTGCCATGGAGCTTGCCCAAAAGGGTGTGAAAGGCCAGACGGCTCAGCAGGCGCTGGATACCCTGGAAACGGAAGACGAGCTTTCTGCTGCCTGCAAACAGGCGGAAAAAATAGCAAAGCGTGTGAAGGGCGACCGGCAAAAGCTGATGCAGGCGCTGGTCAGGCGGGGATATGACTGGGCCCTGGCCCGAAAAGCGGCACAGCAGGCATTGGGAGACGGGGAGGAAAGAAACGAATGAAAAAAATGACAGCGGTTTTGCTTCTTTTCCTGCTATTGCCCATCTTTGCAGCGGCGGAGGAAAAGGCGCAGTACGAAGCCGTTTCCAGCCGGGACACCTATCTTGTGGAAAGCCCCGGCGGCAGAAGCCTTGCCCCCATTCCCGACCGTTCCAGGCTGCAGGTGCTGGAAGTGGGGGAGGAATGGAGCCGGGTGTATTTTGAAGAGCAAACCGGCTATTGCAAAACCAAATACCTGTATCATTTTCTTTCGCTGGATCCTTTTGCCTGTCAGGTGCCGGGCATGCAGCGTGTGACGGGCTTTGCCAGCTTCAATGCTGTTGGCCATATTGCGGGCGACAAATTCAATGGCATGGATGTGAAGCCAGGGCAGGTTTTCTGCGTGGAAAAAGAAGAAGACGAAACATACCGTGTGCCTGTCTGGCGGGGCGAAACACAGGTGCACCGGGCGGAGGTGACCTATTATCCCTTTGCGGACTGGCAGACGGCCGCTTCCGGAGATGTGATCGGCGGCTTTACCACCTTTTACGGCGATCAGCAGGGGAAAGGCCGGGCGCGGGAGAGAGAACACAATATTGTGCTTGGCTGTGAGCGGATCAACGAAACGGTCATCAAAGTGGATGGCTATTTCTCGTTCAACGATCTGTGCGCCCCCTATTCCCAGAATAACGGCTATCAGTATGCTCCCAATATTTCCAATGATGGCTTTGGCTACGGCGGCGGTGTGTGCCAGCTGACCACCACCCTCTATAACGCCGTTTTGCAATTGCCCCTGCAGGTGGATGAATGGGCGCTGCACCGCTATACCGGCATCCAGTATGCGCCCCAGTTTTTCGATGCCGCCGTGGGCAGCTATTCTGATTTTACCTTCCAAAACACCCTGCCCTATGCCATCCGTATCCTGGCGGTGCCCCAGGATGGGGTATTGACAGTGCTGATATTAAAAGATTGAAAGAAAAAAACATCAGGTATTTCCAGCCTGATGTTTTTACTTTTTTACAGATCGTCCACATCCTGCACGGGAATCAGATCGTCCGGATCCCGGGGGATGCCGGTATAGCTGCCCAGTACGTCCGAGTTGGCATCTCTGTCCATCAGGTTCATCACGCCCTGCCGGGGCCACTTTTTTTGCTGTTTTTCCATTTTTTCATTCCTCCCGAAAGGAAGTGTGCGCCAAAGGAATGGGATTTATGCTGGTTTTATACGGAAAAATGCGGTTTTGAACCGGATGGACTTGAGCAGGGAAAGAAGACGTGATATATTGATAAAAAGGAGGAAAAAAGCATGAAGGAAGAAAAAAGCTATTTCGGGCTGGCGGTATGGCTGGCAGGCTATCTGGTGGCGACGGCGCTGTGCATATGGCTGCCGGAAAGCATGATGCTGCGGGGAATTATGCAGGTGTGCAGCCTGGGAATCTGCGTGCTGATCTATATGATTTATGTGAATGAAAAGGTGTACTGGATCAACGGGGTGACGTATGAGGAGGCGCTTGCGGCCACGTCGGAGCAGCGGAAGGCTTTTGTGATGGCGCACCTGAAAAGGTTTGGCTGGTTTGCCGGGCTGTTTTTCCTTTTTTCCTGCCTGTCCTGGGCCCTGAGATGGAGCGAATGGATCGATTTTGCGGTGGGCTGCCTGGGAATGATTGCCGTGGCCGTTTCCACCATCAACATCAAGCTGGACACAAAAAAAGACGGATGATTGTCATCCGTCTTTTACTATTTTATCAGGGATAACGCAGGTCACGCACACTGCCGTTGTCGATCAGTTCGCCGTCGGTGATGTGCATGCACTGCTTCCAGGGGTCGCCCATGATGCGCTTGAGCACAGCGCGCACGGCAATATGAGCCATTTCGTGCAGATCCACGGAATAGGTGGTGAGGGGGATGGTTTTGATGCCGGAAACCAGGTAATTATCAAACCCCACCACAGACACATCCTGAGGCACCCGCAGCCCCTGGGTTTTCAATTGATCAATCAGGGCGGCGGCGGTGAAATCGCAGTTGCAGACAAAGGCCGTGGGCATTTCCTGGGGCAGCCGGATGGGGATGGAAAGGCCGGTGGCTGCATCTCTGTCCGGCAGGATCCATTCGGGCCGGATGGGCAGCTTATGCTCCAGCATGGCCTTGGTGTAGCCAAGGTAGCGGTCGGTAATGGAATCGGTGGCAAGGAGCGTGCCTACAAAGCCGATGTTTTTATGTCCTCTTTCGATCAGGTGCTGGGTGAGGAGGAAGGTGCCGTAGAAGCTGTTGGACAGCACGGAATCGGCAGAAATATCGGAATCGTAGAAATCCAGATAGACGATGGGCTTGTGCCAGGCGCCTTTGAGGGCCTTGGCGTAATCGGACGGGGGCTTGCCGATGATGATCAGCCCGTCGGCCTTGTCTTCCGTTACCAGCTTGGGCAGGCGGTGGGCCAGGGCGTCTTCGTTACTGAGCAACTCCAGCAGCACAAAGCAGTCCTTTTTCATGGCCCGGGCGGTAACTTCCTGGTACAGCTTCCAGTAGAAGGAATCGCTGCCGCCAAGATAATTATCGGAAATGAGCACGCCGATGTTGTAGTCGGTTTTGCCCTGCAGGCGGCGCATCTGAGCAGGAGAGCGGTAGCCCATCTGTTCTGCCAGTTCCTTCACCCGGGCACGCAGCTCCTCGCTGACGCCTTTTTGATTGTTCAGCGCTTTGGAGACCGCCACGGTGCTGATGCCCAGCTCCTTGGCGATATCTGCCATGCGCACGTTGTTTTTATTCTGTGCCATAGCGATTACCTGCGGCCGATTTCGGTGTCGTTATCGTTTACTTTGCTGTTGTTTTTGATATAATCAATGATTTCATCCACATGGCCGAAAGCCAGGCCGACGTAGCTGTCCGCAGCGCCGTAGTAAACGGCGATCTTGCCGCTTTTGGGATCGTGCAGGGTGGCGCAGGGGAAGCACACATTGGGCACAAAGCCGCGTTCTTCGTACCACTGTTCGGGGGTGAGCAGCCAGTTTTCGCAGCGATACTTCACCTTGGAGGGGTTATCGATATCCAGAATGGCGCCGCCGATGGAATACACATAGCCGTTGCAGGTGCCGGCCACGCCGTGATAGAACGAAAGCCACCCTTCGCTGGTTTCAATGGGCGCGGCACCGCCGCCGATCTTCAGGCTTTCCCACCATTCATTGCCCCGGCTCATCACATGGCGGTGGCAGCCCCAGTATTTCATATCCGGGCTTTCACTGATGAAGATATCGCCAAAGGGGGTGTGGCCGCTGTCGGAGGGACGGCTCATCATCACAAAATTGCCGTTAATCTTCCGGGGGAAGAGCACCGCATTGCGGTTAAAGGGCAGGAAGGGGTTTTCAACGCGGGTAAAGGTTTTGAAATCCTTTGTCTTGGCCATGCCGATGGCAGCACCGTAGAAATCTTGGCACCACATGATGTAATAGGTATCTTCCACCTTCACCAGGCGGGGATCGTAGGCATAGTAGGGCATGAAGGATTCGCCGTTTTCATCCACGAAGGGGATTTTTTCGGGTTCAATATCCCAGTGGATGGCGTCCTTGCTGTGGCCCAGGTAGATGTGAGGGATGCCGTTTGTCTGTTCGCCGCGGAAAACACCGATGAAGGCATCGCCGTAGGGCATGACAGCAGAATTGAAAATACGGGCCACGCCGGGGATGGGGTTACGGTCGATGATGGGGTTTTCACTGTAGCGCCACAGGGGGCTGTTCTTGGCGTTTTCGGGCTTTTCCTGCCAGGGAATATTGGGCAGGGCGGGAGCGATGATCTGATACTTGGGCATGGTGATTTCCTTCCTTTCGTTTATGGATGTTTGTTATTCAGGCAGGGGATACGTGCGAATATCGGGCATTTCGTCCCGGGTGATCACCAGATCGCTGTTAAAGATACGGTTGAGAACATCTTCATTGGTGTACTGATTGGAAAGCTTGGTGCCGCTGTGGATGATGAATTCGCCGCTCCAGGTGGCGAAAAATCCCCAGAGGGTGCCGTCGCGAAGCATCAGGTCCGGGTCGGGCATGGAGCCGTTTTCGGAAAGGACGATCATTTTCCGGGTGTCGGTATACTTGGATGCCTTCAGGAAACGGTCGCTTTCGGAGGTGTGGGAATGAGGATCGGGGTAAATATCTTCGCCGATGATATCCACATATTCATCTCCGGGATACCAGTCTGCATCCTGGCCATTCCACAGCCAGATGAGGTTATTGAGGCCGTGGAGGTTGGTCATGCGGTCATACATGAGGATCCACAGTTCCTTGCAGGCTTCCGGCCCTTTGGCACCCCACCAGAACCAGCCGCCGCTTGATTCATGCAGAGGCCGCCAGAGAATGGGGATGTCCTTTTCCGCCAGCTTCTTGAATTCGGCGGAAACGGCATCAATGCCGTCCAGCAGCATCTGATATCCCACAGGGTCTTCTCCGTTCAGGGCTTTTTCCAGGTCGAAAGTGACGTTTTTGGTGTAGAAATTGCCCCACCAGCGGGGATTGCCGTTTTCGTCATGGCCATCCAGAATATATTGGCCGTCCACGCCCCAGTGCCAGGCCAGGGTGATGATACCGCCGCATTTTTCCCAGTATTCGATGCACTTGTCAATGGTGACGGATTTGGCGCCCCGGGTGACACGATAGGGGGAATAGTCCATCATATCCATGCCCAGCACGGCCGGATAATGGCCGGTGGATTTGTTGATGGCCTTCATTTCCATGCCGGTCATGCCCCGGTCGCAGTACTGGCCGGAAAGCACCTTTTCGCCGTAGATATCGCACAGGTAGTTCATCAGCCTGCGGGCGTTTTCGGAGGCGTTGGGGTTAATGAGGGTGGGGGATACCTGGTACAGGTCCTCTGCCAGTGCTTCTGCCGGGGTGAGGGTGATATAATCGACGGTGATATAGCCCCAGTAGGCTTCGATGGAGATAAGGTGGGTTCCCTGGGTCATATAAACCCGGGGCACTTCGCAATCGTAATAGATGGGCCATTCAGTGATCAGCGTCCCTACGCTTTCGCCGTCCACCTTCACATAGTTTTCTTTGTAGGCGCCGCCGGCAGAATAGCAGCGGACTGTCAGATTGTAAAAGCCGTCGTCGGGCACGTCCGCGGTGAAAATCAGGCTGTCCCCTTCGCCCTGCAGATTTTTGCCGATGGCGCTCTGCTGCAGGGAGGTAGTGACGGTGCCGGTTTTTTCAGCCTTTTCCGCTTCCAGCTTTATGGCTCCATCTTCTGCCTGCGCCGGCAAAAGGGCTATGCACAGAACAAGGACCGTCAGGACACAAAGTATTCTTTTTGCATGCCGCATGTTGAAGTACCTTCCTTTCGGAATTTAACCGCATTTAATCTCCGTTAATCTCATTATACAGGACGATTACCTAACTTGCAATAGGAAATGAGAAATTTTTGGCGCAATTTACAGAAAAAATGACCGATGGCAGCCTGTCACCTGAAATGTTGCATAAAGCAACAGAAAATGTCTTCCCTTGGAAGAAAAAAACAGCTACAATCGGATCGGGGAGGGAGATAAAATGACCACAGGAGAAAAAATTGCCCAATGTCGGCGGGAGACGGGGCTGACCCAGGAGCAGCTGGCGGAAAAGCTGAATGTGTCCCGTCAATCGGTATCCCGGTGGGAAATGGACGCAGCGTTTCCGGAAACGGAAAAGCTGATCCGGCTCAGCCGTCTGTTTGGCTGCAGCATCGATTATTTGCTGATGGAAGGCGCGGAAAAATTCAGCGGAGAGGAAACGGATATGCAATCCGCCTTTTTCTTCATCCACTCCTGCGGCTGTTTTTTTCTGGCAACGGCAGCGGAGGGAAAGCCGCATATTCGCCCCATGGGGTTTATTGCCCTGTGGCAGGGCCGGCTTCTTCTTTCCACAGACCGGCGGAAAAATGTATACCGGGAATTGACGGGACATCCGGAAGTGGAGCTGGCGGCCTATCATATGGACACCCGGAAATGGATCCGTATTCATGGAAGGGTGCAGGAAGAAAGCAGCATGGACGCCATGGAAGAAATGCAGCGGCTGTACCCCATGATTACGCAGGAATACAGCGGCGAAAACAGAAAGCAGATTGTATTATTCAGTCTGAAGACGGATGAAGTTAAGTTTATGTGAGGGGATAAAAAATGAAAAGAACATCACGGCCCGGCAATCATTCCATGTGCGTGCAGCCCATGTTTCTGATCGGCACGTACGATGAAAACGGAAAAGCCAATTTTGCGCCCATCACCTGGCTGAGCGCTACCAGCGACGGGGAGAGGTATCTGATTGTGGTGAGCATGTTCGGCGGCAAGAAGACCCGGAGAAACGTGCAAAGAAGCGGCAAAATGTCCGCCAATCTGGTCAGTGTGCCCATGCTGCCCCTGGCGGATTATCTGGGCAGTTTTTCCGGCAATGACGGTGAAAAGCAGGGCCTTTCCCATGCCGTTTCAAAGGGCGAAAAGCTGGACGTGCCTACGCTGGACCAAAGCCCCTTTGTATATGAACTGGCTGTGGAAAAAAGCGTGGTAACAGGGGAAAGCGAAACCTTTTTCTGCCGTCCGGAGCATGTATCGGTGGATGAGCGGGTGCCCTTTGGGGAAATGGGAAAGGGACTGGACCTGACTATGCTGGACCCTGTGATTTATTCCGGCGATTATCATACTTTGGGGAAACATCTGGGCACCATCGGAGATTTTCTGTAATTGAAAGACCGGCTGCGGCCGGTTGCAGACTGTTAAAAGACCAACTTCGGGGATGCATGAAGGGGCCGCAGCCCCTTCATGTGTAATCCGCAGCAGGGGCTTTGCTCCAGCGAGGAGCGCCTATGGCGCTTCCTCTATCAATTTACGGCCGTAAAAATAGGGTTTGCAGCTTCTATAGAAGATGCTGCAAACCCATTTTTACAGTAAATGTGATGTCCGATTGAAAAACAGCTTTAGCTGATTTTCAATCTCTGGGTGTCAAAAATGCTTTTTTGACACCCAGAGACCGGCTGCGGCCGGTTTTTTTGTTTTCGTTGCAGGAAGGGAAAATCTGTGATAAAATACTATAATGTACGGCAACAGAATAAAACGAAAAGGGAGGGAATGGAAAAAAGTGCAGGAAGGATGCGTATTGTGCC
Source organism: Clostridia bacterium (assembly GCA_017437265.1). Lineage (GTDB taxonomy): Bacteria > Bacillota > Clostridia > Christensenellales > Aristaeellaceae > RUG563. The sequence continues at coordinate 28,680 of JAFSBN010000120.1, forward strand.
TTGGTTTTTTTGACGGGCTGCATCTGGGCCATCAGGCGCTATTGAATGCCGGCCTGAAAGCAGCGAAAAAAATGCGGCTGCCTCTTTGTGCGCACACCTTTGACCGTTCTCCCTCGCCGTTTAAGCGTGCGCTCACTTCCCTGGAAGAAAGGGAAGGGCTGCTGAAACGCTGCGGTGCCGATTGTGTGCATGTGACGGCCTTTGATGAAGATACAAGGTGCATGACCGGTGAAGATTTTTTTCAGAAGGTGATTGTGGAAAAAATTCGTGCCCGGTATGTGGTGTGCGGCCGGGATCACCGCTTCGGCCACAAAGGCGGCTGGGATGCGTCGGCGCTGGAAAAAATGTGCCGGGAAGCGGGGATCGGCTTTGAAACGGTGCCTGCCTTCTGCCTGGATGGGGAAAAGGTATCTTCCACCGCCATCCGAAAGGCGCTGCAGGAAGGAAATGAAGAAAAAGCGGAAAAGCTGCTGGGCAGAAAGGTTCCGGCGCACTGGAAGCAGGTGACGATATGATAACTGAATATTTACTGAAAAAGTTTGTTCCGGAACTCCGGATTGAGAAAACAGGCGGCGCATCCGCTGTGGCAGCGATTCCCGATCAGGAAATACGCAAAAAAATCGGCACACTGGGCTCTGCAACAGGCATGGTGCTGAACATATTGCTGAGCGTGATGAAAATGCTGCTGGGCTTTCTGATCGGCTCTGTGGCCATTACGGCAGACGGCGTGAATAACCTCTCCGATGCCGGGGGCAGCCTGGTGGCGCTGATATCGGTGCGCATGGCGCAAAAACCGCAGGATGAGGATCATCCCTTCGGCCACGGGCGCATTGAGTATCTGGGTGCACTGGTGGTAGGGGTGCTGATTGCCTTTTTCGGGGTGGAATTGATCAAATCCGGTGTGGAAAGCATTATTGCCGGAAAGGCTTCCGCATTTTCTGTGCTTTCCTTTGTGCTGCTGGTGATTGGTGTGATTGTGAAGGCCTGGATGAGCGTTTTCTATCGCAGGCTGGGTAAGATGACCGATAACCCCACCCTTCTTGCCGCGGCCAAGGATTCCATGGGTGACGCCGTGTCCACATCCGTCATCACCATCGCCACCCTCATTTCCCATGTGACGGGCTGGCCGCTGGACGGCTATGCCGGTGTGCTGGTGGCGCTGCTGGTGCTCAAGGCTGCGTGGGATGTGCTCTCCGATACGGTGAACCGCCTGCTGGGGGGCAAGCCGGACAGGGAACTGGGGCAGAAGATCGTGCAGATGCTGACCGATTATCCCGGTATTCTGGGGGTGCATGATCTGGTAATCCACGATTATGGCCCGGGCCGGTGCATGGCGTCCGTTCATGCGGAGGTGGACAGCCGGAGCAATCTGGTGGAAATCCATGAGGTGATCGATACCGCCGAAAGAGAGATGGGGGAAACGCTGCTTCTGCCCATCTGCATCCACATGGATCCTGTGGTATCCGGGGATGAAAAAACGGAGGAAGCCAAGGAGCAGATGGCGGCCTATCTTTCTTCTTTGCAGCCGCCGCTGCATCTGCACGATTTCAGGCGGGTGCCCGGGGACAAAAACATCAACCTGATTTTTGACGTGGTATTGCCTGCGGATGTGCACAAAACCGACGCGCTGCTTTCCGGCATTCAGGCCCATGCCAGCACCATGGACGCCCGCTATCGGTGCGTGGTGCATTTTGACCGGGATTATTTCGGTACATCCACGCATTGACGAAAACATAAAAAAAGAGTAAAATAATCACAATCAGAACTGAACGAACGGAGGAATGAACGTATGTACCGCGCCGTTATTACTGTTGCCAAGGAAAAAATGGAAAAGACCAAGGAATTTTATCAGAAGGATATGCTGTCCCTGCGCGCCGGCCGTGCCAATCCCCAGATTCTGGACAAGATCATGGTGGATTATTACGGCAGCGCCACGCCCCTCAAGCAGATGGGCAATATCAACAGCCCCGAACCCCGGCTGCTCACCATCTCCCTGTGGGATCCCAAGGCCATTCCCCTGGTGGAAAAGGCCATCCAGAAGAGCGACCTGGGCATGAACCCCTCCAACGACGGTAAAGTGATCCGTCTGGTGGTGCCGGAACTGAACGCCGAACGCCGCAAGGAACTGACCAAAGTGGTGCGCAAGGGCGCTGAAGAAGCCAAGGTTGCCATGCGCAATGCCCGCCGTGACGCCATGGAACAGTTCAAAAAGCTGAAGAAGGATTCCCAGATCACCGAAGACGATCAGCACAAGGCAGAGGACGAACTGCAGAAGATCACCGACGCCCAGATCAAGGACGTGGATAAGATCGCCGCTGAAAAGGAAAAGGAGATCATGTCTGTCTGATGACGGAAAGCATGCTTGGCAGGCCTTTTGACGATACGCTCCGGCGCTTTGCTGAAAAGGAAAACATCCGCATCACGGAAACAAAAGCCCCAAGAAAAGGGGAAAATGTTTCTGAAAGAGAGGGTGTTTTGCATGTGGTGGCCCAAAGAGAGGGAGAGTGGGTGGTGGCCCGCTTTCCCGTGGGCCTGCCCCGAAAGGAGTGAGCGCCGTGAGCACATTTGAAAAACTGCCCCGGCACGTGGCCATTATTATGGACGGCAACGGGCGCTGGGCAAAAAAACATAAGCTGAAAGTGGCGATGGGGCACCGGCAGGGTACCGAAGCGCTGCGCAGCATTATCAGGGAAAGCAGCGATCTGGGGATCGAGGCTTTGTCCCTGTACGCTTTTTCAACGGAGAACTGGAAAAGGGAAGCCCAGGAAGTGGAAGCACTGATGGGGCTTATTCTGGAGTTTTTTGCATCCGAAATTGACGAGCTGGATGAAAAAAACGTGTGCATCCGCATTCTGGGGGATAAGGACGGCCTGCCCCAAAGGCAGCGGGATGTGCTGTATGATGCAGAAGAAAGAACGGGCCAAAATACCGGGTTGAAGCTGAATATTGCCATCAATTACGGCGGACGGGCGGAAATCGTCCGGGCTTCTCAGGCGTTGGCAAAAAAAGCATTGGCTGGAGAAATCAAACCGGAAGAAATCGACGAAGCAATGCTTGCCCGGGAATTGTATACAAAAGATTTGCCGGATGTGGATCTTTTGATCCGCACCAGCGGCGAAATGCGGCTGAGCAACTTTTTATTATACCAATGTGCCTATGCGGAATTTTTGTTCCCGGAAGTTTTGTGGCCGGATTTTGACCTGGCTGCCTATCACGAAGCGCTGCATGCCTTTGGCAACAGGGAACGCCGCTTTGGAGGGAGGTAAGTTATTATGACCCGAATCATTACCGGCCTTTGCCTGACGGCATTGCTGGCTGTAGCTTTGTACTTTGGCGGATGGGTATTCAGCGGCATTTTTATGGCCACCATCTGCATTGCCATGTTCGAAGTGTTCCGGTGCATCAAAAAGGCCGGGCATCGTCCGGTGCAATGGCCGGCTTGGCTGTGCGTGGCGGCGTCCCTGGTGCTGTTTAATCTGGAAAAATCGGTCATTGGCGGCAGTGTGGTATACCTGATGCCGCTGGTGGGGTTCACCTGCATGCTGACGGCGGTGCATGTTTTGTTCCGTAAGGAGCCCAAGCTGGAAGATATCCTGCTTTCCGTGATGCCGCTGGTGTGTGTTTTGCTGCCGGCCATGTGCATGCTGGGGCTGCAGAACGTGGAAAGCCGGGCCCATCAGATCATGCTCACCCTGATGGCCTTTGGCACGCCTCTTGCCGGGGATACCCTGGCCTATTTTATCGGCAGCGCCTATGGCAAACATAAGCTGTGCCCTGCAGTAAGCCCCAAAAAGAGTGTGGAAGGCGCACTGGCCGGGCTGCTTGGCAGTTTGTTTTTCAGCATGCTGATGTGCGGCATTTTCTCCTTCTTCTGCGAAGTGCCGCCGCTGTGGCATTTTATGGTGCTGGGCGTAGTGTGCGGCCTGGCGGGCCAGGTGGGCGATCTGTTTGCATCGCTGATCAAGCGCCATTGCGGTGTGAAGGATTTCGGCACCATCTTCCCCGGTCACGGCGGCGTGATGGACCGGGTGGACAGTGTGTACTGGGCCACGGTGGTGATCTATGTATACCTGAACCTGTTTATGCTTACCATGTAATATGCCTTCCGGGAGGAACTGCACTGCTGCAAAAGCCTGCGGTTCCTCTTTGCCATCTTTATTGAAAGGAAATTTTCACATGCGTGGAATTGCCATTTTAGGCAGTACGGGCTCCATCGGCCGTCAGGCGGTGGATGTGGTGCTGCGCCATCCGGATCAGTTTTCTGTGACGGCCCTGACGGCCCATAACAATGCCGGGCTTTTGTTTGAGCAGGTGAGAATGCTGAAGCCGACGCTGGCTGCCCTGACGGGAGAGAAGGTGCCGGTTCCGGAAGATTTATCCTTCTGCCGCTTCCTCTTTGGCAAGGACGCTCTGGAACAGGTGGCCAAGGAAGCGGAAGGGCAGGACGTGCTGGCGGCTGTTGTGGGTGTTGCAGGTCTCAGGGCCGTGATGGCGGCCAGGGAAGCGGGCAAGCGCATTTTGCTGGCCAACAAGGAAACTTTGGTTGCCGGCGGCGAAATGGTGATGAAGGCCTGCGAAAGCCAAAGCGGCGAAAAGGTGCTGCTGCCTGTGGACAGCGAGCACAGCGCCATTTTTCAGTGCCTGGAAGCAGCTGGGCCCAACCGATATGAGAGCATTCTGCTGACGGCCTCCGGCGGCCCGTTCCGCACCTGGGAAAAGGAAAAAATGTATAAAGCCACAGTGGAAGAGGCTTTGGGCCATCCCACCTGGAACATGGGGGCCAAGATCACGGTGGATTCTGCATCCATGTTCAATAAGGCGCTGGAGATCATTGAAGCCAAGTGGCTGTTTGATGCACAGCCGTCTCAGATCCGGGTGCTGGTGCATCCCCAGAGCATCGTTCATTCCGCCGTGGAATTTGGGGACGGGGCCGTGCTGGCCCAATTGGGTGTGCCGGACATGAGGGTGCCTATTCTCTACGCCATGAGCTATCCCCAAAGGCTGGAAACAGGTGCGAAAAAGCTGGATCTTTTCCAGTGCCAGAGTCTCACCTTTGAACAGCCGGATATGGATAAATTCCCGGCTATCCGCATGGCATACGATGTGCTGCATCAGGGTGGTGCCGCTGCCTGCGTGCTGAACGCTGCCAATGAAGAAGCGGTATATGCTTTCCTCAGGCGGGAAATCCTGTTTGGGCAGATTTATGAAGCAGTGGACCATGCCCTGCAAAAATGGGCCCATCTGCCTGCGAAAAACCTGGACGATATTGCCTTTGCGGATCAGAAGGCACGGCAGGCGGCCATGGAATATCTGAAACTGTAATTTATTTATCGGAGGAACTATGATTTTTTATATTCTGGCGGCCATATTGCTTCTGGGCATTATGGTGACGGTGCACGAATTCGGCCATTTTATGGCGGCCCGGCTGACGGGCATTCCGGTGAAGGAATTTGCCATCGGCTTTGGCCCTCAAATTCTTTCCTGGAGCAGCAAAAAGCACGAAACCAAATTCTTTCTCCGCTGCATTCCTATGGGCGGCTATTGCGCCTTTTATGGGGAAGATGATACCGAAGAAAAGGAAAAGGACGACCAACGCAACCTGAACAATTTTGCCGTATGGAAAAGGCTTTTGACCATCCTGATGGGCCCGGTGATGAATTTTGTGCTGGCGCTGGTGGTAGCCGTGGGCATCTACTGCGCCGTGGGCGTGGACCGGGGCGGCGAATACGGCTATTATGTAGTGCAATCCGTGGAAAGCGCAAGCCCTGCGGAAAAGGGCGGCCTGCAGGCAGGGGATATCATCCTTGCCATCAACGGCCAGGATATGAAAGGGCTGGATGCAGACGAAACGCCCCGCACCACAAACGCCATCATGGCCTACCGTCCCGGCGATGAGCCGCTGAAAATGGATGTGGAAAGAGAAGGCGAGCGGGTAACGCTCTATCTGACGCCTGAAGTGAACGAAGCGGAGGGCAGGATGATGGTGGGTATCACCATGCAGCTGCAGTATACCCCTGATTTTCAACCCATTTCCGTTTTTGAAGCAGTGGGCCGGGGCTTCGATTACTGTGTGCGCAGCGGAAGGGCTATCTTGGATGCGCTTTTGAATCTGGTGCGCACCGGGGAAGGGTTGAAGGAGTCCTCCGGTCCTGTGGGCATTGTGCAGCTGATTGCCGAAGAAACCAAGGAAAACGGGTTTATCACCTATGCAGAGCTGTTGGTGCTGATCAGTGTGAATCTGGGGTTGTTTAACCTGCTCCCCATTCCCGGGCTGGATGGCAGCCGGCTGATTTTTCTGGCCATTGAAGGCATTTTCAGAAAGCCGGTGCCAAGAAAAATTGAAGCCTATATCCACATGGCCGGGTATCTGGTGCTGATCGGGTTTATGCTCTTTGTTACTTTCCAGGATGTACAGAGGATATTCAGATAAGGGGTGAATAAGGTGCGGAACACAAGAAAGGTGATGGCCGGGAATGTGGCAATCGGCGGCGGCAGCCCCGTTTCCATCCAGTCCATGACCAATACCGATACAAGGGATGTGTTTGCCACGCTGGAACAGATCCGGGCCCTGGCCCTGGCCGGGTGTGATCTGGTGCGTGTTTCGGTGTATGACCGTGCCTGTGCAGGTGCTGTGCGGACGCTGGTGGAGCAAAGCCCGGTGCCGCTGGTGGCGGACATTCATTTTGACCACACCCTGGCCATTGCCGCCATGGAAAACGGCATCCATAAGCTGCGCATCAATCCCGGCAATATCGGCAGCGCCGAAAAGGTGAAGCGGGTGGTGGATTGCGCCAAGGCCCACCATGTGCCCATCCGCATTGGCGTGAACGCCGGTTCGCTGGAAAAGGATATTGTGGAAAAGTACGGCGGCGCCACTCCTGAAGGTATGGTGGAAAGCGCCCAGCGGCATATTCGTTTATTGGAAGAACAGGGGTTTTACGATACCGTCATTTCCCTCAAGGCCAGTGATGTGCCCCTGACGGTGAAAGCTTACCGGCTGATGGCGGAAAAATGCGATTATCCCCTGCATCTGGGGGTGACGGAGGCAGGCCTGCCCGGCCAGGGCACGGTGAAAAGTGCCATTGGCATCGGGTCGCTTTTGCTGGACGGCATCGGCGATACGGTGCGCGTGTCGCTGACCGGCGATCCTGTGCAGGAGCCGGGGGCGGCCATGTCCATTCTGCAGGCATTGGGCCTGCGCAGCGGCATCCGGTTTGTTTCCTGCCCCACCTGCGGCAGAACGCAGATTGACGTGGCCGGCATTGCATCCCGGCTGCATGATGAATTCAAGGACGTGGATAAGCCTGTCACCGTGGCGGTGATGGGCTGCGTGGTGAACGGCCCCGGCGAAGCCCGGGATGCGGATATTGCCCTTTGCGGCGGCAAGGACTGCGGTGCTCTGTTCATCCGGGGCAAGTATGTGGACAAGCTGACGGGGGATCTGGCGGAAGCCATGTCCAAAGCGGTACGGGAGTTTTTGAATGACGTATGATGAACTTTTGCGCACCATATACCAGGCCCTGCCGGAAACGGAAGGAAAGCTGGCGGTAGAGCGTGTGCGCTATGTGAAAAGCGAAAACAAGGCCTATTTTTCCTTTCTCAGCGATGTGCTGATCGGGGAGAAGGGCTTCTTTGCCATGAAAAAAGCCATTGCCGGGGCCTTTCCACAGCTGAAATTTTCCCTGCGTGTGGCCAGCCCGTCTCTGGCCATCAGCTTCATGCAGCAGCCGGAAAAGTATGCGGCACCGCTGAACCATTTTCTCATGCGCAATTTTCCGTCTGTGGCCAGCTGGGAGTTTGACATGCGCTGGATGCCGGGCAATGGCCGGGTGTATCTGGATATGCCGGATGAATTTTCCATGCACTATCTGGAAAAGCAGAACTGCCGGGCTTTATTGCAGCAGGCCATTCAGGACGTGTTCCGGCTGGATACGGAAGTGGTGCTGCGGGTGAGCGGCGATGAAGAAAGACGGCTGAACCAGCTGCGGGAAGAACGGGCCCAGCAGGATCGTGTGGCGGCGGAGCGTGCGGAGCGCTATGAAGAAATTGCCGCCATGGAGGCCCAGAAAAAGGCCAAGGAGCCGTCAAAAGAAGAAAATAACCGTATCTGCGGCCGGGCCATCGGCGAAAAGCCGGTGGATATCCGGGAAATACGGGACGACAGCGGGCTGGTGGTGATTTCCGGCGAAGTGCTGGGGGTGGAAACCAAATCCATCTCCGGCGGCGAAATGGAACTGCTCACTTTCCTGGTGACGGACTATACCTCCACCATCCGCTGCAAAATGTTCCTGCGCTATCGCCCCCGCCGTCCCAAGGATGACGAAGCGCCTCCGCCCCCCATTACCGATGAAGAGCGGGAAAAGGTGCAGAAGGTGATCGGCGCCTTCAAAAAGGGCATGGGCGTATTGGTGCGGGGGGAAGCCCAGTACGATAAATTTTCCCGGGAGACGGTGGTCATGGCCCGGGATGTGACCAAGATCCCCATTGCAAAGCGTATGGATACCGCCGAAGAAAAGCGCATCGAGTTGCACCTGCACACCCAGATGAGCAATATGGATGCCGTTTCATCCGCTTCCGATCTGATCAAGCGCGCTGCCGAATGGGGCCATCCCGCCATTGCGGTGACGGATCATGGTGTGGCGCAGGCCTTCCCGGAAGCCTTCGGCGCTGCCAAGAAAAATAACATCAAGCTGATCCCCGGTGTGGAAGGGTATCTGACAGATGACGACAAGGTGGTGGAAGGCGCAGGAGAGCTGGGCCTGGATACCCCCATCATTGTGCTGGACTTTGAAACCACCGGCCTCAATACCCAGAAGGACCGCATCATTGAAATCGGTGCGGTGAAATTGTGGAACGGCCAGGTGGTGGACAGCTACGGAACGCTGGTAAACCCCGGCTGTACGCTGCCTGCAAAGATTGTGGAAATTACCCACATCACCGACCAGATGCTCCGGGATGCTCCCACGGCGGAGCAGACCATACCGGAGCTGCTCAAATTCATGGACGGCTGTCCCATTGCCGCCCACAATGCCAAGTTTGACTGTGCTGTGCTGGAAAGCGAACTGAAGCGGCAGGGCATCGAATACACCGCTGCCCGGCTGGATACCCTGACCCTGGCCCGGAAGCTGTACCCGGATCTCAAGAGCCACCGCCTTGGCAGCGTGTGCAAGCGGCTGGGTGTGTCCCTCAAGGATGCCCACCGTGCCGTGAACGATGCGGCGGCCACTGCTCAGTGCCTGGCCCGGATGCTGGATGAAGCAAAGAAAGCTGGGGCAGAAAAACTGGATGACTTGAACGGCATCGGAAAAAACTGCACCCTGGGCAATTCCTGGCACATTATCCTGCTGGCGGCCACCCAGGACGGTATGACCAACCTGAACCACCTCATTTCCGAAGGCCATCTGAATTATTTCCGGCGCAAGCCCCACATGCCCCGTTCCGTGATCCAGAAATTCAGAAAAGGGCTGATTGTGGGTTCTGCCTGCGAAAGCGGCGAACTGTTCAGCGCCATGGTGGACGGGGCCAGCGAAGAAAAGCTGTGCAAGATTGCAAGGTTTTACGATTATCTGGAAATTCAGCCCATCGGCAACAATGCTTTCCTTCTGAGGGAAGGCCGTGTGCAGGACGAGGAAGCCCTCCGGGAATTCAACCGGCGCATTGTGCGTATCGGCGAAAAGCTGGGCATCCCCGTGGTAGCCACCGGCGACGTGCATTTCCTGGATCCCAAGGATGCCCAGTTCCGGGCCATTTTGCAGGCGGGACAGGGCTTTTCCGATGCAGATCATCAGCCGCCCCTGTATTTCAAAACCACCAACGAAATGCTGCAGGAATTCGCTTATCTGGGTGAAAAGAAAGCCAGGGAAGTGGTCATCGACAATCCCCGGATGATTGCCGACCGGGTGGAAAAGGTGGGCCTGTTCCCGCCCCACCCCGAAGGCAAAACCACCTTCTCTCCCTTCTGGGAAACGGCGGAAAACGATATCCGTACCATGACCTGGGATAAGGCCCATGCCCTCTATGGCGACGACCTGCCCGAAATTGTGGAAGCCCGGCTGGATAAGGAACTCAAATCCATCATCGGCTACGGCTATGCCACGCTTTATTCCATCGCCAATAAGCTGGTGACCAAGTCCCTGTCCGACGGGTATCTGGTGGGCAGCCGCGGCAGCGTGGGCTCTTCTCTGGTGGCGTTTATGTGCAACATTACAGAGGTCAATGCTCTGCCGCCCCATTACCGGTGCGAGCATTGCCGCAAGGGCATCTTCGATATACCCAAGGGCTACACCATCGGTGTTGACCTTCCCGATGCCATCTGTCCCGATTGCGGAAAGCCGCTGGTGAAGGACGGCTTTGATATTCCCTTCGAAGTGTTCCTTGGGTTCAAGGGGGACAAGGTGCCCGATATTGACCTGAACTTCTCCGGCGAATACCAGCCCGTGGCCCATAAATACGTGGAAGAATTGTTCGGCGAAGGGTTCGTTTTCCGCGCCGGTACCATCGGTACCCTGGCAGAAAAGACAGCCTACGGCTATGTGCTGAAGTACCTGGAAGAGAGAAACATTTCCCTGCCCGATGCGGAAAAGGAACGTCTGGCGGCAGGATGTGTGGGTGTTAAGCGCACCACCGGCCAGCATCCCGGCGGCATGGTGGTATTGCCCAAGGCCTATGATATCTGCCAGTTTACCGCTGTACAGCATCCGGCGGACGATCTGCAGTCCACCTTCGTTACCACCCACTATGACTTCGGCTCCATGCATGACATTCTGGTGAAATTGGACATTCTGGGGCACGATGATCCCACCATGATGCACATGCTGGAAGAATTGACCGGCATCAATTTCAAGGATATTCCCCTGGATGACAAGCAGGTGATGAGCCTGTTCTCGTCCCCCAAGGCATTGGGCGTGACCCCTCAGGATATCGGCTGTAATACCGGCACCTTCGGTGTGCCGGAATTCGGCACCAGCTTTGTGCGGCAGATGCTGGAGGATACCCATCCCACCACCATGCAGGAACTGATCCGTATTTCCGGTTTGTCCCACGGTACCGACGTATGGCTGGGCAATGCCAAGGACCTGATCGACCAGGGCATTGCGCCCCTGTCCCAGTGCCTGTGTACCCGTGACGATATCATGAACCAGCTGATGGAAATGGGCGTGCCGGCCAAGATGGCCTTTGATACCATGGAAAACGTGCGAAAAGGCAAGGGCCTGCGCCCCGAAATGGCGGACGCCATGCATGAACACAACGTGCCCCAGTGGTTTGAGGACAGCTGCCGCAAGATCAAGTACATGTTCCCCAAGGGCCATGCCGTGGCCTATGTGACCATGGCCCTGCGTGTGGCCTGGTACAAGGTGTATTATCCCCAGGCGTACTATGCCGCTTACTTTACCATCCGCGGCGACGGTTTTGATGCTACCACCATGATCCTGCCTATTGATCAGCTGCGGGCCAAGCTGCAGGATGCCTACGACCGGGATTCCGAAAAGAAGCTGTCCGCCAAGGAAAAGGACGAAATCACAGCCATGGAACTGGTGTTGGAAATGATGGCAAGAGGCTATTATTTCCTGCCGGCGGATCTGTACAAGAGCGACGTGAAAAACTTCATCCCCGAAGGGGAAAAGGGCCTGCGTGTTCCCTTCACTGCCCTGGACGGTCTTGGCGAAAGCGCGGCACAGGGCATTGTGGATGCCCGGTCCACTCCCTTTATCTCGGTGGAGGATTTCAAAAACCGGGCCCATGTGTCCCAGTCGGTGTGCGATATGCTCAGGGAGCATGGCTGCCTGAAAGACCTGGCGGAAACCAATCAGGTGACACTGTTTAATTTCTAAGGAAAAGCAAGGAGGAAATGAAAATGAAAATGATCGTTCATGTGGAAGGTATGCACTGCATCCGCTGCGCCGGTAAGGTGGAAAGTGCCCTGCACGACCTGGGCCTTGACGCCGTGGTGGACCTGGAAAAGAAAATCTGCACTGTGGAAGGCGACTGCGATAAGGAAGCCATTCAGGCCGCTATCGAAGAAAAGGGCTTTCAGGTGGTTGGCATCGAATAATCGCAAATATTGCGAAATATGGAAAAGGGCTGTTTCTTTTGCGAAACGGCTCTTTTTTTGCGGATAATTCTAAGAGAAAGAAAGAGCGATTTGCGCATAAATGCGCTTGAATTACAGAAGAAAATCGTTTATAATGTATCTGTGTAATTTTGAGGAGAGGGGCGCATTCTGTGTTCAAGGGCTTCAAAAAGGAAACCATCCAGTTTTTTCTGGATTTGCGTTTTCACAACAGCAAGGCCTTCATGGATGCGAACCGGGAGCGTTATATCAAATCCGTCCGGGAAGTGTTTTATGCCTTCATTGAAGACGTGGGTCCCCGGCTGCAGAAACTGGATGAGGATCTGGAAATCCGTCCTCATAAATGCCTCAGCCGCATTAACCGGGATATTCGTTTTAGCAAGGATAAATCCCCTTACCGGGATCATTTGTGGCTCATTTTCCACAAGGCTGCCACGGACAAGGACGGCATGCCCAATTTCTGGTTTGAACTGGGGCCGGAGTTTACCAGCTGGGGGCTTGGCACCTGGGGGGAGAACCGGGGCATGATGGATGTAATGCGGCGGCGGATTATCGCCCGGCCGGATGATTTTGTGCGGCTGGTGGAAAGGCTGTATAAAAACGGTTTTTCCATTGGCGGCAATCAATGGAAAAAGCTGCCGGTGCCGGATGGGGTGCCGGAAGTGCTGCGTCCCCTGTACCTGAAAAAAGATATCTACATCAGCCGCAACGATGCCCGGGTGGCGGATGCCATGAAGCCGGATATTGCCGACAAAGTGTACCGGGATTTCGAAGTGCTGATGCCGGTGTATAAAATGCTCCACGGATGCGTGGATGAAGCAATGAACCAAATGGACGAAGAAACAGGAGGGAAGGTATGACGAACTTGCGCGCGCTCAAAAGCGGCACGGATGTGCGGGGAAAAGCGCTGGGTGATGGTGCCCAATTGACGGCAGAAGTGGCTGGCCGGATTGGCGGTGCCTTTGTGGCCTGGCTGCGCCAGAGGGGTGTGGATAACCCCCGCATTGCCCTGGGCCGGGACAGCCGGCTGACGGGTGAAATGCTGCTGGATGGCTGTGCCGAGGGCTGCCGTCTGGCCGGCGCCAGGGTGGAATGCTACGGCATGTGTACCACTCCTGCCATGTATATGAGTTTGATCACCGAAGGGTTTGAATGTGACGGTGCTGTGATGCTGACCGCCAGCCATCATCCCTTTGACCGCAACGGCCTCAAGTTTTTCACCAAGCAGGGCGGGATCACCGGCCATGATCTGGACGAAATCCTCACCATCGCCGAAAGCGATGAAGCGCTGATGGGCGGCAGTGATGCCATCCAGAAGCGGGAATTCTTGCCCGTTTACTGTGAACAGCTCAAGGCCCGGGTGCAGAAGGGCCTGGATACCGATGTGCAGAAGCCTCTGCTGGGCCTGCATGTGGTGGTGGACGCCGGCAACGGTGCCGGCGGCTTCTATGCCAAAATGCTGGAAGAATTGGGCGCCTGGGTGGAAGGCAGCCAGTTCCTGGAGCCGGACGGCCGCTTCCCCAACCATATCCCCAATCCCGAAAATGCCGAAGCCATGCAGGCTGTAAGCAGCGCTGTGGTGAAGGCCGGGGCGGACCTGGGCGTCATTTTCGATGCCGACTGCGACCGTGCTGCCATCGTGGATCAAAACGGCCGGGAAATCAACCGCAACCGGCTCATCGCCCTCATTTCCGCCATTTTGCTGGATAAGAAGGCCGGCGCCACCATCGTGACCGACTCTGTCACCTCTTCCGGCCTGGCCCGGTTCATCATGGAATGGGGTGGCGTGCATTACCGCTATAAGCGGGGCTATCGCAACGTAATTGACGAAGCCGTGCGCCTCAACGAAGCGGGCATTGACTGCCCCCTGGCCATCGAAACCAGCGGCCATGCGGCTCTTCGGGAAAACCACTTCCTGGACGACGGCATGTATCTGGCTACCGTGCTGATCTGCGAAGCCATGCGGCTCAAGCAGGAGGGCAAGAGCCTGTCCGACCTGCTGGAAGGGCTGAAGGAACCCAAGGAAAGCGTGGAAATCCGCCTGAACATTACCGAAAGCGATTTCCGGGCTGTGGGCCGTGCTGCCATCGAAAAGGTGATGGAATATGCGGCCATTGCTCCCGGCTGGCATATTGCCCCCGACAACCGGGAAGGCGTGCGCATCAGCTTTGACCTGGACGGCGAAATGGACAACGGCTGGTTCCTGCTGCGCCTGTCCGTACATGACCCTGTTCTGCCCCTGAACATCGAAAGCGATGTGGAAGGCGGCGTGAAATATATGGCGGGTGCCCTGTACAAGGTGCTGGCAAACGCCGAGGGAATTGATCTTGGTAATCTGGAAAAATACATTGCACAATAAGAGGAGGACACTCAAAATGGACATCCGTCAGAAGACTGTGAACACCATCCGCGTCCTGGCTGCCGATACCGTACAGAAGGCCAACAGCGGTCACCCCGGCGCTCCCATGGGTATGGCTGCCATGGCCTATGCCCTGTGGATGGAAGAAATGAGCCACAATCCCAAGAATCCCATCTGGAAGAACCGCGACCGCTTTGTGCTGTCCTCCGGCCATGCCAGCGCCCTGATTTATACCATGCTGCACCTGACCGGTTACGGCCTGGAAATGGACGATCTCAAGCAGTTCCGTCAGTGGGGCAGCAAGACCCCCGGCCATCCCGAATACCGCCACACAGTGGGCATTGAAACCACCACCGGTCCTCTGGGCCAGGGTGTTGCCAATGCCGTTGGCTTTGCCATTGCCGAAACCATGATGGCTGCCAAGTTCAACCGTCCCGGCTTCCCCGTGGTGGATCATCGCACCTACGCTTTCTGCGGCGACGGCTGCCTGATGGAAGGTATCTCCGGCGAAGCGGCTTCCCTGGCCGGCACCTTGAAGCTGGGCAAGCTGACCCTGATGTATGACGATAACGAAATCTCCATCGAAGGCGATACCGATATCGCTTTCAAGGAAGATGTGGGCATGCGCTTTGAAGCCTATGGCTGGCAGGTGATCCGCCTGGACGACGGCAATGACCCCGAAAAGGTTGCCGCTGCCATCGCCGAAGCCAAGAAGGACGAAGAACGCCCCACTCTCATCATCTGCCCCACCAAGATCGGCTTCGGCTGCCCCGCCAAGGAAGGCAGCGAATCCGCTCACGGCGCTCCGCTGGGCGTGGATAACGTGCTGGCCACCAAAAAGAACCTGGGCATGCCCGAAGAAAGCTTCTATGTGCTGCCCGAAGTGTACGAATACATCAACGGCCTGATGGAAAAGAACGAAAAGGCCGAAGCTGCCTGGAACGAAATGTTTGCCGCTTACTGCCAGCAGTATCCCGAACTGAAGGAAGAATGGGATCTGTGGCATGCTGAAGAACTGCCCGAAGACGTTGTGATGAACGATGAACTGTGGCAGTGGGACGGCAAGATTGCCACCCGCGCCACCTCCGGTCAGATGATCAACCGGCTGGCAAAGCTGCTGCCCAACCTGGTTGGCGGCAGTGCTGACCTGGCTCCCTCCAACCTGACTTACATCAAGGAAGGCGGCGACTACAGCGCTGAAAACCGTGCCGGCCG
>JAFSBN010000121.1 GCA_017437265.1 Clostridia bacterium
ATAGCGGTGGGCAAATGCATTTTCCCACCGCTTATTTTTTCGTTTTCTCCGGATGCTTAGCATCCGGTGGACGGCATTCTGCCGCCGGCCCGTGGTGGCGGGCGCCAGTGGCGCATCCAACTCGCACAGTTACAATCTTCTTTTGCAAAGAGTTTTTGCGTGTTTCTTGGACGGGAAACAATAATCCTTCAGTCCCTGTGGGCCAGCTCCCTTTACACAAGGGAGCCTTTTTTCTACACGCATCAGCGGGATATTGTTTATTAGATACGCCAAGCAATTTCCGCTTCTGGGACCAGGGGTGAAACCCCTGGTCCGCTACTGGGTGCAGGGCCAATGGCCCTGCTGGGTCCAGGGGCAATGCCCCTGGTGGGGGTTGAGGGGGCAACGCCCTTCAGCGTTCCCCGGGTTTCGGAGGAATTTTGTTTGCGTTCTATGGGAAAATGGAGTATACTGAAAATAATAAGCGAAATGAGGCAAGTGCCGTGAAGAAGCAATGGCTGGTTTTTTTATTGGTATGCATGGCGGTTTTGCCTGTTATCGGCCATGCGGAAGCGACGGAGATGACAAAGGAATGTCAACTGGTATTTGCGCCCCGGTCTGAAGGGAAAAAGAACATGAGTGATGCGTCCTACATCACTTTCTACAAGGGCAAATATCTGGAAGTGGTCACGCCTGAGGATGCGCCCTGCTATGGTCTGTATATTTCCTTTGCAGGCAGGGAGGCGCCTTATCAGGTGCAGCAGATGAACCAGCAAGGGGAATGGGAAACGGTATTGCAGGACAGTCGCCTGTATGCAAAAAGCTATCTTCCCCTGCCCGGGCTTTCCTGTTTCCGCATTGCGCCGGATGGGGGGAGAGGATGTTTCCATTGCTGAAATTCCATTTGTTCGGAGAGGGAGAAAAGCCCGGCTGGGTGCAGGACTGGGGACGGTATGCCAATAATATATTCGGCCTTTGTTATTCCGCCGTGGGGACGGATGAAGCAATGAATGACCTTTTTGAAAATCTCCCTGAGCAATAAGCACAAAGGTGAAGAAAGGAAAGCAAAGAACCCATGTGTGATGAAAATTTCTGGTTGCCGCTGGAAGAAGATCCGAACCTGCAGGACGGGGATACGGAATACAGCCGGGGTATGTACCATTACGAAAGAAAAGAATATCATGAAGCGCTGTCTGCCTTTGAAATGGCAGCGGCATACGGGCATGAAACCGTGTGGACGATGATCAGCGATTGTTATCTGCGCATGGCGCTGCAGGCTGCCGGCCGGAAGGAATGGCAGGAAGCGGAAAGGCTGCTGGAGCGGAGCAATTTGAGCCAGGCGGAAAAGCAACAGATATATGCTTCCTGGAAAAGCGAAAAAGAGAAAAAATGACCATGAAAATGCTGCAGCGATGCGGCATTTTTTTCATTCAATTTACCGGGGGATAATTGTCAAATAAAGACAGAATGTGCTATAATGTAAAAACCATGTTCAAGCCGGGAAAAGAGTATATGGCAAACGGCTTGTTTGCGTGACTTATTCATAAAAACGTGATTTTCAAAAATGAAGAGCATATAAGGAGGACAAAGGACGATGGCTTCCATTCAGGAAAGCGCATTGCTGGCCCGTATTATGGGCGATGCTCAGCAGCTGGCCCAGGAGAACCAGTGCACGGCAGTGACCCGGGATTTTATCGTGGCTGCTGCATGTCGTTTGGTACAGCAGGAAGAAGCAGTGGCACAGGAAGAAAAGCAGGAGATGGAGTCTGTCCGGCTGCTGATTGAAAAGCATACGGAGAAAAAACCGGAATGCCGGCCGGAAATGGCCAGTTTTCTGGTGAAAGCATGGGCGGGGAAGGATGTGCCCATGAGCGAAAAAATGATCCTGATGGCCGTAAAGGGCAAGGCCATCAATACGGTGCGTGCGGCCAACAAAAAATACCTGACGGCGGACGTGCTGCTGGATATGCTGCTGACGGAAAAAACGGACGCCCTGAAGCAGTTGCTGGGCCAGGAAGCACAGCAGCCGGCGGTGCTGCCCTGGATGACGAAAAAGCCGGAAGCGGACGAAACGCCTGCTCCGGAAGCAAAGGAAGAAAAAACGGCGCCCAGCGTGCCCTCTGCGGCAGAAGTGGGCCTGCCGGGGCTGACGGTGCGCGTGAAAAAAATGCAGCAGCAGCTGGAGGAAAAGGTGATGGGCCAGTCCCATGCCGTTTCCACGTTTGTAACCGGCTATTTCCAGGCGGAACTGCAGGCGGCCATCGATCAGAAACGCAAATCCCCCCGGGCCACGTTCCTTTTCGCCGGCCCTCCCGGTGTGGGGAAAACCTTCCTGTCCGAAACGGTGGCGGAATGTCTGGGCCTGCCCTTCCGGCGTTTTGATATGAGCGAATATTCCGGCCCCAATGCGGCGGATGAGCTGAGCGGCTCGGACGCCAATTACAAGGCCAGCTCCGAAGGCCAATTGACGGGCTTTGTGGCAAAGCATCCCCATTGTGTGCTTTTGTTTGACGAAATAGAAAAGGCC
>JAFSBN010000122.1 GCA_017437265.1 Clostridia bacterium
GGGATATTGTTTGCTCGATAAAACAATAAACTTCCGCTACTGGGTCCAGGGATGAAATCCCTGGTGGGGGTTGAGGGGGTGAAACCCCTCAGGGTTCCTGATGCAGTTTTTTTGCACATCCCTTGCAGGAGTGGCAGTTGCCGGTGCAGGAAGGAGCGGGCGCGGATGTCTGCTTTTTCCGGATGCCGAAACCGATACGGATGGCGCCGGTGGGGCAGGCGGCGGCACAGGCACCACAGCGGATGCATTCGGCGCTCTGGGGGGCTTTCACGGGATCCACGTCCATCAGGCACACCTGCTTGCATTTGCCGCAATGGATGCATTTTTCAGCATCCACTTTCAGCTGATACAGGCTGATTTTGTTGGTCAGCCCATAAATGGCACCCAGCGGGCACAGTACCCGGCAGAAGAAGCGGTACACCATCACGCTGAACAAAAGGATGCAGATCAGCAGGAACGCCTTCCACGCAAACAGGAAACCGGCGGTGGAGCGCAGGGCTTCATCGGCTGCCAGCAGGGGCAGGGCGCCGGTGAGGGTGCCGGAGGGGCAGATGAACTGGCAGAAGGCGGGGTCGCCCATGCCCACGATGTTCACGATAAGCACCGGCCACAAAAGCACGAAAATCACCAAAATGGCATATTTTACATATTTCATCCATTTGGGCAGCTTCAGTTTTTTCAGGGGAATTTTGTAAAGCAGTTCCTGGATCAGCCCGAAGGGACACAAAAAACCGCACACAAACCGCCCCAACAGCACCCCTACCGCCAGCAGAAAACCCACAATATAGAAGCTGAAATCAAACTGCATGGAACCCATCACCGCCTGCAAAGCGCCGATGGGGCAGGATACCGTGGCCGCCGGGCAGGAGTAGCAGTGGAGGCCGGGGTTGCAGAAATTTTTCCATTTGCCGGTGTACAGCTTGCCCGTGAGAAAATTACTGACGTGGGCGTTGCTCATGCCAAAGGCAATGAACTGAATGATTTTTCTTTTTACGCTTTGCCGGATCTTCATCATTTCAGCCCCACGCATTCCAGGCACACCCGAATGGCCTTATTGAGCACAATGGCTGCTTCGCCCCGGTTGACACCGATGAAGATGAACACCCCTGCAATCACCAGCAATATCACCTGCAGGATCCACTTCTTTTTCACTTCAGATAATCCTCAACAAACTGCTTGTACTGGCTCACATAAGCGCCGATGACAGGTTCGCCCACCATATTGCCTTCGCCGTCCACAAAGAAGGTGGTGGGCACATACTGCACCTCGGAGAGCAGATTGACCATGGTGGGGGAGGCAAGCAGGTTCGGGAAGGTGACGCCGGTTTTATCCATAATCGCCTTGGCGGTGGAGGCGTCATCGCCGGTATACACATCGCTGACAATGCCCACAAGCTGTACGTTTTCGGGCATTTCCTTTGCCCAGGCGGCCAGCTCCGGCATTTCATTGATGCAGGGGCCGCAGAAGGTACCCCAGACGTTGACGACGGTCAGATCGTAGCCGGAGAAGATGGATTCCGTCACTTCGCTGCCGTTCACATCGGTGGTCTGGAAGGTGCCCACCGTTTTTTCTTCCGGCACGATGGGGATAAAGGAAAGGCTTTCGGCGGCGGCCTTTACCAAAGGAAGGGCAGCATCGATAGCCGCCTTGGTTTCATCGGAAAAAGCATTGTAATCCACCCCCAGCACGCCGGTAAAGTAGGCGGAAACATCTTCGAAATCGGAAGCAACGAAAGCAATGTAGGTATATCCATCCTGTTGTCCCAGCGTCTTCATGCCGGTAGCAGCCAGCACATTGGCCGTGGCTTCATCGGAGAATACCTGGTCATACATGGCATCGTTCATGCGTTCAATCAGCAAAAGAGCGGTGAACACTTCGTCGTTTACGAAGGTAAGATTCAGAATGTCTGCCTTGGCGATCACGTCCAGCCCCATATCGGCCGCATTTTCAGGCATGGTGATCTCCATGCCCAGGGCAGGGAATTGGGTGGGGGTGCTTTCTGCGAAGGCAGAAAAGGCGGTCAGGCACAAAACGAGGGCAAGGATGAAAGAAAGCATTTTTTTCATGGGTATTCCTCCTTTATTGATAAAACGACAGGCATGACGTTTTTCCTGCTTACAATTGGATCCAGTATCTTTGTTCGGCGACGCCGTCCACGATGACTTCGTTTTCCAGCACACCGCCGTTTTTGATGATGGTTCTGGCGGAGGCGATGTTGTCCTTATCGCACACCATCAGCACTTTTTCAATGCCCAGCTTTTTACATTCCAGAAGGGCCAGAGCGATCATTTTTGTTCCGATGCCCTTTCCCCTTTCGGAAGGACGCACACCGTCGCCGATGTGACCGCCGTTTAGCAGCAATTTTTCGTTCAGCCGGTGGCGGATGTTGACGGCGCCCACCATCCTGTCCCGGACGGTATCCAGACAGAAAAAAGTACTGTCCGGCACCAGCAGAGGGTCGTCCGGCCCGGCTTCCAGGGAAGCAAGATAAGCGGGAAAATCGTGATAATCCGCTTTTGTAATTGCATAGGGCGTGATATGGTCTTCCCGGGCAAACCATTCATCCAGCATTTCGGTGATTTGCTGACGGTATGCAGGGCCGGCCTTCACCAGCTGCAATCGGCTTTCCAGTCCCAGTGCGTCCTTGAGGAAGGCGGACAGGCGGCGTTTGTATGCCCCCAGCATGATGTTGTCTTCCGTCTTCTGGGGGGCTTCCTTTTTCTTGTCCACAAAATAGCCGCCGTCTTCCATGCGGATGGACAGGCTGTCCAGCGGCCAGCCGGGATGACGCAGGGGGGAAGGGGCATCCACCATGTAAAAAGCGCCAATCTGAACGGCGGCCCCGGCATCCATGAAGGAATACAATTGCCCTTTGTGATACACCGCCATGCCGTCCAGATAATAGGCATGCACTCTGCCGCCCAGCTCCTTCACCAGACGGCTGTAGTAGGTGATCATTTCTTCATCGTTCAGCCGGGCATTGCCCATGGGCGTTCTGATATTCAGCCCCGGCTGCCGGGGATCGGAAAGGGGCAGTTCGTCAAAATACAGCCCGGAATCATTGCAGATCACGGTATCGAAATAACGACTGTAAAACTGTGCCTTGATTCGGGCGTTTTCTTCCGGGGTTTGGCCCATTTCTTCGGGTTCATCGGTAATGGACAGATCCTTCAGTGTCAGAAACGTCACATCGCATCCTGAAAGCAGTTTCTTGAACCGCTCCACCTTGGAAGGGTTGGTGGTGCCCAGTAATACCTGCATGTTGTATACCCCGCATAATTCTGATTGAAACAAAAATTGTTATTCGCACATCATTATACCCTGCAGAAAAAAAGGATGCAATAAAAACAGCGCAGGAACAAAACCCGTCTTTTCCGGGGAAGGGGGAGTGCGTATAATAAAAGAGAATAATATTAGGGGAGATGCGCCATGGCACAGATCACATTTCGCTTTGCTGATGAAAAAGATACGGGGCTGATATTGCAGTTTATTCGGGAACTGGCGGCCTATGAAAAGATGGAAGATCAGGTGGTGGCCACGGAAGATGGGCTGAAGGAATGGATATTTGAGAAAAAACATGCACAGGTTCTGTTTGCCCAAATGGATGGAAAAGCGGTGGGCTTTGCCCTGTTTTTCCATAATTTCTCCACATTTCTGGGCCGGGCGGGCCTTTATCTGGAGGATTTGTATGTACAGCCGGCCTATCGGGGAAAAGGTGCCGGGAAGGGATTGCTCAGAGAGCTGGCACGCATTGCGCTGGAAAGGGGCTTGGGCAGGATGGAGTGGAGCTGTCTGGACTGGAATAAACCCAGCATCGATTTTTACCTGTCCCTCAGTGCATGTCCCATGGCGGAATGGACGGTGTATCGTCTGACGGGGGATACACTCAAAGAGATGGCAGAATAAAATAGGAGCCGTATGCCGGATGCATGCGGCTTTTTATTTACAATTGTAAATTGCGGCAGGTTATGCAACATTTGTCATTTTGGTTTCGTCTGATAGGTGTACCCCAAATCAAGGAGGAAAAAGAAAATGAAAAAATGGATTACATTTGTATTGGCGTTTGTGCTGGCGGCGGCCATGGCCGTGCCTTCCCTGGCAGACGGAACTGTTTCCATGAGTCCGGAAGAAAAGGGCTTTGCGGCCGTCGGCGGCAATGAGTACCGGACAGCCTGCGGCCCTGCTTCCACCAACATGCTGGTGATGTATACCGAGCCTGCCGCATCTTCCCCTGTGAAGGCCCGTTTTTACAACGGCACCGTGGGCATACTGACCCACACGAAGGGGGAATGGGGTTATGTGTACATGGCCGGTGAAAAGGGCTATGTGCAGATGAACCAGCTGGTGCTGCCGACCACGCCGGTTACCCCTTGTGCGCCGGATGCCCGTGTAATCAACCAAAACGGAGCCCGGCTGGAACTGTTTGTGGGAAGCACGGTGATTGCCACGGCCCCCTGGAATGCAAAATTGACGGTATTAGGGCTGAAGGACCAGCAGGCCATTGTGACCTACGGCGGCATGGAATGGGAAGTGAAATTGAGCGATATATCCATCGGCGCTTCGTCCGTCCTGGCGCCCACCGTTACGCCGATGCCCTCTTATCCCCAGGCTACCGAAAAGCCCTTTGTGTTCACCGGCCCCGTGGGCTACCACGATAAGGCAGCATGGCCCCTGAAGCTGAATGAATATACCGCTGCCGTCAATAACCCCAACCCTGCCCATCGGTTGAACCTGCGCGTTGCCCCTGATAAAAACAGCCGCTCCCTGGGCAAGTATTACAACGGGGTGCAGGTGGTGATTAACGGGGCCGTTGAGAAAAACGACAAGGGCGAAGAATGGGTGAAAGTATCGGTATGCGGCCTGCAGGGGTATATGGATAATTCCTTCCTGAATTATGAAGCGGAGAAGAATCCTGCCTCCGTTATGCCGGTGATGAAGGTGCATAACACAAATCCGGTGGGCAATCTTCACCTGCGCTCGGCACAGAGCACCGATTCTGCATCCCTGGGCCTTTTTGAAAACGGCACCAAGGTGATCCTGATGGGCTTCACCGGCGAATGGGCCCATGTGATTGTCAATGGCCAGACCGGCTTTATGATGGCCAAGTACCTGAAATAAGCAAAACAAAAGGACTGCAAGTTGTTTTGCAGTCCTTCCTGTTTACAGCTTATAGCCGGTGCCGATAAACTGGGCGATATCCTTTCCCAGATCGTCCGTTACGTCAATATTGTAGACACAGGTGGTTTTGCCGTCCTTTTTACATTGTGCCCGGGCAAAAAGCCGGGAACCCCGGGTACCGCTTAAAAAATTCACGCTCACCTGCTGGGCTACGGTGGTGCGGTGCATATTGTTGCTGGCTGCAGCAAAGGCAAAATCCGCCAGGGTGAAAATGGCGCCGCCCATCACGCCGCCGGCAGCGTTTTTGTGCATATCACCGATGGGCATGGAGCATACACAGCCGCCTTCCCATAATTCGTCCAGGGTGATGCCGGCGTTCATGGCAAACAGATCGTTTTTGAAATATTCTCTTGCCGCTTCAATGGATGCAAATGCACTCATGCGCTTTACTCCCTTTCAAACAGCAGCACGTTTTCCACATGGCCGGTGAGGCAAAACATGTCCACGCTCTGGCATTTTACGGCTTTATAGCCATGGCTGCACAGGTATTTGGCATCCCGGGCCTGGGTGGCCACGTCGCAGCTGATGTACACCACTTTTTCCGGGCCGCACTGGCAGATGCTTTCCAGCACCTTTTCCTCGCAGCCTTTCCGGGGCGGATCCAGCATTACCGTGTTCGGCTTCAGCCCCTGCTGTACCAGTTTTGGCAGCAAGTCTTCCGCAGCGGCGGCGTAAAACTGCACGTTTTCAATGCCGTTGCGCTTTGCATTTTCTTTGGCGTCCTCAATGGCCGGAGGGACAATTTCAATGCCGATCACCTGTTTGGCCTTCTGGGCCAGCAAAAGAGAAATGGTGCCGGCGCCGCAGTAAAGATCGGCCACCGTTTCGTTTCCTTTCAGGT
Organism: Clostridia bacterium; assembly: GCA_017437265.1. Lineage (GTDB taxonomy): Bacteria > Bacillota > Clostridia > Christensenellales > Aristaeellaceae > RUG563. Next base: position 6,020 of record JAFSBN010000122.1, read on the forward strand.
CGGCAAAATCAAGTGCCGTCTGGTACAGCACTTCCGTCTGCACCGGGTTCACCTGGAAAAAGGAAAGAGGAGAAACGGAGAAGAAAAGGCCAAGCAGGGTGTCCTGCATCCTTTCTTCGCCGAACAGCAGGTGATTTTCCAGTCCCAGAATCACATTGTCGTTGCGCTTATTCACATTCAGGTACACGCTTTTGAGCCCCTGTACCTGGGCCCTGAGCATGGCGATCAGCTCCCGGGTGTGGGGCATGGAAGGAACGGTGGCGATGATGACGGCCATCACGTCCCCGGCCTTGGATACCCGGCTCATTACGTGGCGCACAAGGCCCTTGTGGGTGATTTCGTTATAAGGCGCAATGCAGAATTTTTCCATCCAGCTGCGCACCGTTTGCAGCACCAGATTGCTTTCTTCTTTGGAAATCAGGCATTTTTCCACATCCACAATGCGGTGGCTGCGGGGGGCATAAAAACCGATCTGCACTTTTCCTTCTTTTTCGCCCACGGGCAGGGCAGTTTTGTTGCGGTAATGGAAAGGGGATTCCATGCCCAGCACATCGGGGACAGGGATATCCAGCCCGCCGATGCGGGAAAGGGCATCCTGTACCTTTTCTTTTTTCATCTGCAATGACAGGGAATAATCCATGTGCTGGCATACACAGCCGCCGCATTTCTCATAATATGGGCAGGCAGGGGCAGTGCGCAAAGGATGGGATGAAATGACCTCCAGCGTTTTGAGGAAGGCATATTTCTTTTCCACCTTCTGCACCCGGGCAACAACCTTTTCCCCGGGCAATGCGCCCAGCACAAAAAGCGTCATGCCATCCAGATGGGCAATGCCGCATTCGGCGCCGAAGCGCTCTATATCCACCGTGATCTGATCGTTTTTTTTCAGCATGGTTATGTGTCCTGATTACGTGCGTCCTGCATGCGTTCTTCTGTTGTTTTGATTTCCGTCATTCTTTTCATGCCCAGCACCGCTTCTCTTGTCAATGCCGTGCCGGTTCCCTGGCAGGCATAGCAGCGATACAGGCATTCGGGGCACACGCAGGCATGATCGCTTTCGGCATGGATCATGAAACTGCCGCATTCGGGGCATCCGCAGCGCATGGATAAACGCACCAGCTTTCCTTCCTTTTTTCATCAAAAGTATAGCATATTTCCCCTTTTGTGTAAACAACCGATGAATTTCTGCAATGAAAAATTGCCTTTTTCCCCTGGATGCATTATAATGAATTGATTGAATTTCAGACGGAGGCAGAAGATGCTGGCGCTTGTGTATTTTTTGTTATTTGAAGGGGCAGGGGTGGCTATCAGCTTTTTCCTGCTGCCCAAGAAAAATATGGTTGCAAAGGCCTGGGTGGGGATGGCTCTTGGCCTTGGACTGATGATGTGGCTGCCGGCCCTGTGCGCTTTTGCGTGCGGCTTTACGGTGGACGCCCATCTGCTGGCCATGGTGCCGCTGTTTTTAATGGTGGCGGCTGCGTTCTTTTTCCGGGGGAAGGATGAACAGGCGTCCTTTGGTGAAGAAGACAAACGTCTTTTGAAAATGCTGCTTTTTGTGGCGCTGCCCCTGAC
>JAFSBN010000123.1 GCA_017437265.1 Clostridia bacterium
ATGACGAAAAGGCAGACTGGGCGGCACGTGTTGTTTCGTCTGCACCCAGCTTGCCGTCCTCCTGCAGATGGTTTTTCGCCTGCAGCTTCTTCACGGCGTTCACCGTGGCTTCGTCATAATGACCGTTGATGGAAACAGAATAATTCATATTGCTCAGCTTCTGCTGCAGCACATACACATCCCAGCCATGATCGCCGGAAGTGAGGGTGCGGGCAGGAATACCGCCGTTGAAAATGGAAGCCGTGCGGTTATGCAGAGCGTTATAGCTCTTGGCGCCGTATTTGCCATCGACACTCAGACCGGTGGAAGCCTGGAAAGCCTTCAAAGCCTGAGTCACTTCAGGCCCAAAGATGCCATCCACCTTGCCGTAGTAATAGTAAGTAGCCTTCAGATCCTGCTGCAGCACTTCCACCGCCACGCCATGGGAGCCGGAAGAAAGGGTGCCGCTGACCATAGTGTTGGCAGGCTTGGCAACTGCATCACTGCTATTGAGGGCAGCCAGGGTTTCGGCCGTGAGAACGCCGTTGGCAGGGTCGATCTTGTTGGCCTTCTGGAACGCCTTCAGCGCACTTACGGACAGGGTGCCGAAATTGCCGTCCACAGCGCCGTCGTAATAGGAAAGCGTCTTGAGAGCGGACTGTACGCCCTGTACATCCACCACGTTGCCGCTGTTAAGCTTTTCCAGCGTCTTGGGGCCCACTTTTCCGTCCACTGCCAGCCTGTTGACCCGCTGGAAGGATTTCACAGCAGTAGCCGTGGCCACGTCAAATTCGCCGTTTTCTGCACCGCTATAATAGCCATAGCCCTTGAGCAGCGCCTGCACGGCCTTCACGTCATCGCCGCTCTGGCCCAGCTTCAGCGTGCGGGTGGCTGCCATCGCGCTGACAGGCAGCAGCATGGCCAATACCAGCATCATTGCCAAAAAACGTTTCATATCATTATTCTCCCTTCATGAATGACTGATAAATTCATGTTTCAATTATTGGACGATTTTTCCCTGCCGTTTGTTACATATGCAGGCATGTTTTACATACGTAAACACGATTTTTTCCTGCACCGACAGTTTTGCCATCATCCACCATTGAATATGCTTTAGTATACAAGAAAATAATGTAAAAACTGTTTCAAATCGGTAATGAAACTATAACAACTGTAAAAAACTTATGTTCCGGGCATCAGATCCATTACTGCCATGGCCTGGGCCACCGTATCCACCCCATGGAACTGTACCCCTTCCATTTTTTCCATACTCCTGAGGTTATCCCGGGGACACAGAATATGAGTAAAGCCCAGCCGCAGGCATTCCACAGCCCTTCTTTCCATCTGGGAAATGGCCCGCACTTCTCCTGCCAGGCCCACTTCGCCCATCACGGCCCAGTCCGCCGGCACCGGCCGGTCGCAATAGGAAGAGGCCGCCGCCATACAAAGGGCCAGGTCCGCGGCCGGTTCATTGAGGGAAAGGCCGCCTGCCACATTGATAAATACGTCCCTGTTATACATTTTCAGCCGTGCACGCTTTTCCATCACCGCCAGCAGCAGCATCACCCGGCTGGAATCCATGCCGTCCACCGTGCGGCGCGGCACCTGGTAGAAGGACTGGGTCACCAGCGCCTGAATATCCACCAGCATGGGGCGGCTGCCTTCCAGGCCGCAAAATACGCAGGAGCCGCTGGCACCCTTGGCACGCTGGGAAAGCAGCGTTTCTGAGGCATTTTTCACCGCATGCATACCGGTGCCCGTCATTTCGAAAATGCCCAGTTCGTTCACCGAACCAAAGCGGTTTTTCACCGCACGCAAAAGCCGGTATTCGTGCTGATGATCGCCTTCAAAATAAAGCACCACGTCCACCATGTGTTCCAGCACCCTGGGCCCTGCCAGGCTGCCTTCCTTTGTCACATGCCCCACCAGGAACATGGCGCACCCTTCCGTTTTGGCATAGCGCATCAAAAGCGCTGCGCTTTCCCGCACCTGGCTCACGCTGCCGGGCGCACTGCCCATTTCCGGCCGGTACACCGTCTGGATGGAGTCGACCACGCAATAATCCGGCTGTATTTTCTTCAGTTTTTCTTCAATGGCATCCATGGCAGTTTCGGTCAACACCGTCATATGGCTTTCCTGCACCCCCAGCCGCTGGGCACGCAGGCGGATTTGCCTGGCGCTTTCTTCGCCGCTGATGTACAGCACACGCTTGCCTTCTTTGGAAAGATGGGCGCACACCTGCAAAAGCAATGTGGATTTGCCAATGCCGGGATCGCCGCCCACCAGCATCAGCGCCCCTTCCACAATGCCGCCGCCCAGCACCCTGTCCAATTCGTCCATGCCGCTTTTCTGGTACACATGTGCCCCGGCTTCAATATCACAAAGGGGCACAGCTTCATTGCCCAGGCCGCCCCGCTGTTTATATTCCTTCTGCACCGGCGCTTCCTGCACCATGGTTTCCTCCATGGTGTTCCATGCACCGCATTCCGGACATTTGCCCATCCACCGGGGGCTTTCCGCACCGCAGGCAGAACATACAAAACTGGTCTTTTTCTTTGCCATTTCTTCTTTACTCCCCTGCAACATAACAGTTGATCCTATTTTCGGCAAAAAACCTGTAAATTCCTGCAAAGCGGTTCATTTCTCATTGCAAGAAACCGTAATTTCATATATAATATGATGTAACATTTTTTGAAAGGAGCCTCCTATGCGCCGCTCACGGGATCCCATCTTTGCTCCCAGCCGGAAAAAGCATCCTTTTTTCGCTGCCCTGCTGGTGGTTGTGTTGTTCCTTGCAGTCACCATTGTGGCTTTTAATTATATCAATAATATCCGTGTGACGCTGCTCAAGCAATCCGTCACCATTCCCACCCTGCCCAAGCAGGCGGAAAACCTGCGCATCCTGCACATTTCCGATCTGCACGGCATCTCCTTCGGGCCTGCGCAGTCCCGGCTGAAGGATACGCTGAAAGATGCCAAATACAATATCGTCTGTTTCACCGGCGATGCCGTGGATAAAAACGGCGACTATACCGCTTTTCTGGAGCTGATCGATCTTTTCCCGGACACCCCTTTCTATTTCATTCCCGGGGACGAGGATCCAGCCCCTATCATTGCCACGCCTCACGAGGGGGACAGCCCCAAGGCACAATGGGTGCAGGCGGCGGAAGAAATGGGTGCCATTTATCTGGATGCCCCGGTGCTTTTGTCCGACGGTGCCAATAACCTCTGGCTCTCCCCTGAACGGGTGTATTCCCTGGACGCACAGGGTACGGAAGACGCCCTGCGTGAAAGAAGGGAAACGTTGGAAAAAGAAGCGGATTCGCCTGAAAAGAAAGCGGCGCTGGAAGCCGTTGCCTATCAGGAAGATCAATTGGAGCGCATCCGCCAGGCACGCAAACAAATGCTCACCGGCGATACCCATATCGCCCTTTCCCATCATCCCCTCACAAAGGATGCCATGGAAAACCTGGTAGAGTTTCTCAAAACGGATAACGAAAGCTATGTTTCCTCCATTGCGCTGATTTTGTCCGGCCATTATGTGGGCGGCCAATGGCGGCTGCCTCTGGTGGGCGCTCTGAAAGCCCCTGCATCTTCCGGCCTTGGCAATAACGGCTGGTTCCCTGATGATGCTTCCGTTACCGGCCTTTCCTACACACTGGGTATCGGCCAGTATATCTCCCCCGGCCTTGGCACATCCGCCGTGATAGGGCTGCCGCCTATCCGCCTTTTCAATACCCCCGCCGTCACCCAGATCACCCTCACCACCAAATTAACATACTAAATCCCCACATACAGAAAGAGAGAATGTTATGAGCAAGTATTACAACCGGGAACTGAGCTGGATCAAATTCAACGGCCGTGTGCTGGAAGAAAGCTGTAATCTGGATAACCCGCTGCTGGAAAGAGGCAAGTTCCTTTCCATCTGCGCCTCCAACCTGGACGAGTTTTTCATGGTCCGGGTGGGCGGATTGGTGCGCAGTGTGGACGCAGGTGAAAAGAAGGTGGACGCAGCCGGCATGACGGCCCAGGAGCAGCTGGCCGCCATTTTGCCCCAGGTGCAATCTCAGGTTGCCCGGCAGTATCTGCTTTTGAACGCCGAATATCTGCCCGCACTCAAACAGGCCGGCATCCATATCCTTTCCCCCAGGGACCTCAATAATGAACAGAAGGCCTGGCTGTCGAATTATTTCGATACCCAGGTACAGCCCCTGCTCACCCCCCGGGCCATTGACGATAAGCGTCCCTTCCCGCTGCTGGCTGCCAAATGCCTGCACATTGCCCTTTTGCTGCCCCCTGCCACCCGCACCGGCGCCCCCCGCATGGCGCTCATCCCCCTGCCCACCAAGCTGCCCCGCATCACCATGCTGCCCGACGGCATCGGAAGGGCCCGGGGCGTATTGCTGGAAGATGTGGTTGCACTGTTTGCTTCCCGTCTCTTTGGCGGCGCATCCCCCATTGCCGTAATGCCCTTCCGCCTCACAAGGAACACCGACTTTGTCTACGACGACAGTGACGTGGACACCCTGATTGTGGAAATGCGCAAAAACCTGAAAAAGCGCAAGTGGGGCAAGGTGGTTCGGCTGGAAGTGCAAAAAGGCTGCGATAACCGCCTCTTTACCCGCATCAAAAAATACCTGGATGTGCAGAATGAATTTGTGTTTCAGGTGAACGGCCCCCTGAACCTGGACTTTTTCATGAAGCAGCTTTCTTCTCTGGAAGGCTGTGATGACCTGCGCTTTGCCCCCTACACCCCCTTTATCAACGAACGGCTGACCGGTGATCGTCCTGTGTTCGATGCCATCCGGGAAGGGGATATTCTGCTCAACCATCCCTTTGACAGCTTTGATCCCGTGGTGCGCATGATTGACGAAGCGGCGGATGACCCGGACGTGATGGCCATCAAGCAAACCCTTTACCGTGTCAGCGGCAAAAGCCCCATCGTGGCTGCCCTGTCCCGGGCTGCCCAGCAGGGTAAGCAGGTAACGGTGCTGATCGAAGTGCGTGCCCGCTTTGATGAAGAAAACAATATCAACTGGTGCCTGGCCCTGGAAAAGGCCGGCTGCCATGTGTTCTACGGCGTTCCCAACCTGAAATGCCATTCCAAGATTACCCTTATCGTGCGCAAAGAAGAAAACACCCTGCGCCGCTATGTGCACCTGGCCACCGGCAATTATAACGATTCCACAGCCAAGCTTTATACCGACTTTGGCCTGCTCACCTGCAACGAAGAAATTGGCCGGGATGCCGGTGCCTTCTTCAACTCCATCACCGGCTTTGAAGAAATGCCCATGGAGCAATTGGTGGTGTCCCCCACCATGCTGCGCAAAAAGCTGGGCCAGCTGATCAAGCGCGAAAAAGAAAACGCCCGGGACGGCAAGCCCGCCCGCATCATGGCCAAGATGAACTCTCTGGTGGATCCCAAGATCATCGAAAAGCTGTATAAGGCCGCCGATGCCGGGGTGCAGATTGATCTGGTTGTCCGGGGCATTTGCTGTGCCAGGGTGAAAGGTCATGAGAATTTGCACATTCGCTCCATCGTGGGCCGCTTCCTGGAACATTCCCGGGCATTTGTGTTCTATAACGACGGCCATCCCGAGGTGTTCCTCTCCTCTGCCGACTGGATGCCCCGGAACCTGGATAAGCGGGTGGAAATCATGTTCCCGGTGCTGGATGAACAGCTGCGCGACCGTGTGATTGCCTCTTTGGAAGATGAGCTTCACGATAACCGCAAAGCCTGGGAAATGAAAAAGAACGGCGAATACCGCCGGGTGAAGCGGACGCTGCCGCCCCTCAACAGCCAGGAAGCACGCATCCTTTCCCATGCAGTTTTGAATGAGGATTTTTTCCATGCAACAGACGGTGAAGAAGAATAATTTCTCCTGGCTGAAAAAGCTGGACGGCTATCCGGCACTGCTGGTGCTTTGTGTGCTTTGCAGTCTGTGGTGCATGCATGTTCTGCTGGGCACCGGCTTTTCCGCACCCTCCATCTATAACACCTACACCCTCCAGGCCCTGGCCTGGAAAAGCGGCACCCTTCACCTGCCCCAAGATTACCCCTGGCTGGAACTGGCCATCTATGAAGGGCAATACTATGTCTCCTTCCCGCCGCTGCCAAGTGTCATTCTTTTCCCGCTCACATTCCTTTTCGGCGCCAATACGCCGGACAACCTGCTGGTGAAAATCTACGCCCTGATGGGCTGTCTGGGTATTTATTTTGCCCTCAAGCATGCCGGCAACAGCCGCCCCGCCTCTGCCATCCTTGCCTATCTGGTGGCCACGGCATCCTCTGCCCTTCCCATGATGCTGGAAGGGGCGGTGTGGTATCAGGCACAGATGCTGGCCTTTGGGCTGATGTGCTTGTCTGTGATGCTGATGGTAAAAAGAAAGCCCACCCCCGCCCTGTTTCTGTACGCCCTGTCCGTCTGCTGCCGGCCTTTTGATGCAGTGTACGGCCCCCTGCTTTACTGCGTGTATCTTTATCAGCGAAGACAAGCCCTCTACGGCTTTCAGGACACGGTAAAGCGTCTTGTTCCGGGCACTGTCCTCGGGCTTTGCGTTGCTGCCGGCATTGCCGTTTTCAATTTTGTCCGATTTGGCAATCCTTTGGAATTCGGCCATAATTACCTGCCGGAATTTTCCTTCCAGGGCGGCGTTCAGTTTTCTTTGAATCATGTGGCCAATAACGCAAAAACCTTCCTGTTTGGCTCCCCCTTGTCCTTTGACGGTGCGAAATACACCTTCAACGGCTTCGGTTATTCTCTCTTCATTGCCTGTCCTGCCGTCACGCTGATGCTGGTTCAGGCAATCGTGGATCTTTTCAAAAAACAATTCACATGGATGAAGGCCGTTGCCCTTGGCACATTGGTTTTGCACATCTTCCTTTTGCTTTTGCACCGCACCTTCGGCGGCTATCAGCTGGGTGCCCGGTATGTGGTGGATGTGCTGCCCTGCACGGTGTGCTATTTTGCCCTGTGCCGCCCCTGCGAAAAGAGAAACGCAGTGCACGCCGCCGTACTGATTGCTGTTTTGGTGTTCACCATCGTGGGCGTCAGTTTCATTCATGTATGATGCCGTACAAATGTAAATAAGCACCGCTTCCCTTGTCAGTTATTTCATTCTTTGGTATAATAATATGAAATCCAATTTACGGAGGAAAAACGTATGTTGAAAAAAGGTCTGGTATGCCTGCTGGCCATGCTGCTGCTTTTCACCTGCGCCGCAGCGGAAGACATCCACGGCTATAACAAAAAACAAGGCGGCTACAGCTATGTCCATTTCGGCACCTTCCCTGAAGATGCCCAGGGCAATGAAGCCCCCATCCTCTGGCGTGTGCTGGAAGTGAAGGAAAATGAGGCTTACCTGCTGGCCGAATATATCATTGATGTGCATTATGTGCATCTGGATACCAAGGCCTATTATGATATGAAATGGGAAGAAAGCGACCTGTACGCTTACCTGCAGACAGATTTTATGAACCGTGCTTTCACAGACGCTGAGCAGCAGGTGCTTTTGCAGCGCACGGAAGACGGTGCGCTGGTCACTCTGCCCCAGATTGACGATATCCGCAACAAGAACTATGGCTTCGCCGATAATAAATCCCGCCTGTGCAAGGGCACTGATTATGCCAAATCCATTGGTCTGTATCTCTATGGCAATAAATACAGCCCTTGGCTGAGCCGCAACAAATCCAAGGACCATCCCCATCAGCAGCGCCGTGTCATGAACGAAGGAAAATTGGGCACCGTGCCCTGCGGCAATGTGGACCTGGGCGTCCGTCCCTGCGTGTATGTGGATCTTTCCCAGCTGATCATCGAAAACGGCACCGGCACAAAGGACGATCCCTTCCTGCTGGTATCTGCCGCCGCTCCCAAGGCAACCGAAACCCCCGTTCCCCAGGCTCCCGTTGTGATTGAGCCCGAAGTGACGGAAGCGCCGGCTGCTGCCATCGTTCCCGAAACGGAGGATGTGCCGGTTGTTTCCATCGTTCCAGAGGCAACACAAGCGCCTTCCTTCTCCATCACTCCCGAAGCCACCGTGGCACCGGCTTCTGCCATCACCGGCAGCAATACCGACCTTTCCGCCCTCATCAGCCAGTACATGCAAAATAAGGGCAATGCAACCGTGGCCCCCATGAATGTCACCACCATCACCGGGCCGGACCTTGGGGATATGTCCTTCACCGACGAAGACGGCACCCAGATCACCTATTCTTCCGTCACCGGCACCACGGAACAGGAACCCGTTCAGTTCACGCAGGCACCCGAAATTTCCATTGTGCCCATTATAGAAGGTGAACAGGCAGAACAGGCCGCCGTTAACGAAACGGAAAACGCTGTCCCTGCCGGCTTTGCAGCCGCACAGGATTCCGCATACATCCATCCTTCCTTTGAAGGCCTGGCCGCAAACGGCTTCCTGCCCGAAGGCGAAGAAGAATTTGTGCTGGCAGATGAAGAAAACGGCCTGTGGCTTTACGCTTCCCAGACCCTGCGCATCCAGATTGAACGCAAAACGGGCACCAACAGCAAAAAACAGCCCCTGCGCTGGTATGAAGCCCGTGTGTTCACCCGGGATGAAAGCGAAATGTTTGATCTTTACCCCTGGGACGAAGAAAACTATAAGAACCACTATAAGCTGACCCTGGCAGATGAGATTGCCCTGAAGCACAAACTGGTCTTCGCCATCAATTCTGACTACTTCATCTACCGTGAAGCCCGTCAGCACGATAAGGACGTCAATTACACCTATCCCAAGGGCCTCATCATCCGCGACAGAGAAGTGTTCTACGATCTGCCCCGCAGCAGCACCTCCACCGTCTATCCCCCTCTGGATGTGCTGGCCTTCTACCCCGACGGCGATATGAAGGTGTTCCTGAACGGTTCCATGACCGCCGATGAAATGCTGAAAACCGGTGCCACCGACACCCTGGCCTTCGGGCCCATTCTGGTGGAAAACGGCGAAGTATCTCCCCGTTCCAAGGAGTTCGGCTCCACGCCCAACCCCCGTACAGCCATCGGTATGGTGGAAAAAGGCCACTATGTGTGCCTGATGGTGGAAAGCCGCATCAGCGAAAGCAAGGGCGAAAGCTGCGTCTGGATGGGCAAAAAGATGGAAGAGCTGGGCTGTGAAGTGGCCCTGAACCTGGACGGCGGTGCCACCTCCACCATGATTTTCATGGGCAAACAAATCAACAAGAGCGGTAATTACGGTGATATCACCAACCGAAAGCAGAACGAGCTTATTGGCATCGGCATCTCTGAAAACGCAGGCAAATAAGCCCCTTTCTTTTCAAAACAAATGATGCGGCCAATTTGGTCGCATCATTTACTTTCAGTCATGATTTCCGACATTTTGGCATATCATAATGACATTTCAGCGGCAGCATTGCATCATCTGTCCCTTGTGGCATGCCGCAAAAGGAAATATCTGCTATAATCATTTTCATCCCAAAAAGCATTGGAGGAACGTACATTGACACCCCACAGCATGAACAAACAGGAACTCCTCTCTTCCCTCTCCTCCCACCAGACTCAAGGGCTTTCAGCTCAGGAGGCAAAAGCCCGTCTGGAAAAACACGGCACCAATAAACTGCAGGAAGCAAAGAAAAAAACCATGCTCCAGCGTTTTCTGGATCAGTTCAAGGATGTGATGATTCTCATCCTTATTGCCGCCGCCATCATTTCCTTTGCGGTGGTGATTGCAGAGAAAAACTGGGGCGAGCTTTTTGAACCCGCACTGATTCTTTTGATCGTCATCCTCAACGCCGTCATGGGCGTAATGCAGGAAAGCAAGGCCGAAAAAGCGCTGGATGCACTGAAAAATCTGTCTGCCCCCCATGCCCGGGTGATTCGGGACGGAGAAGAAAGCATTATTGACGCAAGTTTGCTGGTGCCCGGCGATATCATCCGCCTGGAAGCCGGCGATTTTGTGCCGGCCGATGCCCGCCTGCTTCAAAGCAGCAGCCTCAAATGCGAAGAAAGCGCCCTGACCGGCGAATCCGTTCCGGCTGAAAAGGATGCCGATGCCACGCTGCCTGATAAAGCCCCCATCGGTGACCGGACCAATATGATCTTTTCCGGCTGCTCCGTCTCCTACGGCACCGGTACCGCCGTGGTATGCGCCACCGGCATGGATACCGAAATGGGCAAAATCGCAAATCTTCTGGAAGGCGAAACCGATACCCAGACGCCCCTGCAGCAAAAGCTGGCCCAGCTGGGCAAGTACCTGGGCTTTGTGGCGCTGCTGGCCTGTGCCATCATCTTTATTGTAGGCCTCACTTCCGGCATTCCGGTGCTGGAAATCTTCATGACCGCCGTGTCTTTGGCCGTTTCCGCCATTCCCGAAGGCCTGCCTGCCATTGTGACCATCGTGCTTTCCATCGGCGTGCAGCGGATGGTAAAGAAAAATGCCCTCATCCGCCGTCTGCCTGCGGTGGAAACACTGGGCAGCGCTTCCGTTATCTGCTCCGATAAAACCGGCACCCTCACCCAGAACCGCATGACCCTTACCCAGGCCTGGGTGGATGGCATGGAGGATACCGAAAAAATCAGCGATAACAACAGCGATGCGATAAAGCAACTGTTGCTCTACGGTGCCCTTTGCTGCGACGCTTCCATCGTAATCCACGGCGAAGACGTGCAGCACATCGGCGATCCCACCGAAACCGCCATCGTCTATGCCGCTCATGTGAACGGCATGGAAAAGGAACAGATCAATGATCAGAACCCCCGTTCCCTGTCCCTTCCCTTTGACTCTGACCGGAAATTGATGACCACCATCAATACCGTAAACTGCAAAACCATCGCCATCGTAAAGGGTGCCTTTGACATGATGGCCAGCCGCTGCGTGAAGGGCGATCTGGAAAAAGCAAAAGAAATCGTCAACCGTATGAGCGAAAATGCCCTGCGCGTGCTGGCCGTGGGCTATCGTGAACTGGACAAAATCCCTGAAAACGCCACCCCTGAATCCATCGAAAAAGAGCTCACCTTCCTGGGCCTTGTGGGCATGATTGACCCGCCCCGGCCTGAAGCCAAGGAAGCCGTGGCCGTCTGCCGCAAGGCCGGCATCAAGCCTGTCATGATCACCGGCGACCATGTTGTCACTGCTTCCGCCATTGCAAAGGAACTGGGCATACTGGAAGAAGGTGACCGTGCCATCACCGGCAGCGAGCTGGACACCATGACCGACACCGAGCTGGATGCTCAGGTGGAAGGCATTGCCGTCTACGCCCGTGTTTCCCCCGAAAACAAGATCCGCATCGTCAAATCCTGGCAGCGGAAAGGTCAGGTGGTTTCCATGACCGGCGACGGCGTCAATGATGCCCCGGCCCTGAAGGCCGCCGATATCGGCTGTGCCATGGGCATTACCGGCATGGACGTGGCCAAGGGCGCTGCAGATATGACCCTCACCGACGATAATTTCGCCACCATCGTGGATGCCGTCCGGGAAGGCCGTGGTATTTACGCCAATATCAAAAAAGTGGTCGGTTTCCTGCTGGGCACCAATATCGGCGAAGTGATCACGGTATTTGCGGCCATGCTGATGTGGCATGTGTCTCCCCTGCTTTCCATGCAGCTTTTGTGGATCAATCTGGTAACGGACAGCTTGCCCGCCATTGCTCTGGGCATGGAAGATGTGGAAAAAGACGTGATGGAAAAGAAGCCCAAGCCCAAGAACGAAGGCATTTTTGCCAATGGTTTGGGCATCCGCATCGTGCTGCAGGGTGTTATGTTTGCTCTCCTCACCCTGATTGGCTATAAAGTGGGTGAAAATGCCCTGGGCATTGATGGCGGGCGTACCATGGCCTTTATGGTGCTGGCCCTTTCCCAGGTGGTGCAGGCTTACAACATGCGTTCCAATCATTCCCTGTTCAAGATTGGCTTCTTCACCAATAAAAAGCTGAACCTGGCTGTGCTTTCCTCCATCTTACTGGTTTGTCTGGTGCTGTTCACGCCGGTGCGTAACGCTTTCTCTCTTGTGCTGCTGCCCATTCCTCTGTACCTGATCGCACTGGGGCTGATTCTGGTACCGCTGGTGGTAATGGAAGCGGCAAAGGCCATCGGTCTTGTTCGGCCTGAAAAATAACTTACAAAAGAGGAGTTTCTCATGAACGATACCCTGCGGGAGTATTTCAGCTACGGAAAGTTTACCCTTCCTTATCTGAAATATCGCAAGCAAATCGAACCTAAAAAAATCCACTTTGGCGGAAAAGACCAGTACTTTCTCCATTTTCCATCCCCCTGCAAAAGGAAAAATACGCTGATTATTTACTACCACGGCGGCGGATGGAACAGCAATTCTCCAAAGCTTCATGCTTTCATCGGCCAGAAACTGGCACTGGAAGGGTTTGACTGCATCATGCCCGGCTACCGCAAGGCCCCCAAAGCCCGTTACTGCGAAATCGTAGACGATGTTCACTCCGGCTATCAGGCCATCGGCTCTTACCTTGCCAAAGAAAATCTTTCCTACGATAAGATCATTGTGATGGGTTCTTCCGCCGGGGCGCATCTGGGTGCACTTTTGTGCTACGATGTGCAGATGCTTTCTTCATTTGCCCCGTCCCTGCACTTGCCCGATGCTTTCATATCCCTGGCTGGCCCGCTCGCCTTTTCTCCGCCCATGACAGGCACCCTGCGCATCCTGCTCAAAGGCCTGTTCAACACTAACGATACCACTAAATGGACGATAGGCGAACCCATCCGCAAACTGCATGAAAAGCACGGTTTCCGGCAGTACATTATCCACAGTCCACACGATGGCCTGGTGAACATTGAACAGGCACGGGCCTTCCACGAAAAGGCACTTTCTCTTGGCATTGCCTCTCACTTTTATGAAGTAACCGATTCATGGAACACCCATTCTGCCTATTGCGCCGGTATTTTCCTGCAGGATAAGGCAAACTCCCTGACCCTTGCCAAGGTGCTTCAGATTGCGGAAAGCATATAACAAAAGAACACATCCGTCACCCTCGGCGGATGTGTTTTTCATTGCAAAAAAATGACCCTGCCGCATTTGCTGCAGGGCCTTTGTGAACCATTTCTTAGTTCTTGAACTGGATGGTGGCGAAATAGTTGTTCAGCTGGTTGAGCACGCCATCGGGAGTGGAAGAGGTGAGGGAGAAAATGTAGGTGCCGTCATCGGTGATCAGGTAGATCTGCATCTGATACAGCTGGGTCTGCAGATCAATGCCCATGGCAGAATAGTCGCATTCCATGTAGTAGTAAACGATCAGCGAGCCATCTTCATAGACAGCATTGAGCAGCTGTTCGTTTTCCACGGCCAGGCCCTGAGCAACCGTCTGGTCCTTGATGGAATCCAGCACCTGCTGAGCAAAGGCGTTGATATCGTCCTGCGTGGCTTCTTCGATGCCTTCCATGGTATCGGAAGTCCAGGCGCAGTTCATGTTATCGTGACTGGCGTCGTTTTCATCATAGCCGGGATAAGCGATGAAAATGAGCTGGCCTTCGGCCTTTTCGCCGCGCTGGAGAATATCGGTATCGATCATATTCATGGTGAAATCACCCAGATCCACCGTCACCCAGTTTTCGGCGGGCACGGCTTCTGCCATGGCAAATGCGGGCAGCAGCATCATCAGGCACAGAACAACCGCAAAAATCTTTTTCATACGTACTCTCTCCTTGAACATTTGGTTTGGTTCTTGCACATACAATACCACATCTGTTCTTTTTTGTCAATCCGCTCACATTTCATCTTCATCCGCACAAATAGCAATTGACACCGCTTTTTTTATCATGGTAAGATAGATGCAGGATAAAGAAAGGAATTCTGTTTATGCGAAAGCTGCTGATTGTTCTGATCCTTTTGATAGCCGTCACCCCCGCCCTTTGCGAAGATACCCCTGTCACGCTCTATGAAGCGCCACTTCAGGTAACGCTCACCTTCACCGGCGACTGCACCCTTGGCAATACGCCCCTTTTGCGGGGACGGGACGCCGCTTTTGAGTCCTTTGTGGAAAAGAATGGACTGGAATATCCTTTTGCCCATGTGAAAAGCCTTTTTGAAGAAGATGATTTAACCATCATCAACCTGGAAGGCGTTTTTCACGATTCCGAAAAAGGTATCGCCCCCAAGAAAACCTACACCTTCCGCTCCCCCACCTCTTACGCCCAAATGCTGCCCACAAGCAGCATTGAAGCCTGCTATCTGGGCAATAATCATGTGATCGACTATGGCCAGCCCGGCTATCTTTCTACCATTCAGGCCCTGAATGCGCTGGATATCAAATGGTTCGGCTCCACCGAATACGATAACGTCACCTATATTTACGAAAAAGGCAATGCTAAAATCGGCTTTGTGTCCATCAATATCTCCTGGTGGTGGCAGGAAGGTATGGGACTTGAAATGAAAGAAACCATCCGGAAACTGAAGGAAGAAGAAGGCTGCCAGGTGGTGATTGCCTGTCTCCACGGCGGCGTGGAATACGATGCCCGTCACGATAAAAACCAGGAACGTATGGCGGATCAGTTCCTGAAAAACGGCGCCGATATTGTGGTGGGCAACCATCCCCATGTGATTCAGGGCCTGCGCACGGTAGAAGGGAAAACCACCCTTTGGAGCCTGGGCAATTTCGTCTTTGGCGGCAACAAGGAAGTAAAATCCATCCGCACCTATATCGCCCGCTTCACCCTTTCCTTTGAAGAAGACGGCACTTATCTTGGTCATCAATTGAACATCATTCCCGCCCACATGTCCGGCACCCGGGAATACAACAATTACCAGCCGGTGCTGATTAACGACGAAACGGAGGCGGCAAAAATCCTTTCTGCCATTCAGTATGACGTAACAAAAATGAAGCTGAAGCCCTGGCAGCCGGGCATCGGCGCCCTGCAGGAATTTGTTCCTGCCCCAAATCCCTGAAAAGCCTTGCAAAACAACGCTTTCGGCGTTATAATAATTGGTAACCGCATCGCTGAAAGGATGGAGGTGCTTTCTTGGTAAAAGTACAGGATTTTATCAAAACGCTGAACCTGCAGGTGCTCTCTCCCACATCCCGGGAAGAATGGGATATCCCTTCTGTGGAATTGAACCGGCCGGGGCTGCAGTTTGTTGGTTTTTATGAACATTTCGCTTACGAGCGGCCCCAGGTTGTGGGGCTGGTGGAAATGACGTACCTGGAATCCCTTTCCGAAGAGGAAAGAAAGACCAGGCTGGAACAGTATTTTTCCTACCCCATCCCCTGCGTCATATTCTGCCGCGGCATGCTGCCCCCCGGTGATATCGTCACCCTGGCCAAGGCCCACGACGTGGCCCTGCTTCGCAGTGAAGAGATGACCACCAAATTCACCGTGAATGCCATGAACTACTTAAATCGTGTGCTGGCCCCCCGGTCCACGATGCACGGCGTGCTGGTGGACGTATACGGCGTAGGCATCCTGATCACCGGTGAATCGGGCGTTGGCAAGAGCGAAACGGCACTGGAACTGGTCAAGCGCGGCCACCAATTGGTTGCCGACGATGTGGTGGATATCAGCAAGGTAAACGATAAGCGTCTGGTGGGCGAAAGCCCCGAAACCATTCGCCATTTCATGGAAATCCGCGGCATCGGCATTATCGATATCCGGGCCATGTATGGCATTGGTTCCGTTATGATGAGCCGCTCCATTGATCTGGTGATCCATCTGGAACACTGGAAAGAAAAAAAGGCTTATGACCGGCTCGGCCTGTCGGAAGACTTTACCACCATCATGGATGTGCGCATTCCTCAGGTGGTATTGCCTGTTCGTCCCGGCCGCAATCTGGCCATCATCATTGAGGTGGCCGCCCGGAATTTCAGCCTGAAGAAAATGGGCTATTCCGCCGCCAAGGAGCTGGACAGGCGTCTGAACGAAATGATGGGGCTGAACATGCCCAAATAATAGACGGAGGGATTCATTATGGTATATATCGGCGTGGACCTGGGCGGTACCAATATCGCCGTAGGTGTGGTCAACGAAAACTGGGAAATCGTTGCCGAAGCATCCACAAAAACGCTGCACACCCGCCCCTATCAGGAGGTAATCCGGGATATGGCCGTGTGTGCCGATAAGGCCCTGCAAAAGGCTGGCCTTACCCATAACGACGTGAAAAGCATCGGCATCGGCATCCCCGGCTGTGCGGATGAAGATGGCAATGTAATCTTCTGCACCAATCTTGGCTGGAAGGATATCCCCCTTCGTACCGAACTGCAGAAATACATCAATAAACCCGTTTACGTGGGCAACGATGCCACTGTAGCCGGCCTCGCCGAAAGCTATGCCGGCGTCAGCAAGGGCTGCTCTTCCAGCGTGTTCCTCACCCTGGGCACCGGTGTTGGCGGCGGTATCATCATCGACGGCAAGCCCTGGAACGGCGTGCACGGCGTGGCCAGTGAACTGGGCCATATGATTCTGGTGGCCGGCGGCGAACAGTGCTCCTGCGGTAACCGCGGCTGCCTGGAACGCTACACCAGCGCCACCGCCATCATCCGCATGGCGAAAGAGGCCGTGAAGGAAAACCCCGACTGCGCCATCATGAAAAAGGTAAACGGCGATGCGGATCGCATCAACGCCAAAACCGTTATCGATGCCGCTAAGGAAAACGACCCCGTAGGCGTAAAGGTGTTCGAACAATACACCGATTACCTGGCCATGGCCTGCAATAACGTGATCCAGTTCCTGGATCCCGATATGGTGGTGCTGGGCGGCGGTGTCAGCTACGCCGGCGAATTCCTGGTGGACGCTGTGCGTCGGAAGGTGCCCAATTATATTCTCAATAAAAACCTGCCCTATTCCGAAATCAAGCTGGCTGCGCTTCGCAACGAAGCCGGCATCATCGGCGCCGCCCTGCTTGGCCGTGCGGCTGAATAAAAAACGGAGGAACATCCATCATGCAATACGATATCCGTACGCTCTATAAACAAACCCCCGAACACGAATCTACCGTCACCATCTCCGGCTGGGTGCGCACCCTGCGGGACAGCAAGGCTTTTGCCTTCATCGAGCTCAATGACGGCACTTTCTTCAAAAACGTGCAGATCGTGTGCGATGAATCCCTTGAAAACTTCAAAGAAGTAGTAAAAACCACCCTGGGCAGCGCCCTTACCATCGTGGGCACCCTGCTGCACACCCCCGAAATGAAGCAGCCCTTTGAAATCCACGCCACCAAAGTGGAAGTGGTGGGCCTGTCCGATCCCTCCTATCCCCTTCAGAAAAAGCGCCACACCGTGGAATATCTGCGCACCCAGGCACATCTGCGTCCCCGGACCAACCTGTTCAGCGCAGTCTTCCGCATCCGTTCTCTGGCTGCCCAGGCCATCCACGCCTTCTTTGCCAGCCGGAATTTTGTCTACGTCCACACGCCCCTCATCACCGGCAGCGACTGCGAAGGCGCCGGCGAAATGTTCCGCGTGACCACGCTGGATCTGCAGAACCTGCCCAGGGACGAAAAGGGCAATGTGCAAGAAAATGCCGATTTCTTCGGCAAGCCCGCTTCCCTCACCGTTTCCGGCCAGTTGAACGCCGAATGCTATGCCATGGCCTTCCGGAATGTGTACACCTTCGGCCCCACCTTCCGTGCCGAAAAGAGCTACACCCCCCGTCATGCCGCCGAATTCTGGATGATCGAGCCCGAAATCGCCTTTGCCGATCTGGAAGACGATATGGAACTGGCGGAAGATATGCTGCACTATGTCATTTCCGATGTGCTGGAAAAAGCACAGGAAGAATTGCAGTTCCTCAACCAGTTTGTGGACAAGGGCCTCATCGAACGGCTGCAGCACGTGGCCACCAGCAAGTTCGCCCGCTGCAGCTATACCGAAGCCATCGATATCCTGCAGAAGGCCGACAAGGACTTCGAATACAAAGTATTCTGGGGCATGGATATCCAGACCGAACACGAACGCTACCTTGCCGAACAGCATTTCGGCTGCCCCGTATGCGTGTACAACTATCCCAAGGATATCAAGGCCTTCTATATGCGCCAGAACGACGACGGCAAGACCGTTGCCGCCGTGGACGTACTGGTGCCCGGCATTGGCGAACTGATTGGCGGCAGCCAGCGTGAAGAACGCCTGGATGTGCTGGAAAAGCGCATTGACGAGCTGAACCTGGGCCGGGAAAACTATTGGTGGTATCTGGAACTGCGCAAGTTCGGCACGGCCCCCCACGCCGGCTTCGGCCTGGGCTTCGAACGGTTGATCATGTACCTCACCGGCGTTGCCAACATCCGTGACGTGCTGCCCTTCCCCCGCACCACCGGCAGCGCTGAATTCTGATTCCTTCAAAAATATTCCCATAAGGCAGGCAAATTTGCCTGCCTTATTTATTTACAATCTGTGCACTCTCCTCAGCTCCGCGCCAACGCTTTATTGTTGAAATGAACACATATTTATGCTATAATATATTCTGTTATTTTGTTTGTTTTTATGGAAGGAGGCTTCCCGATGCGAAAATTTTTGTTTTTTCTGGCTTTATTGCTGCTTTTCTGTGCGCCTGTGGCACTGGCTGAAACCCATTCATTTTCCGAAGGCTATTTTTCTATTGAAGTAGATAACAGCGATTTTGACAAGGTGCTCACGCCCTATAATCTTTCTGCCAACCGTGAATGGATTGAAAGCCAGGGCGATGATTATGATATGACGGTGGCTTCCTTCCAAAATGAAGGCATTCTTCTGAAAGCTTATGACCTGAAAAATAACCGCATCTTTGTTGTCACTGCCCTGAACAACTGGGACGCCCAGCAATATTTTGACCTGAACGAGCAGGATGACGATATGCGCAAGGAATTCCGTCAATCCCACACCAACGGCACCGCCTACGGTGTGCTGGGGTATTCCTATTCCAAGGCCGCCTGGCAAAAATACAGCAACGATGTGCTCCGTTTCCTGCATACCGCCTACACCCTCCGTGAAAACGGCCAGATTTCCTGCACCGGCTATCAGCGCCGCACCATCCGAAACGGCTACACCATCACCCTGGACATGCAGGTGTATGGCGAGAAGGCAAATAGCAGCGATGAAAAAGTGCTGGAAGAAATCATGAAATCCCTGCGCTTCACCCGCATCCTGCCCATGCCCGATCTGCCCATTAAGCTGAATTTCACTTCCGCTCCTCCCCAGGAAACCAGCGAAGCCACCTTCACCGTAAAAGGCGTATCGGATAAAAAAGCCAATATCACCGCAACGGTTATGTCCTTTGGCTCATCCACTGCACAAACCTATACCGATACCGCTTCCTCCTCCGGCTCCTTCTCCTTTAAGGTGACGCTGCCCTCCCAGGGCGTATATGCCGTTACCGTCACCGCCGAAAAGGAAGGCTGCATTGCTGCCCAGCGTATGTTCTCCGTCACGTTCCAGAAAGGGCTGCTGGCGGTGGAACTGGACGTGGTCCCCGGCGAATCCCTCAGCGATGAAACCATCATCTCCGGCTCCACTGAAAAAGGCGCCACCACGCAGGTTTCCGTCACCGGGCCCATTGATTATACCAAAACCACCACGTCCCAGAATTTCTCTTTCAAAATTGATACCAGTGCCGAAGGCAAATACACCATCCTGCTGAAAGTGACCAAAAAGGGAATGAACGAGCGGCTGTTCACCTTCTACGCCACCCGCAGCTATACCGATACGGAACGCTCTTCCCGGCTGAAAAGCGAAGCAAAAACCTACACTTACCAGAACCTTTCCAAAGCCGCTAACAAGGGCAAACTGGTGGAACAGGAAGGGTATGTGGTCGAAGTGACACAAAACAACGCCGAATGGGTGGTGCAGTTCGCTCTGGAAAAATCCAAAGAGAATTATAAGAGCATCTGCTACGTCATCTTCACGGAAGACCCCTTGGTATCCCCCGGTGATCAGGGCGTGCTTTACGGCATGGCCTCCGCAACCTACAGCGTTATCAGCGAGGACGGCGTGAAGATGTATCCCCGCATCGAGGGCTATTTCATCGAAAAGCATTAACCGGCATCCGCAAAACCGTTTTGCTTAAAAGGCAGAGCGGTTTTTTTGCACGCTTTCCTCTCCTTCACATAACCTGAAAATGAAGGCAGAGGCCGCCCGGCCCGCCGCCTTCTCCATCAACGCTTCAGGCGTATAATCAAAAAGGAGGCGCTGCTTCATGTCCTTTTACTCTTACAAAAACGCCAATCCCTCCTGCTGCCCCGGCACTGTAAACGGAAATGTTCTGGATGGATTGAACGAGAAAATCTGCATCCAGGTGCACCGGGTGTACGACAGCTGCCTGCAGCAGCAACAGCTCACCGGCGTGGACGTAACCATCACCAGCTATGCACAGGTAGTCAATAACTGCTGCTGCAATGCCAATGCCTGCTGCGGCAACGAAACCGAAACCGTCACCCCTACATCTGCCCCTGTCCCCCCCATCACCTTCGAATCCTGCCGCTCCAGTACCATGGATGTGGATATCACAAACCTGTCCGTAGAGAGGCTGTGCGACCGGCCCTGCTTCGCCAGGGTCCGCGGCAATATCCAGATCCCCATTGACATCCTCTTTACCGACAGCCGCTGCATCGAGTACATCGGCAAGGGCGTGATCACCGTCAGCCGGGATGTTCTGCTGGCCGTTCCCGATGAATCCATCGTCCCCTTTACCCTGGAAGGCATGGCCAGCGCCGTATGCGTGGCCGGCACTTATCTTGGCAACAACACCTTCCAGCTCACCATCTGTGTCACCATCGTGCTGAAAGTGCTGGCCAAGGTGGAAATTCTGGTGCCCAGCTACGGCTTCTGCAACATCCCTCCCTGCGAGGAATTTGCTGACAGTGTATGCGATGAATTCTTCAGCCTGCCCCTCTTCCCTCCGGCCACCCTTTGTGATGAAAACAGTTTCACCAACAACTGTAACACCTGCAACAGTTGCAACACCTGCGGCAATTGCAATTCCTGCAGCCGCTGCAATACCTGATGATAAGAAAAGAGGCCGTCATTCAGACGGTCTCCTTTTTTATTCTTCTGCAAACAGTTTTAATGTATCCTGCAGGCTCTCGTTTGTTCTTTCCAGGCTGCGGCTCATAACCCCCCGCTGGTTTTCGTTCATTTGTGCAGGCGGTGCCTGATCGCTCCGGATCACCTGATATTGCTCCTTGCCGCTGATGGTTTGCTTCCAGATGTAGGTGGGGGTATAGGAAAGGTCGGTGATTATCATGCTGCTCCCCTGTTGCTTCAGTTTCACATGCACCAGAGCCCCGGCAATATCATATGCATCCCGGCTTTCCGTCATGAGGCTGCCCAGTGAATACAAAACCAGCCCGCGGCGGGATATGCCGTCATTGTCGGACGTGCTCAGCCACGCTGCAGGCAGCAGCCTTTTCACGCCCACACCCACAATGATATCGCCGCCGGCTGCCGTCACTTCCAGCGCAGCCTTTCGCATACCTTCTGTTACCTGGCTCACTTCCGTATCCTGCCAGAAATAATACACCAGCACACAGTTTGCTCCCTGGGTGCGCGCCTGCGCAATCAGGGAGACCAGTTCAGCCATGTTTTTCGCCGGCAGCATACCAAACCCGGCCGCCGTCTGCAATGTGTTGGCGGCTTTTGTGCTCAGGCTTTCGGCATAGCCGATCAACGCCACTTTTATGTTTCCCTTGATGATCCATTGCAGCTGAGCTGCCTGTTCAGCATTCACACCGCAGGACACAAGTCCATTCTGATACAGAGCATTCGCCGTATCTGCCACCGTCTGGGCGCCTTCTTTCAGCATGGCATCCGGCGAAAGGATCACCGTATCAAACCCGGCCGCCCGCAATGCCAACGCAGCAGAAGGCTGTGCACTGTCGTCTGTATACTGCTTTTCCGACGCATCCAGCGTCTGGGGAAGCGCAGCGATACATACATCGACATCAGAAAACGCTGCTATTCCATTGAATACGGGTTGGAATTCACACACTGTGGTTTGCCTGTTATAGGCGCTTGCGGATATGTTGCTGTCAAAAGAAGCAAGACCGGCCAGAGTGATGGTGATTTCCTGATCTTCAGGTGCAGCCGTAGGCGTGGGCGCCACAGGCGGCACAGAGGGTTGCAGCTGAGGAGCCTGGGTAACCGACGTTACCACCACATTGCTGTCGATTGGCTGGGGGGTATACCCCATAAAGGTATCGGATAAAAGCCCGGCCATTTTCTGGGCCCGCATGGGCACATCCGCATCGGAATGAAAAGCGGAATAAACCATCACACAGCCCGCCAGCACAACGGCCGTGAGCAGGATGGTCAGAACGCTGCCAAAGGACAGACCCCTTTTCTTCACGCTTTTCCCTCCCGAATTATTTCGTCCGCTTTATGCGGCAGGATGATTCTTTTCCCAGATCAGCCGCAGGCCCTTGAGGGTCAGCAGCCCGTCAATTTCGTCGATCACACCGGCCTTTTCGGCAATCATCCGGGCCATGCCGCCGGTGGCAATCACCTTGATGTTTTCATAACCCATCTCTTTTTTCATCTGGTTCACCAGATAATTCACCTGGCCCACATAGCCATTGAGCACACCGGACTGCAAATTGGCAATGGTTGTTTTGCCAATGACGGAATCGGGCATTACCAGTTCAAAATGAGGCAGCTTGGCCGTGCCGGAAACCAGCGCTTCGCTGGTCAGCTTCACACCGGGACAAATGCATCCGCCAAGGAACGCGCCTTTTTCATCCAGCGCGCCAAAGGTGGTGGCGGTGCCAAAGTCGATATAGATGCAGGGGCCGCCATAGAGGGTATGGGCCGCCACGGCGTTGCAGATACGGTCGCTGCCCAGCTCTCTGGGGTTTTCATATTTGATATCGATGCCGGTTTTCACACCCGGGGCCACCACCATGGGTTCCATGCCCAGATAATCCCGGCACATGTGTTCCACCGTAAAGTTCACCGTGGGCACAACGGAAGACAGCATGATTCCTTCGATTTTTTTCAGATCAATCTTCTTATGCTGGAACATGTGATGGATCATCACGCCCATTTCATCGCTGGTATATTTCCGGGTGGTGGAAAGACGCCAGTAGTGCACCATTTCCGGGCCGTCAAACACCGCAATTTTGATGTTGGTATTGCCGATATCCATGGTCAGAATCATTTTCGTTATCTTCCTCTCAGAATGTTTAGCGCATTTTTTTCAGCGCAGCCACCACAGGCGGGCAGATGATGGCAGCAGCAGCAGCTTCCGCAGGGCCGGCACCGCCGGCAACAGCTGCAATGGTGGTGAGCACCGTGGTGTTGTCAATGCCGCAGATCACATAGAACAAAAGCATCAGTCCCAGGTACAATACCGTATTGGTCAGGGAACCCACGGCGGCGGAAACCGCAGCCGCCACATGAGGCCGCTTTTCAGCCATCAACTTATACACCAGATAAATGGTTACCGGCACGCACAGCCGGGGCAGAATGGTCATCACAATGGTGAGAAAGGGATTGGCTGCCATCAGCGTGGCCACCAGTGCGCTGGGCTTGATGAATGCAGAAACCAAGCTGGTAGCCCCAAAGGCAAGGCCCAGCAACAGGCCGCTTTTCAGCCCCATATACATGGTGCCCACTGCCACCGGGATCACCAGAATCGTCACATTGCAAAATCCCAGCGGAATCAGCCCCAGCGGCGTTTGCCCCAGCAAAAAGATCAGCGCCACAAAGACAGCCAGCAGCACCATGTTCTTCAGTTTCTTGTTGGTATTCATTTCTTTTTCCCTCCGTTCAGGCTCCGTTCGGATGCCCTACGCAAATTATTTTTGTCTTCAGCCCGTCAGGCCCATTCGGGTGCCTGCAAACGGCTTCCAACAATATATTATTATATCAAATCATAAAGCACATGTCAAAGCACCGTCTGTTCCTTTGCTGTACATCGCCGCAAAAAAAGAAGGGCTTATTTTGCCCTTCTCTTTGTTTTGTCAGTTTTGCATCCAGTCCGGCTTTTCGCCCCGGCCATATTGAATCATAGTGTCAAAAAATTTGATCACGTTCTCATCGTTTCCGTTATTCACCGCAATGCAGGCATACATCTTCCGGTTATCCACCTGCATTTCCGTCATAAAGCCATACAGGCTTTCCATAGGGATGCCGCACAAATGCTTCTCCCAGGCATTGGGATTGTGGTCATCATCATAGCCGGACACACAATCCACATAGCCCTTTGTCAGGTCAATCCCCTCTGTGTTCAGCCGGCCTTCTGCAATCAGCCCTTCCAGCGGGATGAAAATATTTTCCTGAGCATACCGCTTGAAATAGGATTCGTCCATCAGGTAAATATCCCCATCTGCCGCCGCCACATGCACCATCATCATCATGGTGGCGTTGTATTCATCGCTCACCAGCATCATGTAGGGATTTACTTCTTCCATCTCCGGCACAGCATCCTGCCACACTTTATCGGTAAAGCTGCGCATCAGTTCATCCGCCGTACTTTCGCTTTGGATAAAAATATCAATCCGCTTGTCTTCCGGTGCCTGGGGCTCCGTCATGTCATAAATCAGCCACCAGCCAAACACCGCAAGAACAACCAGCAGCAAATACTTCCATCCATGGTAATCCAGATGGTGCTTCAATGTTTGCTTGTTCACAGGAGTAGAAATGCGCATATCAAAAGCAGCTCCTTATTCTTCTGCCCTTTCGGCCATCAAATCCCCCTTATTGTACCATCTTTTTTCTTCGGTTGCAACATCTCATCCGGTACTGAATTGTGGCACAATTAGGCCTGCATCCCTTCTCGTTTTCCCAGATTGCTCAAATGATATTATTTCCTGTTGCAATGGTTCCCTTTGGGAAGGAGGGCGTTTTCTATGCAAAAAGCGGCTTCCCTATATAGATAATTTTAATGAAATGTTATTTTACCCAAGATTATTGGGATGATTTTTATCGTAAACAAACAGCACTTCTTCTGTTACTCCGTCAATCATCACTTGATAGATCATACCCTCTTCCGGATGCTGCCATATGACATACCATACCCAAGAAAAAATATCGTGAGATCCTTTCTCGTACCGCATGTGGCTGATCATTTCCAGGCCATCCCTGTTTCTATCCGCATCAGGATATTGCTGGATCAACGCATCCTGCGCCATGCGTACGGCCTCTTCTTTCTTCAAGTGTCCCGACATTGGCATACAATACACATTCCTTGCGGAACGGTAAAGCGCATCAAACAGGGCAAGATCCATTTGCTCCCACCCGGAAAGCGACCCGTACAGGCTTTGCCATTCCATTTCAATTTCATGAGTATTCCGGGCATGGTAAGCCGTTACTTCACCACTGATTGGGTCTATGGACATATCCCGATAGGGCGACATCTGGCCTTCCGCAAAAGCAGAAACCACATAAGAGCGATGGCCATCCTTCCACTGAACCAGATTTACTTTGATGGTTTCGTACAGCACATCCCCGGCCTGATCCATGGCAGCCCTGGCTTTTTCCTCTGCCTGCCGGGCAGATATTTCTCCGGGCTGTGCCTGCGAAAGACAGCCGATGGTATATTGGTTCTGCATTTGCAGAATATCTTCTTCCGTGTAGTACCGTCCTTCAGCACTTGCAGTAGTTATCAAGAAAAGAAAACATAATGCTGCGAGTATTTTCTTCATTACTACATCACCCCTTCAATCATCAGAGAGCAGAAACTCTGTCAATCTTGTAAAGTGAGGTACTTTTCCATTACAAAACCATGAATACCATCATATTCAATTTCGTACCAGCCCTTTTCCAAACCGAACACTTCCACTTCCGTGCCGGTGGGCCATTCGGCGATCTTGGCACTGTCGCCGGAGGAGGTATTGCGTACATTGATAGTGGTGCTGCCGGTGGTACGGCCATTGTAGGAAAGCAGGCCCGTGCCCTCCGTTTCGGCATCGTACCATTTCAGACAATCGGTTTGCACATAGCCCACGTCACCGTCATCGCTGATTTTACAAAAGTTCCGGCCATATTCCAGTACCATCACCACAGTGCCGGCCTTGCATTTTTGCAGAGCTTTGCTGCTGTCCGATGCCTTGGCACGCAGGGTGCATTTGCCAGTCTTGGGGGCGTGGATCACCGCCACCTGCTTTTCTTTCTCTGCAGTGCTGCCAAAGTCCAGCTCGGAAGTGGGGACTACCTTTTCTTCGCCGTTCAGAAGCACCGCGCTGGTGGCAACACCCAGCCGTGCCAGCTGCACCGCTTCATCGCCATGACGGACAACCACTGTTTCTTTTGCGGCAGACGATGTTTTCTTGCTGCTGGATGGAGAAGAGGGCTTGGATGTGGAAGGATTACTGGCACTTCCATTTGCTGATGCATTTAAGTTTCCGGCATTGCCATCTGCCGGAATATATCCATATTTATCTCTAAAATCCAATTCGTGCATGTCGTCAGCAAAACCGTCTTCATTGATAAAACCAACTACTGCGAATTTTAAATTGCTTCGATGTGTCCAGCCGTTTCCAGAACTTCCGTCCGATGTTCTGTAATAAATTCCAACTATTCCTTCTGGACCGGAATGAACTTTTACATAAGTATTGGCCGGTATTGTAGTAACAGGCTCTTTTAGACATTGTGAATCTCCAATGGCATAAACAGGTGTAGTGCGTACTGTTTTATTCCTGCATGAACGATTCCATTCATCCAATGTTTCGGCATATCCTATGAAACAGTTTGTTATCAATACCATAACAAGTAAAAATTTAATAGCTAATTTGCATAATCCATTTTTTTTCATATGCACACCTCCTCACTTATTGATTGAATGCTTCCATTACGACAAAAGCGAAGTTGCATCCATCCATTTACTGTGTCAATTTCTCCTGAACGAATATAAACTCCGCTTTCTAAGGTTCCGATCGGTAAGCTAATAACTTCGTTATTATCTCCATATCTAATTTCATACAGCTGAATCGTTCTCGATGTCTTGTCCCAACATCCTTCATTCCACTCTTGTTCTGTTATTGCAATTCCTCTTGGAGTTAAAAAAAGCATAAATGCAAAACTACAAAACAAGATCATGTGTTTCATTGTATGGTTAACTCGTTTCAACATTTCTTCCCGCCTCACACAACTTCACTCCATTCTATTTTCACAACAACTAAACCAAATACAGTCAATCATTTGTTACACAATCTTAATAATTGAATTATAGTAAATACAATAAACGGTGTCAACCTCCCATCTGTAAAATTACCAAATTTTACAAATGTTACAATCGCAATTGAAGTATACTTATTGTCCATTTTTCGATTACCTTCCAGTGGCCTCTTGTTACTTTTTGCCCTCTTGCGGCACAGTGCTAATAACATCAATAAAATCAAAAAAGACACTTTTCATCATTTTGAAAAGTGTCTTTCTTGGAATATTCAGTTCGGAATTTCCATCAGGAAAAATTCAATTGGTGTAAATTTGGTGTAAAACGCGGCGTTTTTTCTTTTTCAAAGCCCCAAACCCGTTGATTTATAAGGGTTTCAGCGGTCCAGCGGCTTCATCGTGGGGAACAAAATCACCTCACGGATGGTATCGCTGCCGGTGAGCATCATCACGCACCGGTCCACACCGATACCCATACCGCCGGTGGGCGGCATGCCGTATTCCAGAGCGTTCAGGAAATCTTCATCCAGCATTTCCGCTTCATCGTCGCCCCGCTCACGCAGTTCCAGCTGCTTTTCAAAGCGGCTGCGCTGGTCGATGGGGTCGTTCAGCTCGGAATATGCATTGCCCATTTCGCTGTGGCAGATGAAGGCTTCAAAGCGTTCGGTCAGCCGGGGATCCTTAGGGCTGCGCTTGGTCAGCGGAGACACTTCCACAGGATACATGGTGATGAAGGTGGGCTGAATCAGATGTTCTTCCACCTTCTGATCAAAGCAGGCATAAAGGGCGTTGCCCCAGGTTTTGTCTGCGGTTTCTGCCAGCTCCACGCCCTTTTCCTTGGCGGCGGCCACGGCCTGAGCGTCGTCGGAAATGGCATCAAAATCAATGCCTACATATTCCTTTACCGCTTCCACCATGGTCATGCGGCGCCAGCCGGGAGCCAGGTTGATCTTTTCACCCATCCATTCCACTTCGTAGGTGCCCAGAATTTCCTTGGCAGCGCCGGAAATGATGCCTTCACAGATGTCCATCATATCATGGAAATCGGCATAGGCCTGGTACAGCTCCACGGAGGTGAATTCAGGGTTATGCATGGGGTCCATGCCTTCATTGCGGAAGATGCGGCCAATTTCGTACACCCGATCCATGCCGCCAACAATCAGCCGCTTCAGGGGCAGCTCGGTGGCGATACGCATATACATGTTGATATCCAGGGTATTGTGATGGGTCACAAAAGGACGGGCCGTGGCGCCGCCGGCGATGGTGTTGAGCACCGGAGTTTCCACTTCGATATAGCCCATATTGTCCAGATAATTGCGCATAAACTTGATGAACCTGGAACGGACGATGAAGTTCTTCTTCACTTCCGGGTTCACAATCAGGTCCAGATACCTTTGACGGAAGCGCAGATCCGTATCCACCAGACCGTGGAACTTTTCAGGCAGCACCTTCAGGGATTTGCTCAGCAGTGTCATTTCCTTCACATGGATGGACACCATGCCGGTCTTGGTGCGGAAGGGAATGCCTTTCACGCCGAAAATGTCGCCGATATCGCTCTTTTTGAAAGCAGCGTAGGCATCTTCACCCAGATCGTCACGGGTGACATAAATCTGGATATTGCCCTGACCGTCCAAAAGGCTTGCAAAGGAAGCCTTGCCCATCACGCGGCGGCTCATCATACGGCCAGCCACGGAAACTGTAACAGGTTCAGCATCATCAACGAAATTTTCGATAATTTCCTGGCTGTAGTGGGTCACGTCATAGTGGGTAATTTCATAAGGATCCTGGCCGGCAGCCTGCAGGGCAGCCAGCTTTTCCCGGCGGATCAGTTCCTGTTCAGAAAAGGAAGGGGTATTCATTTCCTGAGCCATTTTCCATCATTCCTCATTTCTTGTGTGTCTCATCAGCGGCGAATGCCAAGAATCTTCAGCTGGTATGCACCGTCAGGAGCATCCACGCTGACGGTTTCGCCCGTCTTATGGCCCAGCAGCGCAGCGCCCATGGGGCATTCGTTGCTGATCTTATTGCTCATGGGATCGCTTTCACGGGCACCCACGATGGTATATTCTTCTTCGTCGCCGTCTTCCACAAACAGCACCTTCACAACGGTACCCACGTTCACAGCATCCGTGGACACATTGGCATCATCGATCACGATGGCATTGCGGATGTCGTTTTCCAGTTCCAGAATTTCCGCTTCCAGGCGGCTCTGTTCGTTTTTCGCTTCGTCATATTCGGCATTTTCGCTCAAATCGCCAAAGCCGCGGGCAATGCTGATCTGTTCGGCAACCTCAGCACGGCGCACGGTGATCAGGTACAGGAGTTTTTCCTCCATTTCCCGCATACCTTCGGGAGATACAACCGTCTTATTCAGGTGTTCATGTACATCGCTCATTTTTTGTTCCTCCTTATTCATTCCCGTCTTTGGGCTGATTGGCATCAATATGATCATCCGCAATCGCACAATTGCCGATGTCACCTTTCGTTATTTGGATTTCCGCTTCCAGACGGTTCCCGTCTTTTCCGGCAAATGCATATCTCCGTTTTAACCTTCCCCGCCTTCTTTTCCCGGCAGATCATTTTCAAAGATGATCACATCACAGATGTCTTTCACCTTTTCCACATCCTGCACGGAACGCACCGTCCACACAGCTAAAGGGGCCCTGTAAACATGGCGCATGATTTGATAACAGCTTTTTTGAGTGTCCGTATGCTGATAGGCCACGTAATCGGGCACACTGAGACGGTTAAACATCAGATTGCCGGCCATCATCTGCACCAGCCTGCTGACGGAAAACCCGTTTCCCTTGGGGCAGCGCCGGGCCAGCTGACCCCGCACCACATGCTTTGCCGTTTTTCTGAAATAACGCAGCTGGAAAGGATCAAAGCTTTGCACCATGTATTCGCCCTGATATTCTTTCAGCGCTTCCCAGGTTTTTGCGGCAACCCTTGTATCCCCCATTTTGTGGCTTTTTATTTCCACCATCAGAGGCACTCTTCCCTGCACCAGGGAAAGCACATCCCCGAACAAGGGAATTTTCTGCCCATCCGGCAGGGAAAGCTTCTGTATTTCTTCCAGCCGTATTGCGCGAACGCATCTTTTTTCGCCGCAGAGCCGCTCCGGAGTATCGTCGTGAAAAACAATCAGACGATCATCTTTCGTCAGCCGCACGTCCAGCTCAATGCCATAGCCGCTTTCCATGGCCAGCCGAAACGCTTCCATGGAATTTTCGCACACGCCGTTTCCGTGCAGCCCTCTGTGGGCATAATAACGCTTTCCGCAAAAGGGTTTTGTCCCCCTGTATCGGAATGACGGCATCATGAAACAGAAATACAAAAGCACGCAGCAAACAGCTGCAGCGATAAACACTGCCATTTGTTTCCTCCGTTACAAATCGCCCATACTTTTCTTTTACAGGCAACAGAAGTAATTATACAGGAAAAGCCCTGAAAATGCAACTGCCGCAAGGCTTTATTTAGCCCCGGGCAGCACAGATTTTATCGATTTTTCTTATCTTTTCACATGAATACGGTATTGAAGCCGCTTCCAGACCAGTTTGATCTGCAAAAGCAGCTCCTTCCCCAGAAACAGGAAAAAGGGCAACAGAGAGAGCACCATGCCAATCCTGCTGTTCCAGCCGCCCCGCAGGAACATGATCACAAGCAGCACCGCATCCGCAATACCGATCCATTTTGCCTTGATGGGCAAAAAGAACATAACCATAAATTCATGATCGGGATACATCAGGGCAAAGCACAAAAGCAGGCTCAGGTTCAGATAGGTATTGGTGGCATAGCCGGTAATGAACCCCGCCGCAATATTGCAGATAATGCCAATCACATAATACAGGGTAAACCGGGCGCTGCCCCATCTTCCCTCCAGCGCAGAACCGATGAAGTAATAAAAATACAGGCTGATTATGATCCAGATCAAGCTGCCCGTGGGCGGCAGGATAATGAATGTAATCAGCCGCCATATCTGCCCCTGAAAAATCAGCTCCCGGCTGAAATACAGCAGATTGGATGCATTTTCTCTCAGCGGCAGATAATCCAGCACAAACACGCCCAGCATCATCAGGCAGATATATTTCATCAGATCCCGAACAGCAAAACGGTTCATTTTCCATTCCAGACGGCTCAAAAATTTCTGCATTTTCTTCACCTCTTTTTCAGTATAATCCCCATTGATGAGAAAGTCAAACCCTGACATATTTCAAACAAAAAAGGGGAAACTGCCCCTAAAGCAGTTCCCCCTTGTATTGTCCCTGAAAAGAATCAGCGGGCGTTGGCCACAGCCAGTTCCAGCGCACGCATGAAGCTGGTCACGATGATGGAGCAGCTGGTCTTCATATCAGCGTCCACCAGTTTGCCGTCTTCGCCCAGTTCGAAGGCCAGCACTTCTTCAACGGTCTTGCCCACGCAGAAAGCTTCAAAAGCAGCAGCCTGGGTGTACCATTCGCCGGCAGGAGCCTTGGCATAGGCCACCATGCCATAGTTTTCCTTCAGTTCCACCTTGGAAGCGAACACGGAACCAGCTTCGGTCAGGGCTTCACCGGCAGCGCCAAAGCCCAGCTTGTTCTGCGTCATATCAAAGCGGATGCTTTCGATCACATTGCCTTCGCCCAGCACCACAGCGCAAGTGGTGGTTTCCACGGTGTAGGCACCGTCATAGGCATCGCCGTCTTCCACATAAGCGCTGGAAGCGGCATCCAGAACGGAATAAACACCCAGACCCATGGTTTCGGCGGAAGCAGCCATGCTCACAGCACCGAACACCAGACAAGCAGCCAGCACCAGGACGATCAGTTTCTTAGCCATAAGAATTTTCCTCCTTAGAGTAAATAAGTTATAAACATATTATACACCAGCCGCTGTATTCTAAACAATATGTTTTGTAAATTTTTTCTGCCATTTTTTACTTTGATTTTGCCATTTCATGTCACTCACTTTCCATTATGAAAGAATTATTGCGTTTTATTGACAATTGCGTATTTCTCTTGCGAAGATGCGGTTTCTTTGCTATAATACACATTGGCATATATATAAGTTAAAAACGCTTCCAACGATTCGGAAACAGAAAGGGTCGCACGCATGAAGCGATTGTTTTCATTTCTATTGGTTCTGATACTGGCAACGGTGCATCTCCCCTGCCAGGCGGAAGAAAAATATTCCAAAACCATCTTCGGTTATTTCGATACAGTGGTTTCCTTCATGGGGTATACCGACAGTCAGGAATCCTTCGACGCCGTTTGTGAAGAATTGACCCATGAAATGAAGTATCTCCACCAGCTTTTCGACGGCTATAACAGCTATCCCGGCCAGCACAACCTGTGGTATGTGAACCATCATGCAGGCGAAGCGCCGGTAAAGGTGGACGATGTGCTGTTTGATCTTCTGCAAAAATGCCAGGCCCTGCAAAAAACGCCCGGCTATGAAAAGGTGAACGTTGCCATGGGCACCGTTCTTTCCCTCTGGCATAATGCCCGGGAAGAAGGCGCACTGCCGGATAGAACAGCGTTGCAGGCCGCAACACAGCACACCGATTTTTCCAAAATCATTCTGAACGAAGAAGAGAAAACCGTCTTCTTCGCCGATCCGAAAATCCGGCTGGATCTGGGTGCGGTGGCCAAGGGCTATGCAGCGGACAGGCTGAAGGCCGTGGTGGAAGACAAAATGCCCTCCTTCCTCATCAGCCTGGGGGGCAATGTGTATGCCGGCGATGCGCCTTTGGACGGCCGCAAAAAATGGGGCGTCAGCGTGCAATGCCCGGACGGCGTCACTCCCATCCAGTTTGGCGGAGATATGCTGGATGTATTTTATGTAAACCGTATGTCTCTGGTCACCAGCGGTGATTATCAGCGCTATATGGAAATCGATGGCAAGCGCTATCACCACATCATCGACCCGGATACCTGCATGCCGGCCAATCACCTGCGGGCCGTCACCATTGTATGTGAAAACGGTTTCCTTGCTGATTACCTGTCCACGCTGCTGTTCCTTTTGCCCTATGAAGAGGGCGTAACGCTGATTGAATCCATTCCCGATGCCGGTGCCCTGTTTGTCCTTGCAGACGGCAGCGTCACCATGACGGAAAATTTGCACGCCATTGCCTATTCCCATGGCGCAACGGCCAGATGAAAAAGGAGAAATTGATGTTCAAAAAGAAAGATTTTCTCCTGATTATGCTGGTACTGCTGGCTGCACTCGCTCTTTTTCTTGTGCAATACCTGAACACAAAAAACACCCAGTCCCTTGGCATGGTGCGTATCTGGGCAGACGGCAAAATATATACCGAAGTTCCCCTTGGCAAAGAACAGGATATCCGCATCCTGCAGGAAAACGGCTGTGAAAATGTGGTGCATATTGACGCAGACGGTTTTTATATGCTCAGCGCCAATTGCCACAATCAGC
The DNA here is from genome assembly GCA_017437265.1 of Clostridia bacterium. Classification (GTDB taxonomy): domain Bacteria; phylum Bacillota; class Clostridia; order Christensenellales; family Aristaeellaceae; genus RUG563. Next base: position 33,389 of record JAFSBN010000123.1, read on the forward strand.
TTTGCATCGGCCAGGGCGAAGTGACGGGCGAAAATTATCCCCTCCGCTCCCTGGGCACCCATATCCTGTGCCTACCCAACCGGGTGGATGTGGAGCTGCTGGTGGAAAAGGCGGAAAATCCTGATCTGCCGGATATTTGATCAAACGGGAGGCAGAATGAACACAAAAAAAATCACCCTGCTTGGCATGCTGCTTTCCCTGATGCTCATTTTGGGGCTGATTGAAAAGCAGTTCGTGCTGGTGCCTGGCGTGCCCGGCATCAAGCCCGGCCTTTCCAACGTGATCCTGATGTACGCCCTGTGTATGCTGGGTACAAAAAGCGCCGGGGCATTGCTTCTTCTCAAAGTATTGCTCAGCGGCCTGCTGTTTGCCGGCGTCAGCGGCATGGCTTACGCCTTGTGCGGCGGCGTGCTGGCCTTTGGCATCATGTATCTGTTATTAAAAACTAAAGCATTCGGCCTTCCCGGCGTCAGCGTATCCGGGGCCGTGATGCATATGCTGGGCCAGCTTGCCTGCTCCCGGTTGCTGCTTGGCAGCTGGGCGGCCGTGGCACAGCTGCCCATCCTTCTCATCTCCGCCGTCATTACCGGCGTTCTCAACGGCGCGATCGCATCCCACGTTATTGCCGCCATGAAAAAAACCAAACTGTCCGCCTCTTCGGGAGGGACAGATAAGGAGGAAAAAACCAAGTGAAAAAGCAACTCCCTGCCTTTCTGGTATTGCTGCTGATCACCCTCATTGCAGGGCTGGTTCTGGGCGGCACATTCCAGATCACCAAAGACCCCATTGACCAGCAGGCCGTCATGAAGGCAGAAAATGCCCGGAAGGCCGCCCTGCCCGAAGCAGAATCCTTCACCCAGCTGACCCTTTCCGACGGTGCCAATCTGGACTGGATCTACGAAGGCAAGAAAGGCGAAGAAACCGTGGGCTTCGTGGCCCAGACCACCGTTCAGGGGTTTGGCGGCGAAGTGGAAGTGATTGCCGGTATCGATAACGATCTGGTAATCACCGGCGTCAGCGTAGGCGGCAGCAATTTCTCCGAAACTGCCGGGCTGGGTGCCAAGGCCAAGGATGCTGCTTTCACCGATCAGTTCGCCGGCAAAACAGCGCCCCTTCGCGTGATCAAGGCCGGTGATACCGCCGCCGAAAACACCATCGACGCCATCACCGCCGCCACCATCACCTCTTCCGCCGTCAATTCCGGTGTGAACCGCATTGCCAGCTATGTGAAGGGCCAGTCTGCTCCCGCTGCCGATGCTGCGCCTGTTACCGGCGCTGTGTTCGGTGCTTCCTCCAAGGGCTACAAGGGCCCGGTGTGGGTGGATGTCACCTTTGATGCAGAAGGCAAGATCACTTCCCTCTCCGTCGGCAACGAAAAATTCCAGGAAACCGAGGGTGTGGGTACCCAGGTGAAAGAAGCCTTCTTCACCGATCAGTTCATCGGCAAGCAGGCCCCCCTGGCCATGGAGGATATTGACGCCATTTCCGGTGCCACCGTTTCTTCCACTGCCGTTGTGAATGCCATCAATAAGGCTTACGAAAAATCTCAGGAAACAGCCGCTCCTGCCGCAGAAGAAACTCCCGCCCAAAACGCCGCTCCCGTTACCGGCAATGTTTTCGGTGCTTCTTCCAAGGGCTACAAGGGCCCGGTGTGGGTAGATGTCACCTTTGACGCAGAAGGCAAGATCACTTCCCTCTCCGTCGGCAACGAAAAATTCCAGGAAACCGAGGGTGTGGGCACCCAGGTAAAAGAAGCCTTCTTCACCGATCAGTTCATCGGCAAGCAGGCCCCCCTGGCCATGGAGGATATTGACGCCATTTCCGGTGCCACCGTTTCTTCCAACGCCGTTGTGAACGCCATCAACAAGGCTTACGACAAGAAGCTGGAAGCCGCTGCCCCTGCCGCTGAAGAAACCGTGGCGCAGCCTGCCCAGGATTCCCTGCCGGTTACCGGCGCTGTGTTCGGGGCTTCTTCCAAGGGCTATAAAGGCCCGGTGTGGGTGGATGTCACCTTTGATGCAAATGGCAAAATCACATCCCTGTCCGTTGGTAACGAGAAGTTCCAGGAAACCGAAGGCGTGGGCACACAAGTAAAAGAAGCCTATTTCATCGACCAGTTCATTGGCAAGCAGGCTCCCCTGGCCACGGAAGATATTGACGCCATTTCCGGCGCCACCGTTTCTTCCAACGCCGTTGTGAACGCCATCAACAAGGCTTACGAAAAATCCCTGGGTCAGGAATAAAAAATATCAGGAAACGG
>JAFSBN010000124.1 GCA_017437265.1 Clostridia bacterium
AGGCCCCCTTGTGCAAAGGGGGCTGGCTGCGCAGCAGACGGAGGGATTGCAATCCCTCCGTCATGGCTTCGCCTTGCCACCTCCCTTTACACAAGGGAGGCCTTTGGATAGTGGGTAAAATAACTGCATCAAAAATTGCGCTCCGGGAGGGGGCAAACGCTGCCGGGCATTCCGGATGTACCGGGAATTCCCTCTTCCATTGCCCCCCGGCAACGAAAACCCAGGCAAAAAAGGCTTGAAAAAACACATAAATATAGTACAATAGAAGCAGAAATGAAATACACTTGAGGTGTTGCAAAATGGATATCAAAGCAATTGTTTCCCAAATGACGTTGGAAGAAAAATGCTCCCTTTTATCCGGGCTGGATTTCTGGCACACCAAACAGGTGGAGAGGCTGGGGGTAAAGAACGTGATGGTGTCCGATGGCCCCCACGGCCTGCGCAAGCAGAACGATAAAGCGGATCATCTGGGCGTGAACGAAAGCATCAAGGCCGTTTGCTTCCCCACGGCCTGCGCCACGGCAGCCTCCTTTGACCGGGATATGCTGCAGCAAATCGGCGAAAACCTGGGCGACACCTGCCAGCACGAGCAGGTGGCCGTTGTGCTGGGCCCGGCGGTGAACATCAAGCGCAGCCCTCTGTGCGGCCGGAATTTTGAATATTTCAGCGAAGACCCCTACCTGGCGGCGGAGCTTTCCACCCGGTTCATTCAGGGGGTGCAAAGCCGGAATGTGGGCGTCAGCGTGAAACACTTTGCCGCCAACAGCCAGGAACACCGCCGCATGAGCAGCGATTCCGTGGTGGATGAACGCACCCTGCGGGAAATTTACTACCCGGCCTTTGAAAGCGCCGTGAAAAAGGGCAAGGCCTGGACGGTGATGTGCACCTACAACAAGCTGAACGGCGAATTTGCCAGCCAGCATGAAGGCCTGCTGACGGATCTGCTCCGGGGCGAATGGGGCTTTGACGGCTATGTGGTGAGCGACTGGGGCGCTGTCAGCGACCGGGTGAAGGGCGTGGAGGCCGGGCTGGATCTGGAAATGCCCTCCTCCGGCGGCAGCAACGATAAGCGTGTGGTGAAGGCGGTGCAGGAAGGCCGGCTGGACGAAAAATACGTGGATATCTGCGTGGAGCGCATCCTTTCCGTGCATCAGCGGTATTTTGAAAATGCCCGGCCCGATACCCCCTGGGATATGGAAGCCCAGCATGCCCTGGCCCGGCAGATGGCGGCGGAATGCATGGTGCTTTTGAAGAATGAAGAAAATATTCTGCCCCTGAAGGAAGAAGAAACCGTGGCCGTCATTGGCCGCTTTGCTAAGAAGCCCCGTTTCCAGGGCGGCGGCAGCAGCCACATTAACTGCTTCCGCACCGAAAGCCTGATGGATGCCCTGGAAGGCAAGGAAAACATCCTGTTTGCCATGGGCTATGATATTGCCACCGAAACCCCGGATGAAACGCTGATCGCAGAGGCGGTGGAAACGGCGAAGAAGGCGGATAAGGCCGTCATCGTGGCCGGCCTGCCGGACAGCTTTGAAAGCGAG
>JAFSBN010000125.1 GCA_017437265.1 Clostridia bacterium
TTACCGCTCAGTTCCCCGAACTGGTTGTGGAATAATTAAAATTCCTTACTGAATCAGCTTTGCTGAATCGGTAAAACCGGGGGCTGCCTCGTGCTACTTCAATGGGGCGTGAGGCAGCCCCTTTCCCATGTTTCTCCCGCCGGGTTTCTTTCGGTTGGAGAGAATCCCGGTAAAGCGTTAAACCCGGCCCCCCTGCGCGGGGTGAAATACAAAGTTAAGGGGTGGATGTATGCAAAAGGTTTCTGCAGGCGCCGGCATTGCGCCCAAGAAAAGGAAATCCATCAGTTACGATAAGTACGGCTACCTGTTTGTGGCGCCGTTCTTTATCACGTTTATCATTTTTTCTCTGTATCCCATCTTCTTCACGTTCCGCACTTCCCTGACGGACGCTGCCGGTTGGGCCAAGGTGCTGGACAACAAAATTGTCGGTTTCGACAGCTTTGCCAAGCTGTTTGATTTCGGCTCTGAAATTTCGAAATTTTTCTGGCAGTCTCTGGGCAATACCGTCATCATGTGGGTGTTCAACTTTGTGCCCCAGATCGGTATGGCTCTGATGCTGGCCAGTTGGTTTACGGATACCCGTATGCGGCTGAAGTTCCAGGGCGGGTTCAAGGTGCTCATCTTCATGCCCAACATCATTACCGCCGCTACCCTGGGTATTCTGTTTATGTCCCTGTTTGGGTATCCCATTGGCCCGGTGAACTCTCTGATGCAGCAGCTGGGTATTTCCAACTCTCCCTTTGAATTTTTCCGCAGTGTACCCACGGCCCGTGGTATCGTATCCTTCATCCAGTGGTGGATGTGGTACGGCAATACCATGATCATCATGATCGCCGGTATTCTGGGTATCAACCCTGCGCTGTTTGAAGCGGCGCTGGTGGACGGCTGCTCTTCCCGCCAGACCTTCTGGAAGATCACCCTGCCCCTGATCAAGCCCATTCTGCTGTATAACCTGGTCACCTCCTTGGTTGGTGGTTTGACCATGTTCGATATTCCCCACCTGATGACCCAGGGCAACCCCAACTACACCACCAATACCGTTGCCCGCTTCATTTATACCCAGGGCTTCGATATGCCCAATAACTTCAACGTGGCCTGCGCTGCCTCCGTTGTGCTGTTTGGCATCATCGTGATTTGCTCTTTGATCCTTTCTTCCATCATGAAGGATCGTGACGTGAAAAAAGTGAAGGGGGTGGGCAAATGAAAGGCGTACGCAAGATTATCTTCTCTGTTCTGATCATTCTGTCCCTCCTGTGCATGTTCCTGCCCATCGCTACTTTCCAGGATAACACCCTGGATTCCATCAATGCTGATATCACCAAGCAGCAGGATAAGCTGAAGCGCCAGGAAGATAAAGTAACCCGTTACATCGAACAGAACAAGCCCGAAGAAACCATTGCCAAGGAACAGGCAAAGGTGGAAAAGGAACAGACGAAGCTGGATGAGCTGCTGGCCCAGAAGGCTGAACTGGAGAATGCTGAATCTGCAAGCGGTATCAAGTATTCTCTGCTTCCCGGCAAGCTGCCCGCCGATCTGCAGATTGATATGCAGATCGTGAATCAGAACAATGCCATTTATCCCACGGATTTCAGCCTCTACTACACCCTGACTTGGGTGGCGGCTGGTTTGCTGCTCTTGTCGCTGGCGTTTGTATGGGCTTCCGGTAATAAGATTATCAGCAAGTTCTACACGTTCTCCAGCTTTGCCAATATTGCTGCAGTGGTGGTTCTGTTCTATGTGGTGCTGCGTCTTTCCGCTATTCCGGTGAAGCTGCCTTACAGCAACCCCATCATGAACTGGCCCATGGCAATTGCCATGATCCTGATGCCCCTGTTTGCGCTGTTCCTGCATTGCAGCACGGTGACCAACACCAAGCGCTCCATGCTGTATGTGCTGTGCACCTTCCTGTGCATCCTCAGCCTTCTGCCCTTCTGGCTGATGATCGTGAACGCCACCCGTAACTCTCAGCAGATCCAGGGCGGTGTATCCTTGCTGCCCAGCAGCTATCTGGGCCAGAACTGGTACATTCTGCAGGCCAAGAACTTCAACGTGCTGACGGGCTTTAAGAACAGCGCCATCATCGCTTTCGGTTCCACCATCCTCAGCGTGTACTTCTCCGCTCTGACCGCTTACGGCCTGACGGTGTATAAGTTCAAGGGCTCCAAGCTGCTGTACGCCATCATCCTGGGCATCATCATGATCCCCGGCCAGGTTACCGGTACCGGTTTCTTCATGTTCATGTACCGTCTGGAATGGACCAACAGCTACCTGCCGCTGGTGATCCCCGCCATCGCTTCCGCCTCCACGGTGTTCTTCTTCAAGCAGTATCTGGAAGCCAACTTCCAGGTGTCTCTGGTGGAAGCTGCCCGTATCGACGGTGCCGGCGAATTCTACACCTACAACAAGATCGTTATGCCCATCATGGTGCCCGCCATGGCTACCATGGGTATCATGGCCGTTATCAGCAGCTGGAACAACTACCTGACCCCCTTGATGCTGCTGTCTGACCCCACCATGAAGACCCTGCCTATGATGGTGAAGGAGCTGCGCGGCGACATCTACCGCACTGAATACGGCTCCATCTACCTGGGCCTGACGCTGACCGCTCTGCCCCTGCTGATTGTGTACTTCTGCTTCAGCAAGTACATCATCGCCGGTGTTGCCGTTGGCGGCGTGAAGGAATAATTTTCAACAAAACAGAAGGCACTCCATTGCGGAGTGCCTTTTTTTGTATGCAATAAAATGTTCGGGAGCGGATGATCAGGAATAATGAAACGCCGGGCCGGTAATAGGGCCTGGCGTTTGAGAATGAAGGGAAAGGAAGTATGCGTTATTTAAGTGGACATATCTGATCATTTGATGATTTCAGCCATTGTTCTGATATCCTCTGCGGCCATGGAAAACTTGGACTTTTCGATGAGAATGTTGCCTCCTGTCATGATATAGGAGGGGATGACGCGGATATCACCAAAGTAAAATGGCGTGGCACGCAGTTTGTAAGTTGCACCGGAGGGGATGGGATTGCGTTTGGCTGTCTTTCGGGCAATTTGATTGAACATCTTTTTGGCCACATCGCCCATTAACATGATAACCTTAACATTCGGGAATAAAGAAAGCTCCTTTTCCAGATAGGGCAGACTTTCTTCGATGCTCTCTTTTTCCACAGTGTACCCGCTTTTCGGTGTTTTGACGGCGTTGGTGATATAGATGCCCATCTGCAGAATATCGTTGATATTTTCTGCCGGCAGCCCTGCTTTTTGAAACAAAGGAAGGGAGGTGGACAGATATTGCTCACCGCTGCTGCCGTAAAAATCCTGTGCAGGGTCTGCCGGCACAACTTCATTGATCATGATGGCCCGAATGAGGAGGGGATCAATATCCACGTCATTGAGCCGGATGTTATCTTTTGCAGCCAATTGATTTTCCAGTACGTTTCTGATGTTCATATTCGTTCTCCCGACAGGTGTAAAATTACCGGGATGATGCGCTTTCCCGGTTTGGCTTTATGCCTGCCTTTATTGCCCTTTCAAAACCAGCACTTCATAGGCACCGAGGGTGTATTCACCATCCAACATTTCCTTCGTGCGCAGGTTCAGGCAGGAGGGCAGGAAGAGGGTGCAGCTTTCCGGCTGGGGGTTCATGATGAACAGGAAACGTCCATTTTCGCCGATGCGTTCTGTGCAGATAACACCGTCGGGCACATTTTCCAGCAAAGGCTGCAGGCCGCTTTCTTCGGCAATATCAGCATAGAGCGCTTTGAGAAAATCTCTGTCTGTCCGGGCGGCGATATAGTAAGCGCAGCCCTTGCCAAAGGCGTTTTTCGTCAATGCAGGCATACCCTGATAGAAATCATTTTCGTAGGCGGCCAGTGTATTTGCGCCTTCCGGGTGCACCAGCGCACAGACCTCCTTGCAGGCATAGCGTTTGCCCTTGTAGGTGAAGCTGTTCTTTTTTGTATCGTCCAGAGCGTCGGTTTCTTCGTCCCAGATGCCCAGCACCTGCCGCAGGGGGCCGGGATAGCCGCCCATATGGGCCAGGTTTTCTTCGTTCACCCAGCCGGTGATGTAGGTGGCCACATAGGTGCCGCCGCTGCGGACGAACTGCTCCACCTTTTCGGCAAAGCCGTCATGCAGCAAATACTGCATGGGGCCGCAGACGATGCGGTAGGGGGAAAGATCGCAGGACTGGTCGATCATATCCACCTGATGCCCCAGCGCTTTCCAGGCAGCATAATGATCCTTCACCGTCTGGATATATTTTTTGTCCTGATTGTTGCCGAACTGGGCTTCGTTCAGAATCCAGAAATTATCCCAGTCGTAAATCAGGGCCACTTTGCTTTCCGGGGCAGAACCGCACACTTCGGAGATCTGAGCAAGGGTTTGGCCCACTTCGCTCACTTCCCGGAAAATACGGGTCTTGTCGGAATTGTCATGGCCGATGATGGCACCGTGGTATTGCTCGCTGCTGCCCCGGCCTTTACGGAACTGGAAATACTGCACCGTATCGCTGCCGTGGGCGATGGCCTGCAAGCCCTGCAGCATCAGGATGCCGGGGCGGCGCAGGGGATTGATGGTGTGCCAGTTGACGGCGGAGGGGGAGGATTCCATCATCATGAAAGGCTTCTGGCCGCCCACGCCGCGGATGATATCGTGCATAATGGAAGCATGCAGAGCGCTCTCCTTGTCCCGCTCATCGCCGGTCCAGGGGGGATAATTGTCCCAGCTGGCACGGTCCAACAGCTTGCCGAACTTGAAATAATCAATGCCGGGGAAAAAGTCCATCAGATTGGCGGTGCAGGGAATATCGGGAGTGATTTCCTTCAGCGGTGCAATTTCCCAGCTGTAAAAATCACAGAACTGATCGGAGGTAAAACGCCTCCAGGCCAGTGACAGCCCCAGATTGCAGCTTTCGCCGATGGGGGAAGGGCTTTCCACCTGTTCAAAGGAGGAATACCGGTGGCTCCAGAAGGTGTTCCAGAAGGCATTGTTCATGTTATCAACGGTGCCGTAGCGTGCTTTCAGCCATTTGCGGAAGGCATCTTGACACAAAGGACAATGGCATTCGCCGCCGTATTCGTTGGAGATATGCCACATGCCAAGGGCAGGGTGATCCTTATAACGCTGCGCCAGCAGGGTGTTGATTTTTCTGACTTTTTCCCGGTATACGGGGGAGGAAAGGCAGTGGTTATGCCGGGTGCCGAACAATTGGCGGTGCCGCATAGCGTCCACCCGCAGAACCTCCGGGTATTTTTCTGCCATCCAGGCGGGCCGGGCGCCGGAAGGCGTGGCCAGGATGGCCTTGATACCGTTTTGGGCCAGCATGTCCATCACTTCATCCAGCCATTCAAAGCGATATACGCCTTCTTCCGGCTCCAGCATGCTCCAGGAAAAAATGCCCACAGATAAGGTGTTTACCCCGGCTTTTTTTGCCAGCTGCATATCAATGGGCCAGATCACGTCTTTTTCTTTGATCCATTGCTCTGGGTTATAATCGCCGCCGTGGAGCAATACGGGCTTATCCGGCATAATGGGAGGAAACTGTGCCATGGAAAAAATCATCCTTTCTGCTGCTGCCGGGCCAGCATGATATCCTTCACATGCCGGGCCAGCATGGCAATGAATTCCTGATTGGTGGGCTTGCCTTTTTCGGGGTCCACGGTGTAGCCAAAGAGAGCGGAAATGGCTGCCAGATCGCCATGGAGCCAGGTGTGCTCAATCACGGTGCGGATACAGCGTTCCGCAGATGCTGCGGTGATATTGAAGCGCTGGGACAATATTTCGTAAAGAGCAGCCTGGGAAAGGGGAGCAGTGCGGCAGGCCTGGATGGCAATGCACAGGCAAACATAGGGGAAGCCCTTGAGCACAGGATCCATTCTCAGCAATTTGCAGGTTTCATCAGCCAGTTGACGGCATTGCTTTTCGCAGGTTTGACCCAGCATTCCCCAGGGATACTTGAAAGCTTCATGCAGACAATGAAAAAATGCGGCGTCGTCAAAGTCTGAGTACATGCAGCTGTCCACGTCCTTCAGCAGATCCGGGGAGGGCGTGTCTGTGATATAGATTACTCTCGGATGTGGCAGCATGGTGTTTTTCAGCCGCTTGAGAAGATGCAGGGTATCGGTGCCGGGCATGTTTTCATCCAGCACCACCACATCGGCATCTCCTTTGCAGATGCGGGTATATATATCTGTTTCGCCCTGCCAGGCATCGATCACATGAAAAAGCGGATCGCGGAGCAGCAGCCTTTCCAGACGGTCTGCCTGGGGGGAGAAGATGAGTACACGGAAGATGTTCATGAAACGGTCCTTTCTCTTTTGCGGATATTGGCAAAAAGAACGGAAGAAATGGTGATGCCAAGGGCGATGGCGCAAATGCCCATCAGGGTATCGGTGCCGCAGGAAATGGCCATATGATATTCCCCCTGCACCAGGTAACGCATGGTGCGGTACAGCCCCACCCCGGGCACCAGGGGAATGAGTGCGCTGGTGATGAAGAGGGTGGATATTTTTTTCATCAGCCGGGCGCATATTTCACAGGCAACGCCAATGAACAGCGTGGCGCAGAAATAGCCCAAGGTGCTTTGTCCCAGCAGCAGGAAAATGCCATAGCCAAGCCCGGCAAAAAGAGCAGAAAAGAGCATGGTTTTCCGGGGCTGATTCAGCAAAAGCGCAAAGAAAAAGGCGGCCAGGGCGCAGCTGATGATTTGAACGGACCAGTGCATTCTATATCCTCCCTTCCCACATGCTCAGCGCAATGCAGATGCCAACGGCCAACAGCGCCGCCGTCAGCACCGCTTCGGAAATGCGGGCGCTGCCGGATACCAGATCGCCTTTGATGGTATCCCGGATGGCGTTGGTGGTAGCAAGGCCTGAAAGCAGGGGCAGGATGGCACCGCTGATGGCAGGTTCCAGGTGGATAGGATAAATGGTGTTGCAGATGAGGGTCAGCTGGGCAGTAAGGAAACCGGCAAACAAACCTCCCAGCATACCCGGCACGTGACAACGGCCAAGAAGGGGCAAAACGCAATGGATCAGCAGCCCGCACAGGAAGGCAACAATGAAATCTTCTGCTGCGCCTCCCAGCATCACGCAGAAGAAGGCTGCGCTCAGCGCACCAAAGAGCACCTGCCATAGCAATTTAGGCACTGGTGCGTTTTGTATTTCTTTCAGTTTTTTCAGGGCATCTTCGGCCGACATTTCCCCCCGGGCCACCTGACGGGAAACAGCATTGCAATCGTCCAGACGGGAAAGATTGGTATCCCTTTTCCGCACCCGGATAAGCCGGGTGTGGGCGGTGCAGCCGTCTTTTTCGGAAATGGTAACCATCAGGCCGGTGGGCAGGGCCAGCACGTCCGCGTGGGAAATGCCAAAGCCTTTGCACATGTGTTCCACGGTGTCTTCGGCACGGTAGGTTTCGCCGCCGTTTTCCAGCGTCAGCCGGGCGGCCAGGCATACGGCATCCAGCATCACGTTCATATCCGCCATGCTTCTTTTGCCTCCGTTGCTTCGGTTTTTGATCAAGTTCATGATACCATACCGCCTGAAAGAAGTAAAGAAAAAAAGCCGGGCTGCATGGAATATACAGCCCGGAAACGATGGGATTATTTCAGATAAGAATTAAGGATATAACCCGTTTGCCCATTATAGGATACCTTGGTGTATCTGTCGCCCCATTCCAGCACGCTGATCACCGTTCCGCTGGGGATCTTTGCGATCACGTTTCTGGTGGTGGAGGAGGATTTGGAGGAACGCAGGTTCACAAAGGAGCCGTTCTTCTGATACACCGTGGCAGTATTGGGCCGGGGCGTAGCAGTGGGAGAGGGTGTGGCGGTGGGAGCGAGCGTGGGTGTAGGTGTGGGGGCAGCCGGTGTTTGTGTGGGCAGGGCGGGCGTGCCGGAGGCGGGGGTAGGCGTTGCGGTGGGAGCAGGGGTGGAAGGCGTGTAGAGGTAACGCAGCATCATATAGCCGTATTCGCCGTTTACCTTTACCTGAGCCCAGGCACCGGAGCGGTTGATTACCGTCACGGTGGTTCCCACAGGGTACAGGCCCTTGGAGTCGGATGCCTGGCTGGCCTTTTCCCGCAGATGCAGCTTGTTGCCGTCGTCGGTGCGGATCATCATGAGGGTGTTTTCGGAGGCAGCAGGAGTGGCTGTGGGGGTGGGAACAGGCGTGGGCGCAGGGGTGGTGCCGGGGATGGTGGCGGTGAGGAATTTGAGCATCATCCAGCCAGTTTTGCTGTCCACATGCACATATGCCCAGGCACCGTCCCGATGGGTCACATGCACTTTGGTGTCGTTGGCATAAAGGCCCAGGGAGCCGGAGGAAGAAGAGGCCTTTTCCCGCAGGTGGAGCTTTCCGGTATTGCCGGTTTTGATGTAGAGGGTGGTGTCTTCCGTGGCAGGCAGGGGGGTGGGGCTGGCCGTGGGCACAGGCGTTGTGCCGGGGACGGTGGCAGTGAGGAATTTGAGCATCATCCAGCCGCATTTTCCGTCCACATGGGCGTAGGCCCAGCTGCCGTCCCGGTGGGTTACATGCACCTTGGTGCCATTTGCATAAAGGCCCAGGGAGCCGGAGGAGGAAGAGGCCTTTTCCCGCAGGTGGAGCTTTCCGGTATTGCCAGTCTGAATATAGAGGGTGGTGTCTTCCGTGGCAGGCACGGGGGTGGGGGTGGCACCGGGCACGGGAGTGGCACCGGGGACAACCGTGGTCAGGTAGCGCAGCATCATGTAGCCCACCTGTCCGTCCGGTGTTTTGCCAAAGGCCCAGGTGCCCGTGCGGGCGGTGACCAGGAAGCGGGTGCCCACAGGGTAGAGACCCTGGCTGGCGTAGCCGGTGCCGGGCCCAAGACGCAGGTGCAGCTTATTGCCGTCATCCGTCAGCACGTACATGGTGGTATCTTCCGTGGGGGCGGGGGTGGCGTTGGGGGCCAAGGTGGGAGAGGGAGTGGGCGTCTGGCCGGGCTGCAGGTCGGTCAGGTATTTGAGCATCATAAAGCCTTCCTTGCCGTCCAGCTGTACTTTGGCCCATTGCCAATCCCATTCCTGCACCAGCGTGAGGGAGGTGCCTTCCTGATAGCTGCCCAGATGATCCGTTTTTTTGCTGGGGCCCTGGCGCAGGTACAGGGGGCCGTTGTTGTCGGTATCCACATAAAGGGTGGCGCCCGGAGCGTAGGCCAGGGCAGTGCCGGCGCAGACAAAAAGCTGTACGGCTGCCAGCACAAGAACCGTCAGGCTCATCAGTGTCATGGAGCGCATGCATTTTTTGAACATCATTTTATCCTCCATCCGGATGAATATATACATGATTACATGTTCAGTATACCAGTGGAAAAAAAGCAATGTCAATGAAAGAAGAGGCTTTTCAGGAAAATTTTACATATGCAACAGAATTGGGTCATGCACGAAAAGAAATCGTCATGAATATGCTAAAGAGCGGCAATCATTTGGTAAAAAAGGAGGGAGAAAATGAAACAGGAAAAGCAGGAAACATCGCCCTTTGCATCGCTCAGCTTTGCCCAGCAGCAGGATAAGTGGCGTCAGTGGCGGTCCAGACAGCTGGAATATAAAAAAGCAGCGGAGGAAGCGCCGCTGCCGGAAGAAAAAACAGAGGAACCCTTACCGCCGCCTGCCCGCCCTGCACCCACCCGGCACCGGGAGCTGGATAAGGTGCTTTCCCGGCACAGCCAGGCGCTGAAAAAGGCAGGGGCATTTCAGGTTACAAAAGGAAACGGTCCACAAGATAGAGGATGAAAAGATGGCCGGGGTATGCCGCATAACCGAACCATTTGGGCAGCCGGAAGGAACGGAAGGTGGGCAGCAGCATCAGCGGCAGCGCGGCAATGGCGCAGGCCTGGATGGTGTTCACATAGTAATGCAGGGCACCGGTGGACATTTTCAGATCGCCTGCCTGTATCCGCAGCCAGTAAATGAAGGGATCGCCCACCCACCACCAGATGCACATGGCGCACATCACCAGGGCAATGGCCCATTTGCGGTTTCTGGCCAGATACAGCCCCATGATCAGCAGCACGCCCTCCGTTCCGTAATCCATCTTCACAAAATGGGAGATGAGCAGGGCGGCAGCGGGTGCCCAGATGTGGGAAAAGTATTTCTTTTCCCGGATGCCGATGATGGCGCACAGGCCGCAAAAGAGGGTGGCGTATACGTTCAGCTCCGTCCATTGGTGGGAAAGGGCCAGCATGTAAAAGGGCTGGGAAATGATGCCTACAATCAGCACCCGCAGGGCGTAGCGGTAAGGGTTGCGGCTTTTGCAAGCGCCCACCACCATGCACCAGCAAAAAAGCGGCATGGCCAGGCGGCCGATGTAGCGCAGGAAAATATATTTCCGGCTGGTCAGGATAGCGGCACCCACATGATCGATGATCATGGTGATGATGGCAATCAGCTTCAAAAGCCCGGTGTTTTCATTGCCGGCGGTATCCCGGCGGAGGGAAAATGTGTGTTCCATAAGCATTGTCCTTTTCACGATTTTGCCATTGTTTTGAACAGGTTATTTCTGCATTTTTCTGCTATCATGTGAAGCAGCAGAGGAATGGACATTCACTGCCCTGCCGAAAAGCCGCTGAAAAGGTGCGGCCGCCCGGCAGGGCAGACGACATTTTGGGGGGATATAAAAAATAATTTGACAAAGCAGAAAAAAATCCTTTATTTCCAACGAAAAAAAGGAAGGGAATCTGTTGACAATGAACAGAAATTTGGGTACAATAGGAATTGCGTGCGGATGTAGTTCAA
>JAFSBN010000126.1 GCA_017437265.1 Clostridia bacterium
CAGCTGAGGACAAATGGGGGTGGGCTCCGGGGTGGGGGTGGGCACAGGCGTGGGAACAGGGGAAGGGGTAGGGATGGGGGAAGGGGAAGGGGCGATGTCAGTGCCGATGCAGTTGCCGGAAAAAATCAATTCCTGCAGTTCGGGGGTGGCAATGCCGGTTTCCTCCAGCCCGTTATTTTTTGCAGCTGCATCACACGTTCCGATGTGACCCGATTATACTCGTCTGATACATTGGTGGAGGTGAAATAGCCCAGCCAGTACATGGCGATTTTCAGCCGGGTCACGTCCTTGCCCTCGCTGCCGATCTTCAGTGTTCTGTATTCTTCCTGCGCGAAGGCGCCGGTGCATAGACACACCAGCGCCAACACGGCAGTTATCAGAATGATAACACGCTTATTTTGCATTTTTCACCTGACTCCACAGTGCATTATACACCGTCATATAGTTTTCGGGGATGTCCTGGAACCATTCGCAGCGGTCAATGATGTCCTGAGAGGGGTTGATGGCCAGATTTTCGGTGTAATCTTCACCCATCAGTTCGATGGCACCGGTGTTGGGGGAAGAATACCAGATGTATTCGCAGTTGCGCTGGGCAATGTCGGGGCGGCACAGGAAATCGATGAACTTTTCAGCGTTTTCCTTGTTCTTGGCGGTCTTGGGGATGACCACGGCATCCACCCACACATTGCTGCCTTCCTGGGGCACGGAGTAATCCAGGTTTTCATTCAGGTCCATGGCATAGAGGGCATCGCCGCTCCACACAACGGCCAGGGCAGCTTCGCCGTTGACCATCTTGTCCTTGGTTTCGTCTACCTGATAGGCCTTTACCAGAGGCTTCTGGGCAATGAGCTTATCGGTGGCTTCCTTCAGCTGGAGGGGATCACGGGTGTTCATGGAATAGCCCAGATACTTCAGGGTCAGGCCCATGGTGTCACGGATGGAGTCCATCATGAAGATCTGGTTGGTATATTTTTCATCCCACAATACGCCCCAGGTGCTTACTTCTTCTTCGGTGACCTTGGTGGTATCGTAGAGGATACCCACGGTGCCCCACATGAAGGGGATGGAGTATTTGTTTTCCGGGTCATGGGCACCGCCCAGCAGGGAAGGATCAATATACTGGGCATTGGGCACGTTTTCCATGTTGATTTCAGCCAGCAGATCTTCCTTGATCATGCGTTCCACGCAGTATTCGGAAGGGAACACCACGTCATAGGCACCGGGACTGACGCGCACCTGCACCATCATATCTTCGTTGGTGGTAAAGTACATGCAGTTGACCTTGATGCCGGTTTCTTTGTAGAAATCTTCGAAGATGGATTCGTCCATATAGTCGTACCAGTTGTAGATGTTCACCACTTCTTCAGCGGATGCGGGGAACACGCAGGCGGAGAGAACCAGGCAAAGAGCCAGAACCAGAGACAGCTTTTTCATGTTTTGTTTACCTCCGTTTTTCAGTTTTTTACTTCTGCTTTGCTGGAGCGGCGGTTGACCACCAGCAAAAGCACCAGCAGCGCCACAAACATCAGCGCAGACAGGGCGTTCATCGTGGGCTTGATACCCTTGCGTGCCTGAGAGTAGATCAGCGTGGACAGATTCTGCACCAGGGGGGATGTGGTGAAATAGCTGATGGTGAAATCGTCCAGGGAGAGGGTGAAGGCCAGCATGGCACCGGTAATCACCCCGGGCATGATCTCAGGCAAAATCACGTGGAAGAGGGCGTAGGTGGGGGTGGCCCCCAGATCCAGCGCCGCTTCGTAGCTGTGCTTGTTCATTTGTTTCAGCTTCGGCAACACCGAGAGAATTACGTAGGGGGTATCGAAGGTGATGTGGGCCAGCAGCATGGTCCAGTATCCTCTTTCCACCTTGGTGAAGATGAACAAAAGCATCAGGGAGATACCGGTGACGATATCGGGCATGGTCATGGGGATGTTGGTGAGGGTCATCATCAGGCTCTGGGGCCGTTTTTTCATGGCATGGATGCCGATGGCGGCCAGGGTGCCCAGGATGGTGGAAACGATGGCGGCCAGCACGGCAATGCTGATGGTGACGTATAATGCCTGCATAATGGCAGGATCGTTGAACAATTCCTGATACCAGTGGAAGGAAAAGCCTTCCCACTTGGCGCGGCTCTTGCCGGCATTGAAGGACTGAACGATCAAAACCACAATGGGCACATACAGGAACAGAAGGATGATGGAAAGGTAGAACCGCTTGATAAATTTCATCATATCATGCTGCCTCCTTCTCCTTCGGGGTCCACTTTCCTTAACAGCCCCAGGCTCAGCAGAATCAGCACCATCATGATCATGGAAAGCGCGCTGCCCACGTTCCAGTTATTGGCGGTGAGGAAGGTGCGTTCGATCAGATCGCCGAACATTTCCGTGTTGCCGCCGCCCAACATGCGGGGGATGAAGAAGGTGGTAACGGCGGGCATGAACACCATGGTGATGCCGCTGACAACGCCGGGCAGGCTGAGGGGCAGGGTTACCTTATAGAAGGTTTTCCATTTGTCGCACCCCAGATCCATGGCCGCTTCGGACAGTTTATAGTCCATTTTGTTGAGCACGTTATAGATGGGGAACACCATGAAGGGCAGATAGTTGTACACCATGCCCAGCAGCACGGCGCCGGAATTGTACATCAACTGTACCTTGCCGATGCCCAGCCATTCCAGCAGGCCGTTGATGAGGCCGTTGTCTTCCAGCAGGCTCATCCAGGCGATGGTGCGCAGAAGGAAATTCATCCACATGGGAATAACGAACAGCACCACCAGCGTGGGGCCCAGCTTGAAATCCCTTTCCGCCATGATATGGGCGGTAGGATAGCCCAGCACCAGGCAGATCACCGTGCACAGGAAGGCCATCCACAGGGAATAGCCCAGCGTATCCACGTTCACCGTGCCCCGGGCAAAGCCCATGTCGGCAGGGTTGAAGCCCATGGCGATGAGCTCTTTGTTCATGTCATAGTTGCTGTCCCAGAAATTCTTGAAATTATCCAGGGTGAAGGCACCGTTGACATCGGTGAAAGCGTAGTAGGCAATCAGAAGACAGGGAACGATGGTAAACACAATGATCCACAGGGTATAGGGGGAGGAGAAGATGGGCCGCTTCAGGCCGTGGTTTCTTTTGAAATAAATTACCAGCAGCACAAGGAATGCCACAAACCCCACCAGCATCACCCAGGTACCCCATGCAGGAACCTGCAGGTTGCTCATTTGGCAGCGTCCTCCTTCATGGGCTTCATGATGTGGATGTTGAAAGGAACAACGGAAAGGCCCACCCGGCTGCCCACGGGCTGCATGGAGGTGGAATGCACCTTCCAGGTGGAATGGCCGGCGTCGATCATCATTTCATAATGCACGCCCTTGAACAGCACGCTCTTGATCACACCCGTCACCTGGCCCACATCTTCGCCCACCAGCAGCACGTCTTCGGGACGTACCACCACGTCCACCGGCGCATCATCGCCAAAGCCGGCGTCCACGCAGGGGAAATCGGCGCCGCAGAAATGCACCAGTTCGTCCCGCACCATGGTCCCGGGGAAGATGTTGCTTTCGCCGATGAAATTGGCAACAAATGCGTTCTTGGGTTCATCGTAGATGGATTTGGGGGTGCCGATCTGCAGGATATGGCCGCCCCGCATGACCACGATGGTGTCGGACATGGTGAGGGCTTCTTCCTGGTCGTGGGTGACGTAGAGGAAGGTGATGCCAAGGCGCTGCTGCATATCCTTGATTTCCAGCTGCATTTCCTTGCGCAGCTTCAGGTCCAATGCACCCAGCGGTTCGTCCAGAAGCAGCACTTCCGGTTCGTTCACCAGGGCCCTTGCAATGGCGATGCGCTGCTGCTGACCGCCGGAGAGGGAATCCACGCTGCGCTTGCCGTAGCCGGAGAGATTTACCAG
>JAFSBN010000127.1 GCA_017437265.1 Clostridia bacterium
GAAATGGGCGCTTTGCAGGAGCGTATTACGTCCACCAAGAAGGGCTCTATCACTTCCGTTCAGGCTGTCTATGTACCTGCTGACGACTTGACAGACCCTGCCCCTGCCACCACCTTTGCGCACCTGGATGCCACCACCGTGCTCAGCCGCAGCATTGCTTCTTTGGGTATTTATCCTGCTGTGGATCCGCTGGATTCCACCAGCCGCATTCTGTCTCCCGAAGTGGTGGGGCAGGAGCATTACGAAGTGGCACGCCAGGTGCAGGGCATTCTGCAGCGCTATAAGGAACTGCAGGATATCATCGCCATCATGGGTATGGATGAGCTGAGCGACGAAGATAAAATCATCGTTGCCCGCGCCCGTAAGGTGCAGCGTTTCCTGAGCCAGCCCTTCTCCGTTGCCGAACAGTTTACCGGTATGGATGGCAAATATGTGCCCTTGAAGGAAACCATCCGCGGCTTCCGTGAAATCATTGAAGGTAAGCATGACGATCTGCCTGAAAGCGCATTCCTCTTCGTGGGCACCATTGAAGAGGCTGTTGCCAAGGCAAAAAAGGGTGAATAATCATGGCTGCAACCTTTCATTTACAGATTGTAACGCCGGATAAGCCCGTCTTTGACGGCATGGCCGAAAAGCTGATTGTTCGTACCGTTACGGGCGATGTGTGTATTCTGGCCCGTCATATTGATTATGCCGCTGCCCTTGGCATTGGCGAAGCGAAAGTGACGGATGAAAACGGAAAAACGCGGATTGCTGCATGTAATGGCGGCCTGATCAGCGTGGCTGACGGCCAGGCGCGTGTGATGGCCACCACGTTTGAGTGGGCAGATGAAATTGATGCAGAGCGTGCCAGGCATGCGCTGGAAGCATCGCAGGAGGCGTTGAACAAAATAAATCCTGCTGATGCACATTACGTTGCTTTGGAAGCAAAGTTGAAAAGAGCATTGCTGAGAATCCATGTTGTTGAGTGAGATAACATAAAAAGCTGCATTTTGCTGCAGCTTTTTCTTTTTCATATTGTGTTATCTTGAACAGTTTCTGCCGATGCACAGACGCAAGACAGAACGCAGAAGCCTTGGGGCACGAACACAGACAACTCGCATGGAAGCCATAATATGAACACTCCTTTCAGGATTGTAAAATCAGAATAATACCGACGACAATCAGGATAATGCCAATCAGACTGAACCACGCCCAGCCGGGAATACAGAAAATCAACAGCAATACGCCTGCTGCAATGAGTACTGCGCCCACAATGCGCAACAGTGTATTGTTTCCGCTTGGATAGTTTTTCTGATAGGCGGTTTCGTCTTTATTGCAATACAAATGATCACCTCCGCTGATTAATATGCGTTTCATTCTTTGGTTATGATTCGTGAAGATGGCCTGTAGCAAAATCCTGTAGTCATCTTGATTTTTTACCACGAATTCGTTACAATGTTCTTGTATGGATAGAATGGATGAAAAGCTTAAAAAGCTGACTGATGCATGGAAAAGGATTGGCTGTCCCAGACGAATCCTGATTGCGCTGTCCGGAGGTGCTGATTCGGTAGCGTTGTTTTGCATGTTGAAAGCGCTGGCTGACAATGAAGATATCGTGCTGGCCGCAGTACACATCAATCATGGTCTGCGTGAAAGCGCAGCTGATGATGCAGCGTTTTGTGAAATGCTTTGCAAGAAATATCAGGTGCCCTTTTTTCTGAAGCATGCCCAGCTTTGCAGGAACAGTGAAGGGGATGCGCGGGATGCGCGATACGCCCTGTTTGCCCAGGTTTTCACTGCATGGAATGCCGACGTGCTGGCACTGGCACATCATCAGGATGATCAGGCAGAAACTGTGCTGCTGCATCTTTTTCGCGGGGCAGGCATGCAGGGCTTGTGCGGCATGAAGGAAAAAGCAGACATGCTGGCGGGAGATGGTTGCCTGACATTATGGCGGCCCCTTCTGCAAATGACGCACGAAGAATTGACGGACATATCATTGGGAATGGCCGGATCCTGGTGTCAGGATGAAACGAACCAAAGCGATGCCTATCTTCGCAATTTTCTGCGCAATCGTGTGTTTCCGCTGATTGAAGAGCGGGTGCCGCAGGTGAAACATGCCCTTGCCAGGACGGCCGAGATTTTTCAAAGCGAGAACGAGCTGCTGGAAAGCATGACGGAAGAATTTATTTCTGCTTATGCCTGTGCGAAGATGCCTGTACCGTGGATAAAAACAGAACCGTTTAACCATGTTCATCAGAGTATGAAGCGCAGGATTATGCAGCGTTTTTTACCCAAAGAAGCAACATTTACCCATATCAATATTGCTATTGACCTGAAAGCGGGTGAGTCACTGAATTTGCCCGGTGGAAACGTGCTGAAAAACTGCGAAGAATATCTTTGCCTGATTTCTGAAAAGCCCTTCAGGATGCCGCTTTCTTCGCCTTATGCCGAAAACGCTCATGGCCGTACAGGCGACGGAATTCGTACACAGTCGATGCCGGCGGATATTCTGAAAGAATGTACGCTTCGCTATCGCTTACCGGGAGATGTGATTCGTCCCTTTGGGATGCAGGGCACAAAGAAACTTCAGGATTATCTGACAGACAGAAAACTTCCCCAGCCGATGAGAGATCATTTGCCGCTGCTGTGTATGGGAAACCGTGTGATCTGGGCAGTTGGCGTGGGCGCAGGGGAAGAAGCAAGATGTATTGGAAAATCAAATGCTATTTTGCTCACATACACAGGCAGATTGCCTTTTGAACCGTAATCATGAAAGGAGTATATCTTATGGATACCAATGCAAAGCTTTATCAGGATCTGGAAAGAGTGCTGATCACCCGGGAAGAAATTCATGAAGCGGTGAAAAAGCTGGGGCAGCAAATCACAAAGGATTATGCAGGGAAGGAACCGTTGATGGTTTGCATTCTCAAGGGTGCCGTGATGTTTTACAACGACCTGATCCGTGAGATTGATCTGCCCATTACCATGGAATTTATGGCTATTTCCAGCTATGGCAACAGCACCAAAACATCTGGCGTTGTCAACATCCGAAAGGATATGGATGTGGATATTACCGGCAGGGATATCATCATTGTGGAAGATATTGTAGACAGCGGCATGACGCTGTCTTACCTGAAAAAGGTGCTGGAAACCAGAAATGCTGCTTCTATTTCCATTGCCACGCTGCTTAATAAACCTGCACGCCGCAGGGTTGATCTGGATGTGGAGTACTATTGCTTCAACATCCCGGATGCATTTGTGGTGGGCTATGGGCTGGACTATGCGGAAAAATACCGTAATCTGCCTGATATCGGGGTGCTTCATCCCAGAATTTACACAAATGAAACATGAAATGATTGTCAAGCAGTCATAGTTTGTGTTATAATTATAAGGATTTGTATCATGCGCATCATGTACAGATCTGATTGTATTATTTGGAGGAAATGAAAGTTGAGAAAGGCATCAAAGGGCGCAATGGGCTATCTGGTAATGATTGCCCTGTTTATCTTTATGGTTGTGCTGCTTTCCAACGGGTTGAACCCCATTGATAAACGGATTGAATATCCGCAGTTGTTGGAATTGATCGAAGAAAATAAAGTGGATATCGTTTCCATCCGCGGGAATGCGCTTGTGGGCCATTTGAAGGAAAGCAAGATTTCTCTTTCCGATTATCCTGATCGCGCCTATGATTTTGAAACGACCATTGGCAATGATTTTTATGATACCGTTCTGAAAATGAAAGCCCAGCAGATGGGTGCGGATGTTTCAGTTGTAAGCGTAAATGATCTTGATTTCAAGATTGAGTATCTGGCACCGCTTACCACGCCCTGGTATCTGGAGATCATTCCGTATCTGCTGCCCATGCTGCTGCTTGTGCTGATGTGGTGGTTTATTATGCGTCAGCAGAGCGGTGCCGGCGGCGGCAAGGTGATGAACTTTGGCAAAAGCCGTGCCAGCATGGTGGATCCCAGCAAGAATAAGGTTACCTTTGCTGATGTTGCCGGCGCAGAAGAAGAAAAAGAAGAACTGAAGGAAATTGTGGATTTCCTGAAAAATCCCAAGCATTATGTGGATCTGGGTGCCCGTATTCCCAAGGGCGTATTGCTGATGGGCCCTCCCGGCACTGGTAAAACGCTGCTGGCAAAGGCCGTGGCAGGGGAGGCGAATGTGCCTTTCTTCTCCATCAGCGGTTCCGACTTTGTGGAAATGTTTGTGGGCGTTGGCGCCAGCCGTGTGCGTGATTTGTTCGAACAGGCAAAGCGGAACGCGCCCAGCATCGTGTTTATTGATGAAATCGATGCGGTGGGCCGTCATCGCGGCGCCGGCCTTGGCGGCGGTCATGACGAACGTGAACAGACATTGAACCAGCTGCTGGTGGAAATGGACGGCTTTTCTGCCAATGAAGGCGTTATCGTTATGGCAGCTACCAACCGCCGTGATATTCTGGATCCTGCATTACTTCGTCCCGGCCGTTTTGACCGGCAGGTGACGGTGAACTATCCCGATGTGGACGGTCGTGTGGCCATCCTGAAGGTGCATGCACGCAATAAGCCTCTGGCAGAAGATGTGGACCTGGAAAACATTGCAAAGCGTACACCCTATGCCACTGGTGCTGATCTTGAAAACATCATGAACGAAGGCGCTATTCAGGCTGCCCGTGAAAAGCGGAACGATATTTCTCAGGACAACCTGATTGAAGCTGTCGAACGCATTCAGATGGGCCCTGAAAAGAAGAGCCATAAGGTGCTGGAGAGAGACCGTCAGATCACTGCATACCACGAAGCAGGTCATGCCATTGTGGGCCATTTCCTGCCCCTTTGCGATGACGTGCATATGATTACAGTGGTGCCCCGTGGCCAGGCAGGCGGTATGACGCTGCTTCTGCCCGAAAAGGAATATGACCACACCACGAAAAACCAGCTGCTGCAGAAGATTTCCATGGCTCTTGGCGGACGTGCAGCCGAACAACTAACCCAGGACGATATTACCACCGGTGCTATTTCCGACCTGCAGCGTGCCACGGAAATCGCCCGCAGCATGGTGACCAAACTGGGCATGAGTGAAAAGCTGGGCACGGTATATCTGGGCAGCGACCAGGAAATTTTCGTTGGTATGGAATTTGGCCAGAGCCGGGAGTACAGTGAATCCACGGCCGCCATTATTGACGAAGAAGTCCGCAGCATCTTGCAGAATGCTTACCAGAAGGCGCTGGATGTGCTGAAGGAAAATCGTGAAAAGCTTGATGGTCTGGCACAAATGTTGATTGAAAAAGAAACCATCAATCATGAACAGTTCCTGGCCTTCATGAACGAAAGCGAAATTTCTGAAGCAGAAACGACGCAAGAAAACGTGCAGGAATAATTTCTGCAAATCAATGCAAAGGGGAATAACGGAGTAATACCATGTATACACCAGGATATCCGCCGCCTTATATGCAGCAGCAACAGCCACCGCAAAAACAGAAAAAGAAAATGAGCATCATTCCGTTTGCGCTGGTGCTTATTGCTGCTGCGGTTGTGATTGGTGTTGTTGTGAATAAAAACAACATCAAGAAACAAGAATATCAGGCGCTGGTGGATGAAGTGGCCTCGGTGGAATATGTGTTCCTGCCCAATATCTATGTGGACGGCGTTTCTGTTGGTGGCTTGTCTCCGCAGAATGCCATTGATAAAGTGGTGGCTGCCGTAAACGAAAGGCAAAACAGTTGGAGTGTAGGGATCACCTATCAGGGACATACGTTTGCCACTCTCAATTATGAAACGCTGGGGATCACAACGGATATTGCTCAGGTATATTCTCTTTTGCAGGAGGCATATACCTACGGCCATACCGGTTCTTTGGAAGATAAGAAAAAAGACTTGGATTATTTCCGTGAAAATGCGCATTACGTCTATACGACGCAAACCAATGCGGATACGGCCCAGCTGGATAATATCCTTTCTCAGCTGAAAACCTATTTTTCCAAAGAGGCATCAGATGCGCGGCTGGTTTACTTCTATCCCCAGTCCTGGGAAGAACCCTTTGGTGTTCAGCCGGAAACCTACGGATCCTATCTGGATACAGCTCCTGTCAGGGAGCAAATCCTGCAAATGCTGGCAAATGGGACTTCGGGGAACGTGGAATTACAGCCCCAGGCAATTACTCCAAAGGTGACGGAAGCGGATATTCGCAAAAATATCACCCTGATCGGCGAAGCAATTACCCCTGTTTCCGAAGATTCTACCACAGCACGAACGGACAATATCCGCGTGGCGCTTGCGAAATATCATGGGCTTGAAGTGAATCCGGGTGAAACCATCAGCTTCAATAAGCTGGTTGGTGCGCGTACTATGGAAAACGGCTTCCAGCTTGCCATTGAATATGCCAACGGCCTGAATGCGTGGGGCTGGGGCGGCGGTGTGTGTCAGGCCAGTACGACGGTGTATCTGGCTGCATTACAGGCAAATCTGAAAATTGTCAACCGCACATCCCATTCCGATAAGGTTTCATACACTACCTTTGGTCAGGATGCCACTGTGTATTATTCCAACGATCGCAAGATAGATTTTTCTTTCAAAAACAATACGAACAGTAAAATCTATATTATGGCGAGAGTTGAAACGGTAAAGCGCAATCAATATCAATGTGTGGTGCGGATTTACGGGCCCTCTCTGGGAGATGGCGTGAAGTATACGCTGCGTACAGAAACCGTTGAAACGCTGATGGCGCCGCTGGAACCGGAATATCAGGAAGACACACAGCATCAATACGTAACCTATAGGGATGAAGAGCCTTATCTGCTGCGCAAAGCCAGAGATGGCTATATCAATGAAACCTATCTGCAACGCTGGGAAAACGGCGTGCTGGTGTCGGAAGAGATGATCAGCAGGGATACCTGTAAAGCCCGTGCCACGCTGTATCTGACAGGCACAAAAAAACGATAATGGAAAGGCAGAGCACACATTGTGTTCTGCCTTTAATATTAATAGATGCAATATTCGCATTCCAACCGGCCGTTGTACAGCCGGCGCTTTTGCCGTGCACGTTCACCAAAGCAACGTTCAAATCCATGATGGGCTGTGATGACACACATGCGGCTGCCGGGGTGACGTTCTTTCAGGTGATGAAAATGCCGGTATAGCTTTTCACATTGCTTCCTGTCGCTCAGTCGTTCGCCGTAGGGAGGATTGGCAATAAAACAGGGGGACGGAACATCAGCAATCAAATCTCTCAGATCCTTCTCCATCACCTTAACCCGTCCACCAAGGCCGGCCTGCTTCAAATGCTTTTTGCAAAGGATCAATGCTTCCGGATCCAGATCGCTGCCAAAGATATTTTGTATCTTTTCAGGGTCAAATTGATTCTGCGCTTCTTCCCGGATGCGCTGCATTTCCTTTCGGGGGAATTGGGACCAGGCTTCGCAGGCAAAGGAACGGGTAAGTCCCGGGGCGCGATTGCTTTGAATGTAGGCTGCTTCGATGAGCAGGGTACCAGTGCCGCAGCAGGGATCCCAGAGAGGGGTATCACCCTTCCAGGGGGAAAGCATCACCAAAGCTGCAGCCAGAGTTTCACGGATAGGTGCCTCACCGTTCCAGGTGCGGTATCCGCGTTTGTTCAAAGCTGTACCGCTGGTATCGATGGTAAGCCGTGCCAGATCACCGTGAATGGAAACATCAATCTTGTATTCTGCTCCCTTTTCATCAAACCAATCGGTGCGGTATTTCTTTTTCAGGCGCTCCACAATGGCTTTTTTTGTGATGGCCTGGCAGTCACGCACGCTCATCAGCTGACTGCGGACGCATTTACCGCTGACAGGAAAGCGGGCATCCCGGGGGAGATATTGCTCCCAGGGCAGGGAAGAGACGAACTGGAACAGCTCTTCAAAGGAGGAAACCTTCTGCTCGCCCACAATCAGCAGCACACGATCCGCTGTTCTCAGCCACAGATTGGCCAGAAAGCATTGCTCCGCAGTGCCCGCAAAGCGAACGCCGCCCATTTCACATTTTCCTTCTATGGAAAGCCTGGAAAGCTCCTGCTTTGTTAATCCCTCCAGACCAAAGGCGGCCGTTGCAAAGAATTCCATATATCTTTTGTCTCCTTTATAACTGATGATAAATACGCTTTAATTCGTCCGTATCGGTTCCATCGGGATTTTTAATAATCAGCGGCGGCAATACCTGTACACCGGGAGAAACGCCTTTCATAGCTTCAACCAGCATCAGACGGGCTTCCTTATCCGGCGTACTGTGAACCAGCCTCAATCGCTTGATTTCAAGCCGTAAAGGCTGCATGGTGTGGATTACTTCACTCAACCTGTATGCCGGCAGCATAAAGCAGAATTTGCCGTGATCCTTCAGCAGCCAGTTCGCCGCTTTTGCAACATCTTCGAAAGTACAGGTTGCCTCTTGCCTTGCGCCCTGAATGGCGGGCTTGGGACTGGGGATAGCGGCGCCTGCGGCAGCGTAGGGTGGGTTGCAGGTGACAAGAGAATACTGTGCATGGGGAAGCAAGTTTCGGATTTCTCTCAGGTCTCCATGATGAATGCGGATGCTGCTTTCGGCATCGTTGAGTGCCACGCTTCTTTGCGCACGTTCGGCTGCATCTTCCTGTATTTCAACGGCATCGCAACGGATGTTATTGTTTCTTCCGTATAAAAGCAGCGGAATGATGCCGGTGCCGGTGCCAAGGTCGCACACTCTGCAGCCGGGGGATAGTGAGGCAAAATCGGAAAGCAGCACGGAGTCCATACTGAACCTGAATGCATCATTGGATTGAATAATATGCAAATCGGCAAATTGCAGATCATCAATCCGTTCGCCGTTATACAATGGAATATCGTTCATCAGGGCAGCGTATACTTCAGGTATTTTTCAAGACAATAGCCGATCTTGTCTTCGTGGATCACTTCGCACCATTCCTGACCAACCTGTGTGATCACCACATACGTTCCCTGGGGAATTTCCTTCAGGACAGTGGAGTCGGTTGAGCAATATTGACGAAGGTTCAGATATGTTCCGTCCGACTGAACCTGCGCCAGCTGAACGGTGTTCAGTTTCCTCAGCGTAGGATCAATGATATTGGTGTTTTGCTGTGGCGCCTGGGTGGGAATGGGGGATTGTGTTGGGGAAGGCACCTGCGTTTGCTCAGGCTGGCTGGGCAAAGAAGGCTGCGGTGTGTTTGCAGGCTGATTGCCGGATTGGCTGAAAGAAAGGAAACTGCTCATTACATAGCCGGTTTCGCCCTGATAAGACACCTTGCTCCACACGCTGCCCTTCTGGTGTACAGGAATTTGCGTATATTGTGGAATGGTACACAGCACCTTGGCATCGGCGTCTGCATACTTGCGCAAATTCAGGCTGCCTTTGGGTGTCATTACAATGGCGTAGCAAACAATCTCGCCGTTTGTGCCGGTATCGGGGGTGACGGAAGGCGGAGGAGTTACAACAACAGAAGCGGTGGGGGAAGGGGCTGAAGTATTAAACGTGAGGAACTTTGTCATCACATATCCGGTGATGCCCATGTAGCTGACCTGAGTCCAGGAAGTCCCTTTAGTCAGCACAGCAACAGTTGCATATTGGGGAATGGTACGCAGCACACGTCCGTCAGGAATGGCACGCAGATTCAGGCTGCCTTGTTCGGTTGTAACAACAGCAGTATTGGCAGATTGAATGGGTACCTGTGTGGGGTGGGGAGGCTGAGCGGGCGCTTGAGTGGGCGCTGCCGTGAGATGGATAAATGTGATAAACTCGGTCATCACATAGCCGGTAGTGCCCTCATATTTCACTTTGCACCATTCGCTTCCTCTTTCAAGCACTTCGATGACTTCATATTGAGGAATAGTGCGCAGTACACGTCCGTCCTTCTTGACACGCAGATTCAGGCTGCCCTTTAACGTAGTCACACGGGCGTAGGAGCCATTTTGAGCGGCAGGAGGCACATCCGTTGCTTGCGGTGCAGCAGTGGGAGAAGGCGTTGGAGCGGTGACCGGTGTTTGGGTGGGGGCAGATGCAAGATATGTGAGGAATTCGCGCATTACATGGCCATAGTTGCCTTCATAGCTTACATAGCACCATTTTCCGTCGTCCTGATACACTTCTACCACAGCGTATTGCGGAATGGTGCGCAGCACCCGAGCAGTGGAAGAAGCATCTTTTCTCAGGTTCAGTGAACCCTTTACAGTGGTAACCCTGGCATAGCGCTTTTCTGTTGGTGAAGGAGCATTTGTGGGCAGAGGGGTTGATTGCGTCTCCTCATCCAGGAGGGTAAGAAACTCGCGCATGACATAGCCGGAATGTCCGTTGTATTTAGCGGCGCACCACGTGCCAAGAACGCTATATACATCGATCACGGTGTACTGGGGAATGGTACACAGCACCTTTGCCGTGGAAGATTCCTTTGCACGCAGGTTAAGCGAACCTTTAACGGTGGTTACCCTGGCTTTTGCAACAGGCTGGTCAGGAGCAGCAGTGGGAACAGCAGTGGGTGCAGGGGCGGTGGACAGGTCAATATAGTCCAATGATACATAGCCTACCCGAAGGCCATACTGCACATATGCCCAATTTCCGCTGACAGAAAAGACGGGCAGCTTTGTATTGCCGGGGATGGTAGTAATCACGTTGGCGGATGTCATATCCGGTGCGCTGCGCAGATTGAGCGCATTGGAATTGACGACGGTACCGTAACCATAAAGGGCTGTAGGGGAGACGGATTTGCCGCTGGGCGTGCCATCAAAATGCAGCGCCTGGGCGGAAATATAACCGCAAAGGCTGCCGTATACAACAAGATACATGTCGCCAACTTGCTGGCAAACCTCTACTTTGGCACCCTTGGGTAAGTGGGCCAGCACAGCGGAGGTGCCGGAAGAAGCGGTCATCAAATCCACGCCGCCATCAGCTGCAACCAGTGCAACGGCAGCGTTTTCTTCTTCAATGTCCGCCGGCTTTTCGATGATGGTTTCTTCGCTGCTTTCCTGGCCGTCAATGACGGAGCTGAGGATGGAGCGGGTGAAAGTATATTGGACACGGGTACAGCCTTCAAAATAGAAAGCCAGAATCTGATCGTATGTATAGCCCATTTGTGCCATGTACATAGCGCCACGCTGGCTCATGCCAATGCCATGGCCGTAGCGCCGGGCATACACGGTGAAGCCGGATGCCGTTTTTTCCACAGCCCACAGCTCATTGCTGCCGCTGTTGATGCTCATATTCAAAGGCGCTTCCAGCTCGTTGAAGATATCAAAAGTAACCGTTCCGGTATTGGAAACACCGTTTTTCGTATATTGTACGATAAAATCAGCTTTTGTATAAAGCTTGCTGGGGGAAGCGTATTTTGGGGTATGCAGCCGAATATCAGTAACACCGTTTACTACAGAACCGGTACCAAATTTTGCAATGGCCTTGCTGTTCAGAAGCGATTGCAGGGTGGCGTTGGACTGCGTTCCGGAAGCGTTTACAGTGAATGAATTTTTCTTGGAGGCCGGGTTTGCCAGGTCGTATGGATCGTCCTTTACTTTCAGATAGGTGTGGGATGTGGTACCCCAGGCGTTTTTGATGGATTCTGTCTGGCCGCCGTTGGATGCGGAATAATAGGTGGCGGTAAAGGAAGAACCATTCTTAGACACTATACCCTTGGTAGCGTCAACGGCCGCCTTGCAGTTTGCATTTCCGGAAGGGGTGCCGGAATATACCTGGTCGGAGGTGGTGTCCACCACGTCGTACAGGCTGGAAGAAGAGGCGCTCATGGCGCGCATGGTGTAGGTACGGGCAGCAACGGCTTGCGCTTTCAAAGCCTCCAGGCCGGAAGAATTGCCCATTTCATAGGGCAGCACGCCGTACAGATAATCTTCAATATATATATGGGCGATCACATAAAGCGTGTAGCTTGACGTGCCCTTGCGTACAATAAATTCAAAATCACCGGGATAAAGATTGCCTGGGACACGTCCCTGGGCAATTTTGATGCCGTTGGTGCCGTCCGTGGCATGGCGGCGCAGTTTGAAAGTGGATCCCATATCCTCGGTTGTGCCGTTATAAGTGAGGGTCAATTTGCCGGTGGAAGATGAAAAGCCTACCTGCAGCACGGAGCCGGAAGAAATGGCCCGGGCTGTTTTTCCATTAACGGTGTAGCTGCCGTTTACCGTCAGTTTCAGGCTGGAAGGATTGCCCAGTGAACTGAGACGAACGCGTACCATGCCGTTTTGTGTAGTGCCCCTGGAAAGGGGGGCGGATGCCAAGGCAGTTTCCGCATGGATAGAAGGGCAGAATGAACATAATATGACCAACGATAACAAGAAGGCCATCATGCGAATTTTCGTTGTGTATTTCTTGGACATAGGTATATCCTCCAAAGCAATCTGCATAAGATTTAACAGTTTTGTAATCATTCATAGTGTAGCATAAAAAGCCTGATTTGTCCACGGGTTTCACCTGTAAATTGATGCCAGGAAGGGCATTCAAAAACGGATGTATATGTGGTATAATAGGGTTAATGAACGAAAGGGGAAGCCGTATGATTGTTGTGGTAGCAGAAAAATCCAGCGTTGGCCGGGATATTGCCCGTGTGCTGAAATGCAGGGAAAAGGGAGACGGCTGTCTCATAGGCGAACAATATACTGTCACCTGGGCAGTGGGGCATCTGGTAACGCTGTGTGAACCGGACGAAATAGATGAGCGATATAAAAAATGGCGGATGGAGGATCTGCCCATTTTGCCTGTCAATATTCCTACAAAAGTGATCAGCAAAACAAAATCACAGTATTCCGTGATCAAAAAGCTTATCAATGCGCCTGATACGGAAAAAGTGATTTGTGCCACAGACGCCGGGCGGGAAGGTGAATTGATTTTCCGCTATATCTATCATCAGGCAAAATGCAAAAAGCCGGTGGACAGGCTTTGGATATCTTCCATGACCGATGAAGCAATCAAAGAAGGCTTTGCCACGCTGAAAGCCGGCCAGGAATATGACGCTTTGTATGCCAGTGCCAAATGCCGCTCTGAAGCAGATTGGCTGGTGGGGATGAATGCCAGCCGTGCGTTTACGCTGCGGTTTCAGGTGCTGCTTTCCATTGGCCGGGTGCAGACGCCGACACTGGCCATTCTGGTGAAGCGTTTTCATGAAATTCAGAATTTTAAGCCGGAAGAATATCATACGCTGACAGCGGACTTTGGTGCCTATACGGGTACATGGTTTGATCCTTCCATAGAAAACGAAAAGAAAAACAACAGGCTTCCCGATGCCCAAACGGCACAGAAAATTGCCAAAGAAATAAAAGGAGAAACAGGCACTGTTTCTTCCGTTCAGACGGAAAGAAAGAAGGAATTGCCGCCTCAGCTGTATGACCTGACATCCCTGCAGCGGGAAGCCAACAAGAAATTGGGCTTTACGGCGGACAAGACGCTGAAGGTTGCTCAGGAGCTGTACGAAAAATGGAAGGCAATCACATATCCCAGAACGGACAGCCGTTATTTGCCCCTGGATATGCTGGGGCGCACAAAATTAACATTGCAAAAACTGCCGGGCGTGTACCAGCCCTATGTTCAGCATATTCCATGGAAAGAAGACGGAAAACTTCCTTTTTCCCGCCGCATTTTTGATAACGCCAAGGTGTCCGATCACCACGCCATCATTCCGACGCCGCAAACGGCGCCCCTTGACAAGCTGCCGCAGGATGCAGGAAAACTGTTTGATATGATTGCAAGACGTACGGTGGCTGCTTTTTATGCAGCTCATGAGTATGATCAGACAAAGGTTATTTCCGTGGTAAATAACCATTCCTTCCGTTCATCCGGCCGTACGGTAGTGATCAATGGCTGGAAAGACGTGTATCCGCAGGAGGAAAAGAGTGAAGAACAGCTGCCCGTCCTGCAAAAAGGCGACCCCTGTACAGTACATAAAACATCCGTAAAAAAAGAGGCTACAAAACCCCCGGCACCGCATACTGATGCATCTCTGCTCGCTGCCATGGAACATGCAGGAAAAGAATTGGACGATGAAGAACTGCGGGAGCAAATGAAAAGCAGCGGTTTGGGTACGCCGGCCACCCGAGCGGCTATCATTGAAAGGCTGATCCATGTGGGATACGCCTCCAGAAAAGGGCGCACTATTAATGCAACGGAAAAGGGCGTTTCATTAATCGCTGTTGCTCCGCCGGAAATCGCCTCTCCGGAGACCACAGGTAAATGGGAACTGGCGCTGAACAAGATTGCCAAAAGGGAACAGGATACGGAGCGGTTTATGCAGGGGATCTGCAGACTGTCCGAATTTTTGATTCAGTATGCCCGTGAAACAAAAACAGAAACTGCTTTCCCAGAAGAAATGCGTAAAAAGAGCAAGGGGAGGGGTACAAAAGCTAAATCTGTTCAGGCTGTAGAAGGCATTGTGTGCCCTCTTTGCGGAAAACCGGTGCAGGAAACAGAAAAAGCCTTTGGCTGCAGCGACTGGAAAAATGGTTGTCATTTTACCGTCTGGAAAAATTGCCTGCAGCGCGCCGGCGGCCCTGCCATTAATGAGACACTGATCAAGCTCATTATCAATGATAAGTTGGTGAAAGGTTCCAGCGGCACCATCGCACTGAACGGACAGGCATTATCTTTTACGAAAAACGGGGAAGAGGTCCCTGCTGTTTCGGTGGATATACAGTATCAGCGAAAATGAGGAGGGGGAATGGCAAATGAATACAGTCTGGTCGGACCATGTGCAGGGGATAGATACGCTGTATCTCAGCCGGCAATTGCGTTTTGATGATTATTTCAAAATGCGTTATTTGCCCGCCTTTTCCCTGGATCCTGACAGAAAACTGCGCATACTGGAAATTGGCTGTGGTCCTGGTGCTTTGGCGCAGGCACTCAACAGATGGTATCCTCATGCCGAGATTACAGCCGTTGACAGAGACTCGGCGTTTATCACCTATGCAAAGGAAAAGGTACCGAGGGTTACCTTCATGGAGGGCGATGCCACACATCTTCCGTTTGAGGACGGTTCATTTGATGTGACCATTTCCAATACGGTCAGCGAGCATATTGAGCCTTCGGCATTTTATGGCGAACAAAGACGTGTGCTGAAGGAAGGCGGTATTTGCCTGGTGCTTTCTGCAAGAAGAGGATACAATCACAGAGCTGATTGTCTGGCAGAAAATGAATATGAAAAACAGTTCTGGGCAAAAATACAAAAATACGATCATTCCATGGAAGAATATCAGGTGTGCCAGTATCCGTTATCAGAAAAAGAACATCCGGCTGTCATGACAGAATACGGCTTTGTAAACGTATCCTGTTCCTATGCAGTGATTGATCTGACACCGGATGATCCAAAGTACCCGGAGGACATGGCATTGCGCATGATAGAAGCCGGTAGGGGAAATGATCTGGATGCCGTGCTGAGAGCCGGAAAAACATTACCGGAACACGTAAGTAAAAATGAAATTGAAAAGATGATTCGCATTGTGAATGAGAAATATGATAAGCGCATCGATCAGTATCTGCGTGGCATCAAGCAATGGAACACCAGCGTTTCGATCACAATGATCGTCCGCGGTGAAAAATAAATGCACTTGAGAATGAAAAATTCACAGCGCTGCGCAGAACAAGCGTGATGAAAACTTGCAAAAAAAGCAATTCTTCCGCATGTATTAATTTGTTTGTTCATATCAGGGGAGGAAGATACAGTTCTGTTTGATTCTTTATATTTATTCGCAAAAGAAATCTTTTGCGAAGATTATTGACAAATTTGATAGGGGAATGTATACTATATAATGAAAATGCCGGAAAATGGACTGAGTTTTGCTTTTGGCATTACCGGTACTTATCTGATGTCGGCAAACCTTTTTTGTTTTTGCAGCAAGCATTTTGATTGTTGATGCTTCTTCATCGTTTCATGTTTTTTTCATTTTGATTCTAAGTGAAATTCATATTTCATGAAGGGAAATACCTTCCTGCAATAACGAAAATCCCTTAGAATCGAACGAACTGTAATCAAGGAGGTTTCTTTTTTATGGCTGTCCAGACATCCTATCGTACACAAACGGATATTCAGCGGCTGGAAAAGCTGCGCAAGCTGGAAAAAGAATTGCCCATTGTCTGTACTGATTTTTTTCGCTCCATTGCACAAACCACCAGTACCCTGACTCGCCTGGCATACGCTTATGACTTTCGGCTGTTCTTTCAGTTTCTGTGCCGTGAAAATCCCTTGTTCGCCGATTGTGAACCTCGCTTCATGACGGAAGAAGACTTCGCAAAAGTAAAGATGCGGGACATTGACCTCTTTCAGGATTATCTGTCGCAATACTATGTTTCCGACGAAGAAACCGGCGAAAGCCATGTGGTGCAAAATCATGAGCTGGGCATTATGCGCAAACTGTGTTCGCTGCGTTCCCTGTT
Organism: Clostridia bacterium; assembly: GCA_017437265.1. Taxonomy (GTDB): domain Bacteria; phylum Bacillota; class Clostridia; order Christensenellales; family Aristaeellaceae; genus RUG563. Next base: position 16,338 of record JAFSBN010000127.1, read on the forward strand.
TGAATACATGTTCAAAAACGGCATCGTGGAGGCCAATATTGCCACCCTTGTCTCCCTGCCCAAGGTGCACGAAAAGCCAATTTTGCGCCTTGAAGTGGATGAAATGCAAAAGATGCTGGATGCCGTTTATTCCGGCGATGGCTTATCAGAGCATCAGAAAAAGGTATCGGAAAACACAAAAAAGCGTGATCTGGCGATTATATTGCTGTTTCTGGGCACCGGTATTCGTGTGAGCGAATGTGTAGGCATCAATCTGGATGATATCGATATGGAAAATAAAGCCTTTGTGGTTACCCGTAAGGGCGGCGATCAATCCATGCTCTACATGCCGGATTCTGTGGCAGAAGCTTTGGAAGGCTATTTAGATGACCGGCTGAAAATCACACCGGTTGATGGCCATGAAGATGCCCTGTTTTTGTCCCTGCAAAGAAAACGTATCACGCAGCGTGCGGTGCAAAACCTGGTAAAAAAATATGCACTGATTGCCGCACCGCTGAAAAAGCGTATCAGTCCCCATAAGCTGCGCAGCACATTCGGCACCAATCTTTACGAAGAAACCGGCGATATTTATCTGGTGGCCGACGTACTGGGACACACGGACGTCAATACCACCCGGAAACATTACGCCGCCATGACCGATCAGCATAAGCGTGAAGCTGCAAGACGAATTATTTTGCCCACAAAAAAAGAGGAGTGATGGATTGCCATCATTCCTCTTCCGTTATAATACCATCAATCCTAATTGTCCGGTATTCGTCTTCCCCATTGATGCATTTCATGCAATTGTCACAGATTTTATCCGGATCCAGATCGCAACGGTCGCATTCGCCGCAATCAATGCACTCCCGATCGTAAAGCAAACATTCTTTCTTCATAATGAACTCCTTTTTTAGAACAAACGTTTGCAAAATGCTTTACAAACATTTGTTTGCATGTTATAATGCTTCTGTGTAATAATGACGTAAGGATGTGTTTTCGATGCCCAGACGCCCCCACGGCGATACACAGCAGCGCATACTTCATTATATCGAAGAATACGTAGAAGTCAATGGCTATGCTCCGTCTGTCAGAGAAATTGGTCAGGCGGTGGATTTGCGTTCTACGTCCACGGTGCATGGCCATTTGAGCCGGCTGGAAAAAAAGGGGCTTTTGCGCCGTGAAGCCATGAAGCCAAGAACCATCGACTTGCAAAGAGAAGAAAAGCCAGCGTTGAAGAAGCTGCCGGTGCTGGGAAAGGTTGCTGCCGGCTCCCCTATTCTGGCTGAAGAAACCGCCGGCGAATTTATGTCCCTTCCGGAGGAAATCATCGGACGTGGGGATCATTTTATGCTGGAAATCCGGGGCGAGAGTATGATCACCGCCGGCATCATGAACGGCGATTTTGTGGTTGTCAAGAAGCAGGAAACGGCCAACAACGGCGAAATTGTGATTGCCATGATCGACGGCGATGCCACCTGTAAACGTTTTTTCAAAGAGGATAACCATTTCCGCTTGCAGCCGGAGAATCCCACCATGTCCCCCATTATTGTTGACGATGTGACCATTCTGGGCAAAGTGACTGCTGTGATCCGTTCCTATCAGAAATAACGCTATCCGGAGATAAGTAGAGAACGATGACAGATAAAGAAATTATCAGGCATATTGATGATGGTGCGAATTTCTATATTAGTTTATTCGGCAATGCCGAACATATGGAGATTGTTGATCGGACTTATTATCGGTATATAAAACCCAAAACGGCTGTGCATGGAATCTCATTTATTTATGATATTCACTTAGATAATATACCCTTGGAACAAGCTAAAATGATTGTCTCGGATATAAAAAGTCTAAATATGCCTTTTTGGCTTAATCTATCATCTTCAGATGAACTGTTTCGTCTTTTCTTTGGAAAGAATAGAGAACACGGACAAACTGAATTTAGAGACAATGATGAGATATATATGGCCCTACTTCCATCTCATCAAAAAAACTATAAAAATGTTGACAAGAAGATTATTAAGGTTCAAAGTGCTGACGAATTTGCTGTATGGGCTGATATAAACAATGGTATACTTGCAGGTGGACTTCCGGATATGCATCCGATTTATCATTATCCGTTGTGCCGGAAGGGGGTAATGAAATGTTATGTTGTCTATGAACAGGAAAAACCCGTTGCTGTTTCGGCAATTATGGATAATCATGGAATTGCTTCACTTGAATTCGTTGCAACTGTACCTGAACTGCGCAGAAAAGGCTATGCAAAAGCTGTATGTGAAAAAGCAATACAAGACGCATTCGAAAATGGTGTAAAGATAATTACAGTACGTGCAATAAATCTTGCCGCAGCTAAGCTGTACGAATCACTTGGCTTTAGGGCATATAACTACGTTTTGTAAAAATATATTCATATATACTCTATCAATAAAGCACCAGACTGCATACACAGTCTGGTGCTTTTCGATTATCCGAACCAGCGTTTCACGGGCTGGTTATGATGTTTCAAAGCGCAGCCTGTAAGCCGGGTTCTGTCGAGAATGGCCATCTATCCAGGCGCAAAGTCGCCAATGCGCTCAAGCGATACTGTGGGAACAGGACGGGCAGCCCTATATGTCCCCGGATCTTGCACCGGATGGGGTTTACATGACGGCACAGTCGCCAGGCCGCCGGTGCGCTCTTACCGCACCTTTCCACCCTTACCATGAAAAAACATGGCGGTATCTCTCTGTTGCACTTGCCTTGGAGTCGCCTCCACCAGCCGTTAGCTGGCATCCTGCCCTGCGGTGCCCGGACTTTCCTCATGCCTTACGGCACGCGGCCATCCAGCTGCCTTTGAAACACAAATTGGATTTTATCACAAAACGTTTCTTTCGTCAACGTTTGCGCTTGGGAGAATTCTGAAGTTCCTTCCGGTGTTTGGATACCATAATGGCCCAGTCTCGCCGCTTGCGCACGGCCTCTGCTTGCAGGCTCTTGTACTCTCTCAAGGTCTTTTCACTCAGTTCACCACGTTCAATGGCCGCACGGACGGCGCATCCGGGTTCTTTCTCGTGCGTACAATCAGAAAAGCGGCACTGGCCTTCGAAATCGGAAACAGACTTAAAAGTTTGCTGTAAACCTTCTTCTGCATCCAACAGCGCCAGTTCACGCATACCGGGCACATCAATAACCATGGAACCGTTTGGCAAAAAGATCATTTGCCGGTGGGTTGTGGTATGCCGGCCTTTGCTGTCATCTTCGCGAATGCCGTTTACATCCATCACTTCACTGCCGGCCAGGTAATTGACCAGGGTGGATTTTCCCACACCGGAAGAGCCCAGAAACACGCTGATGCTGCCTTCGGGCATGCGATCCCAGATTGCATCAATTCCCTGCCCTGTTTTGGCACTGATGAGCAGCACGTCCGTATCCGGGAGATCTGTTTTAGTAATTTGCAGCAAATCTTCGGCAAATGGGTTCGTATCAGCCTTGGTGATGACCACAGTGCAATGGACATTCCCCTGGCGGCATACAGCCAGATAGCGATGAAGCCGCTTCAGGTTGAAATCATGATTGGCCGATGTGAGCAGAAACGCTTCATCCACATTGGCAGCAATGGCCTGTGCATTGGAGGCGGACCAGGCGTCAAAACGCTGAATAAAGGTTTTGCGGGGAAGCGTTTCCAGAATCACGCTGTCGCCTGCTTCGTTGTAGTGATATTTCACTAAATCCCCTGTTACAGGATATGGAGAGCGTGACAGATGATAGTAATTGCTGGCTTTCAACCTGCCATAAAAATCTCCCTGGTTTTCATCATAGAGTGCATAACGTTCTTTGTGTACAGCAATAATTCTTGCGGTTGATTCGTTAGAATTCATTTTTCATTCTCCTTGTTCACTTTTTGCCACGAAAAAACAGCCGCATGCAGCCTCAAAAAGGCATGCACACAGCTGTATCTTGTGGCATGTTTATTTTTTCAGGTTAGCGGGTGCGGGCACATCAAACACACGGCGTATTCAGCCGCACATCTATGCCCTGATATGCAGTTTTACCGGTTTACAACCACCGATTCCATTTTCATCTTCATATCACATATCCCCTTTCAAACTTGAATTAATGATGAACCCAGGAGTATACCGATTAAATAATGATCAGCAGCCTGCCACAGGTTTCACATTCGATCATTTCGCCTGCCTTGATCTTTCTGGTTACAGCGGAAGGCAAGCTCATATTGCAGCCGGTGCACTGGTCATTGTTCAGCTTGGCCAGCGGCGGGAAGCTGTGACGCTTGATATTTTCATACTTTTCCATGTATGCAGGTTCAATGGGCTTAGCCAGCTCAGCTGCCTTCTTTTTCAGTTCTTCCAGCTCCACGGACTTTTCCTTGAATTCAGCGTCGTATGCCACCTTCAGCTTATCAAATTCAGCCTTAGCCTTGGCAGCACGCACCTTCACATCGTGCTGCAGCCGTTCACGGTCTGCCGCATCTTTGCGAATACGCTTGATTTCCTGTTCATAGGCGGTCAGGTTATTCAGGAAGCGCTTGGCTTCGTTCATATACTGCTGCACCGTTTCGGCATTCTCGGCAGGCTCGTTTTCCATTTTCTGCTTCAGTGCACGATACTGATCCTCCGTCATGGAAACGGCGTCCTTGAGCACTTCCAGGCGATCCGCCATGGCGCTCACTTCACCTTCGATGCGTTTCATCACATTCTGCTGGCTCACCAGATAATCACGGTATTTCACCAGCTTCTGGCGGTTGGGAGAACGCTTGATGGAGTTTTCCATCCGGCTCACTTCCACATCAGCCTGCTGATAAGCCCACAAAAGTTGAATCTGATCCATAATATGAACCTCCTTTATCCCAATCGTCCGTAAGGATCGCTCACGGACGCATAAACAGTCACATCATATTGTACATCATTTAGCCATTTTTGTAAATACGTAGCCAGCGGAGAAATAAGCGTTGCTTCTGTGCCGAAGTGGCCTGCGTCAATCAGCACAAAATCATCCATCACAGCAGCAATAGCATTATGATGGCGCACTTCGCCTGTCAGATAGGCCTGAGCCCCCAGAGCTTTTGCTTCCGCCCAGCCTTCGTCGTATGCACCGCCGCAAACTGCCAGCGTGCTTACGTTCTTATCAGCATCGCCATATAGCCTGCTGTCAGGTTCGATTTTATTCTTAATCACCGTCAGCAATTCTTTGGTTTTCATGCTTTTGGGCAATTCGCCAACAAACAAAAGCCCTTCCTGACGAATGTTTTCCAGGCCCAGCAATTCGGCACAGGCCATGCTTCCGCTGTAAGCAGACTTGTCCAGGTTCGTATGGGCGCTGATGAGGGATATATTGTTCCGGATCATTTTGCAGATAACACGGGCTTCCGGATCGTCCTCTACCAGATTTTTGCGTCCCCGGAAGAAAAGTGGATGATGGGTGATGATCAGCTCAGCCTGCAATTTTACAGCTTCATCCACCACTTCTTCCGTTGCATCCAGGGCAAGCAGCACACGGGTAACCGTTCTTCCCTTGTGACCGATGAGCAAGCCGACGTTATCGTATGCTTCTGCATTTTCAAAAGGCGCCATTTCCTGCAGTTTGTTGATAAAATCATTCACATGTGCCTGCATGCTTCATTGCCTCCTTAATCATTTGCAGATGTATTCTGCCTTCTTCAGAATTCTCACAGGATAAAACATCTGAACGCCACTGGAGATATTCCAGATAATGCTCTCCCCCATTTTTCAACAGCTGGGGGCCAATCAGCAGCTGGGCCGGATTATACTCCGTTTCGCCCGGTATTGCGCGGATAATCACATAAAATCGGCCACCGGCATGGGCTATTTCCTCTGTTTCGATGGTATAACCGATATGGACAAGCGTTTCTCTCAACACAGCCAGTTCTGTATGGGCGGAAACAATCAGCGTGGCCTGCTGCAATTGATCCCTGCCTTCGTTCAGGATGGCGGATATAGTCTTTCCGCCCATGCCCAGCACAGCAATTGCATCTGCCTTTTTGTGCAGAACTTTCAATCCGTTGCCAACGCAGAAATCAGCCCTGTCCGCCATGCCGTGCAGGGTGATCAAACGTTTTGCTTTATCAAGAGAAGGTGCGCTCAAATCGCTGATACACATCCGTGCACAGCATTCATTGGCCAATAAATAACATGACAACCGCCCGTGATCGGCGCCAATATCGGCGCCGTATGCACAGGCGGGAAAAAGATTTGCAGCCTTTTGTAGGCGTTCATCCAGCTGAGGCAGTCTCATGATTAATCCAGATAATCCTTCAGTTTTTTGCTGCGGCTGGGATGGCGCAGCTTGCGCAGGGCCTTGGCTTCAATCTGACGGATGCGTTCACGGGTTACCTTGAATTCCTTGCCCACTTCCTCCAGTGTGCGCTGATGTCCGTCATCCAGACCAAAGCGCAGCCGCAGCACTTTTTCTTCACGAGGCGTGAGCGTTTCCAGCACGTCCCACAACTGTTCCTTCATCAGCGCATGGGAAGCGGCCTCCGCAGGAGCGGGAGCATTATCATCTTCGATAAAATCACCCAGATGGCTGTCTTCTTCTTCGCCGATGGGCGTTTCCAGAGAAACAGGTTCCTGTGCAATTTTGATAATTTCGCGCACCTTGTTTTCGCTGATACCCATGGCCTTTGCAATTTCTTCGGGAGAAGGCTCACGGCCGTATTCCTGAAGCAGCTGACGGGATACGCGGATCAGCTTATTGATGGTTTCCACCATGTGCACGGGAATACGGATGGTACGCGCCTGGTCGGCAATGGCACGGGTAATGGCCTGGCGAATCCACCAGGTGGCATAGGTGGAGAATTTATACCCCTTGCGGTAATCAAACTTTTCAACGGCTTTGATCAGGCCCAGATTGCCTTCCTGAATCAGATCCAGGAACAGCATGCCACGGCCCACATAACGCTTGGCAATGGAAACAACAAGACGCAAATTGGCCTCTGCCAGCTTCTTTTTGGCTTCTTCATCGCCCTGTTCCATACGCATAGCGATTTCGATTTCTTCTTCGGCTGTCAAAAGCGGCACCCGGCCGATTTCCTTCAGATACATGCGGACAGGGTCATCAATGCTGACGCCTTCGGGCACAGAAAGATCCAGATCTTCAGGTTCGGGCTCCGTCTGCTGGACGGGCAGTTCGCCATCGCGGGTAACCACAATGCCCATACCTTCAAAGGTTTCCAAAATGATGTCAAACTGTTCCGGATCAATTTCGTAAGCAGAAAGCTTGTTGATCACTTCGTCGTATGTGAGCACACCTTTGCTCTTGCCAAGTTCATAAAGTTCATTCAGCTTTGCCTGCTTTGCGTCCATTTGCGCACTCATGGCTCTCATTCTCCTTCCTGCCTTCAGCGACCCTGTTGCTTTAACTGAGCCAATTCTTTGGAAAGTTGCATAACCTCTTTCAGCGCCTGTTCTTTGGCAGAAGCATCCTCTGCCCCACGCATGAATTCGGTTAATTCATTGATCTGTTCCTGTAAACGTTGTATATGTAAATGCCTGAGACAATCCTTGGCAACCGCTGCTGGGTTTTTCTTTTCTTCATCCGATAATACGGTGAATACTTCACCCGCAGCCTGGCGGATTTCGTCCGTCTCCGCCTCTGCCATGATCTGCGCTGGCTTCTTTCCGGACAAAATATCGCCTGCAATCTGCCGGAAAGCCTGATTAGAAAAATCCTCTGCCTTTACCGTTCCCTGCGGCAGTTTATCCATCGCCAGCAGTGCCAGCAACGTTTGTTCCGTTTTGTATGTTTCAGGCAAACGGCTGCGCTTTGGTGTATAGTCTTTCCTGACTTGTGCTGCCTTATGCTGACCCATACTTTCGGGCGCAATGCCGATCTGGGCCATCAGCACTTCCTTGGAAAACCCTGTTTGCACACTGAGTGCCTCCAGATGATTTTCCATCTCTACGGGCTCTTTCACATCTTTCAGTATCTGTGCGCATTGCTTGGCATATTCCGTACGGCCGTCCTGGGTTTCCAGGTCATGCTGCATCCGGAGCCGCTGCATTTTGAATGCGACAGAGCCAATGGGCCGAACGGCCAGAAAAGCCTCAGTACCGCGCTGCCGGATCATTTCGTCCGGGTCCAGTTTGTCCGGGAAGCTGAGCACCTTCACCGGTACGCCTTCGGCATCAAAAATGGAAATGGCCCGCTCGATAGCGTGTTGTCCTGCTTCGTCGCCGTCGTAAGCAATCCATACTTCCGGTGCATAACGTTTCAGCAAACGTGCCTGTTCATTGGTAAGCGAAGTGCCGAGGGTGGCTACAGCCCCCTGAATGCCTGCCTGCGTAACAGCGACAACATCCATGTACCCTTCAACCAGCAGAATCCGTTTCAAATCCCGGATTTTCTTGACAAGGTTGATGGCGTATACGCCTTTCCGCTTATTGAAAACAGGGGTATCGGAGGTGTTGAGATACTTGGGTTTCTGATCCCCCATGGCACGGCCGCCAAACCCCAGCACATTCCCCTGCTGATCAATGATGGGAAACATGGCCCGGCTGCGGAACATATCGAAATGATGATCGCCTTTGTTGACGGCCAGCCCGGCCAAAGTGATTTCTTGCTTGGAAAAGCCCTTTTTTGTGAGATGGCCAATCAGATCGTCCCACTGATCGGACGAAGCGCCCAGGCCGAAACGGCGAATGATGCCGTCGTCCAGGCCGCGCTTGTGCAGATAATCAAGCACCTGCTTGCCTTCCGGCTTCCACAGCATATCGTGATAGAAATGGGCTGCTTCCCGATTGGCAGCAAGCAAGCGTTCCCGTTCGCTGCGGCGGCGTTCATAATCCGGATCGTTTTGCACTTCGGGCACCGTCATATGGGCCTTATCAGCCAGAATTTTCACGGCTTCCTGGAAGGAAACGCGTTCCATCTCCATCACAAACTGAACCACATTGCCGCCGGCCTTGCAGCCAAAGCAATAATACAGGTTCAGATCGGCATTGACAGAGAACGAAGGGGTTTTTTCATTGTGAAACGGGCACAGACCCCAATACCTTCTGCCATCTTTCTTTAACTGAAGATAGCCGGAAACAACCGAAACGATATCGACTCGCGCATACAGCTCGTCCAGCCAAGCCGACGGAAAGCGTCCAGCCATTTCCTTCCCTCCTGTGAAAAATCATGCCTTTTTCATGTTCGGTGCGAATCGCTTTTTTCCTGCAAGAAATGATAATTTTTGTCGAAATCAGATTACAGGAAATGCCGAAGGAGCAAAAAGCTGCTGGAATGTACGCAGGGCGTAGCGGTCCGTCATACAGGCCAGAAAATCAGTTACAGCACGTTCCGTACCATCCCGATAAGCAATCTGAACATATTCCAGCGGCATTTCACCGGGGTGCTCCATAAAATAATGGAAAAGCATGCTGATCACATATTCACACTTTTCTTCTTCTTTTTTGCGCCACCCGTCAAAATATACTTTTTCAAACATGAAGTTTCGAAGCTCATCAAATGCATTCTGAACCACTTCGCTCATGCAGATATCATTTTTTCCTTCACTTTCCCTTACAATATCACGAATCAACGTATCAATTCTCTGGCCATGGGTTTCTCCCAGTATGCGCAGAATTTCGCCGGGCAGTTCGAACTCTTTCAGCACGCCTGCACGCAGTGCGTCGTCGATATCGTGGTTGATATAGGCAATTCTGTCTGCCCGGGCCACGCATTTTCCTTCCAGCGTAGCGGGCTGCACTTTACCTGAATGATGCAAAATGCCGTCCCGCACTTCCCAGGTCAGGTTCAGCCCTTCTCCGCCTTCCAGCACTTCCACCATCCGCAGGCTTTGTGCATTATGGGCAAAGCCGTCCGCGGCAAGCTTGTCCAGCATTCTTTCGCCGCAATGACCGAAGGGCGTGTGGCCAAGGTCGTGGCCCAGGGCAATAGCCTCGGTTAAATCTTCATTCAGGTTCAAGCTGCGGGCCAGCGTTCTTGCCACCTGCGCTACTTCCAGGGTGTGGGTCAGCCGGGTGCGGAAATGATCCCCTTCCGGAGAAATAAATACCTGAGTTTTGAATTTCAGCCGGCGAAAGCTTTTACAGTGGAGGATGCGGTCCCTGTCCCGCTGAAATTCAGTGCGCAAGTCGTCCGGGGCAATGGGATAAGCCCGTCCCTTTGTATCTGCGCTGCAAACAGCAAAAGGAGAAAGGTAGGTTTTCTCCCGTCTTTCCAGTTCCTCACGGATGGTCATCAATTGCCGCCTCCTTTTCTATGCTCTATATACTCCATTGAACTATTCAATTCCTCCATTTTTACAAAACAAAAAATAAGTATCCCGCGAAGAAGTTCTTCGCGGGACAAATTCATTATCGTTTTCCATTCGCTGCAGAAAATGCATCTATAATATCATAAAAGCAACCGCTGCAATTGCATATCGAGACAATAAAAAATATCAGCTCCACCTCGTTGGAAAAAGCGATGAACACGTCGATCAACAGTGTCAGAAAAACAAAAGGAGCAAGATAAATGACTATATGCTGCCATTTTTGAAACTGCGCCTGCGCCACCGTTCCAAGTGTTGGCAGACCCAGAGGACTTTTCATAAATCTGATTTTTACGCTGCCTTTACAGAACGTTTTCATGAATACGAAATGGAGCAATTCATGTATCGGCAAAGTAGTGCACACGGCTAAAATAAGGATCATTACCCGCTCTAAAACCTGATAATCATTCCTGACCCTTGGCCCGAACAAAACAATATGAACGGCACACGAAAGCACCAGCCAGATGGTATAGGCAAAGGGGTTTGTTTTGATTTTATTCAGCGCATCTTGTTTCATTTGTTATTGTCCCGCATGTTTTGTCAGAATAATGAAATTGGAGAAATTGGCGGCGGACACGTCAGCATGATCCAGCGATACAAGCCCAGGTTCAATGATGCACAGCTTGCTGCTTTTATTGGTTTTGTATTCTTTCCGACAAAGAGGGTCCAGCACATACAACTGTGCTTCATCTGCATGGGCAAGGTATACATAATGGCCAACGTTCGTAAAACAGCCTCCATTTCCGGCAAGGGCAAACACGGAAGCATCCTTGTTTGATAACGCTTCCAAAGCTTCATTGTAGTCATATGTAAACCTGCAATCCAGGCCATAGATGGTGCATACATTTTCAATATAGCCCGTAGATGTGCCGGCCACCGTTTCGGAACGGCTGTATACCCCGAAGGTATTGTTCCCAGCGGCAAAGTCGCCTAAAACAAGCGGCAGAAAGCGGACAAAATCACGTTCAGACGTAATGTAGTAACGGGCGGCATGACGGTCACACTGTTCATCGTTCAAAGAACAGGTGCAAAGGGAGTAAGGTTTTTTGGCATACGCTCCGATTCTGCTGATTTCATTTTCATCTACCAGCGCCGATATTGCCATGGCCAATGCCGTGGGACCGCAGCCGGAATCCCGGAAAGGACGTCGCTTTTTACTGTCTTTCCGTTCATAAACCAAATCGCTCCAAAGGGCATCGTTCTGCGCATAATAGCGCACCGGCATTTCAACACCAGGTATGCTTACCAATCCTGAAAAGGATTCCTTGTGAGCGAAGGATGCTTCTACATCCAGATACTGATCTGCAAATGCAAAATGCGCACTTCCCCAAAGCAGCACGCAGATCATTAACCAGCATGTACACTTTGAAAAAATGCGCATTTTATGCCTCTTTTCAGCCCGGGGAAGCAGGGATCAGTCTTCTTCTTCCTCTTCAGGCAGCTCAGCGTTATGGTATACTTCGCTTACGTCGTCGTTATCATCCAGCATATCCAGCAGCTTTTGCACCTTGGCCAGGGTGTCGAGATCGGTGATGGCCACAGTGTTCTGCGGGATCATCTGCTTTTCGGCAGACAGGAAAGCAAAACCGGCAGCTTCCAGGTTTTCGCGCACAGCGGAGAAATCGTTGGGAGCGGTGAAAACTTCAAATACGTCTTCTTCCACCTTCACGTCTTCTGCACCGGCTTCCAGAGCCTGCATCATCACTTCATCTTCATCCATACCGGGCTGCTTTTCAATGACGATAACACCCTTATTATCGAACATATAGTTCACAGAACCGGGAGTGCCCAAAGAACCGCCGTTCTTATCGAAAATATGACGCACATCGCTGGAGGTGCGGTTGCGGTTATCGGTAACAATCTGGCAGATGATGGCCACGCCGCCGGGAGCATAGCCTTCGTACATCATTTCTTCGTAGTTGGCGCCAGTGCCTTCGCCGGCAGCCTTCTTGATGCTGCGCTGAATGTTGTCGTTGGGCATATTATTCGCCTTGGCCTTGGCGATGATATCTTTCAGTTTGCCGTTGGTATCGGGATTGGCGCCGCCTTCACGCACGGCGATTGCAATTTCGCGGCCGATCTTGGTGAAGATCTTACCGCGGGCAGCATCCGTCTTACCCTTCTTTGCCTGAATATTATGCCATTTGGAATGACCGGACATAAAAAACCCCTCCTGTCAGGTTTGTAACAATAATAACGGTTTATTATAGCATGCAAAATCCTTTCAGTCAAATATAGTTTGCGTTTTTTCATTCTTTTCTGTGTTTTTTTCTGTTTGTTGTATTCGCAATTATCTAATTTTGTCTACTTTAAGCATCATATTGTGTGCTATTATAGACAAAGGAAATCCATCTTTCTTTTAGAATAAATCATTGGAGGGATCGATATGCATTATGACTGCCTGATCACCGGGAAAATTATCCGTCAATTACGGAAAGAAAGAACGCTGTCGCAGGAAGTGCTCAGCGGTCTTGCCGGTATATCCAGGAGTCATCTGGCTATGATTGAAAGCGGTAAAAAGAGTGCCAATGTGAATACGCTTTGGTCCATTGCCGATGCCCTTCAAATTCCACTGAGCCAGCTGTTTTTGTTGGTTGAAAAGCAAATTGCTTCAAATGGAGGAAATGAATCATGTTAAAAAAGGTTGCATCGTTTTGCTGCTGCCGGCACTTGTGATAACAGCCATGCCGACACCGGCTGAAGTGGAGCGTTTCCCCTTCCAGGATGCTGCTTTCAACTGCCTGGAAAAGGCAAAATCTTCCCAACGCCGCTACAACGAAATCACCGGTGACGAGGTTGAATCAATTTTTGATTTGGGTATTCCCTATTATTTCGGCGGCAAATATATGGACCGCATCACCAGCCGCCTTCCTGAATTCTCCATGTATAAGTGCTGAGAAACCACAACATAGTTTTACCGCAATGATAAGTTTCCGCATGGCAACTATCCCCCTTACATCTGGGATCTGATCAATGCCACTTCTTTCTGCTGGTTCCGTATGAATCCCTGATCATTATCGAATTGGCGGCTGCAATTTCTGCAGCCGCTTTTCATTTTGCGTCCGGCGGTCGATTGTTCAAAATAATAAATGAAGTTCCATTTGAAATTCAAGTTTTATTTTGCAAAACCTTGACTTGCACTCGCGCTGTTTGTTATAATATTTTGCGATGCGAGTGTGTTGGAATTGGCAGACAACCGAGACTTAAAATCTTGTGCCCTATGGGCGTGCGGGTTCGAGCCCCGCCACTCGCACCAGAAAAGAGCCCATATCAGGGCTTTTTTCTTTCAATGAAATATGTATTATGCCAGTCATATTTTAAAAATATATCAGACCAAATTCTGTTTTGAAAATAACCATGAAGGAGGACGTGTTTTGATTCGATTCATTGCCAGCGACCTGGACGGAACCCTATTGCAAAAGGACGGCACCTTACCTCCCAATACATTTGATATCATTCGTCGTCTTCATGATAAAGGCATCTTGTTCTGTGCAGCCAGCGGCAGGCAATATGCCAATCTGCGCCGCCTGTTTTCCCCTGTTGCCGATGACATCTGCTTCATTTGTGAAAACGGCTCATACGTTGCTGCGCAAGGAAAAACGGCAGCACATACCATTCCCTCATCTATTGCCCTCCCTCTTATCCGTGATATCCTCGCATCCGGTATGGAACTGTTGCTAAGCATACCGGAAAGCAGCATTTTGCTTTCTTCTGCCAGCAGGTCATTTACAGATGACATTTTCTATCGATTGAGAAATACCTGTTCGTATGTAACAGACTATGGTATGTATTCTGATAAATACATCAAGATTTCCGGCTTTCATCCCGATGGTGTGGCCGACATTGCCCCGGCATTACAAGAAAAATGGAGCGTTCACCTGCATGCCGATATTGCTGGCAAATGCTGGCTGGATTTTACCATGACAAATAAGAGCGATGGCATCCGTTCTCTTTCTGAAATCCTCCATATTTCTACTGATGACATGGCGGCATTTGGCGATCAGCCTAATGACCTTGCCATGCTCCAATGCGTGGGGCACCCTTATCTGATGAAAAATGCCCCTGATTCCATGAAACAATATTCATTTTCAGAATGTGAAAATGTGCTTGGCACAATTCGGAATGATATTCTGAATGATAAGTAAATGAAAAAAGCAGATCAGCGGGGATAATGGAAAGGAAGGCGTTATCCTCCATATCGCATCATGCAGATAACGAAACCGCAAGCCTTGGCTGGCTTGCAGTTTTGTGCACTACTGTGATAGAATAAAAGCGATAAACTTGAATTTAGAGAAAAGGAGGCTTCTCTATGAAATCAAAATGGAAAGATGTGCCCTTGATGCATAAGATTGTAACGATTATATCTATTGCAGTAAGTCTATCCATTGTTGTCTTGGGAATATTGCAAATATTTGAGATTTGGGTATATGCAATCAATGTATGTATTCCACTTATGGGTGCAGTTAATCTTTGCCAAGCATATATGCAATGGAATACGAGCCGAAAAGTGGCGTATTTTTGCATTGGCACGTCGATATTCATTTTTATCTGTGCAATCGTGGTGTTTTTTATCAAGTAACAGACGCAATGAGTATTCTAAATCCCAATTTGGCGAGCAGCCCAAAATTCACAGGAGGGCGCAATTATACGCACTGTGCCAGTGCATTGCGTTTGTGGGGGCACATACGCAAATGAGCATCCGGTTTTTTCACCGGATGCTCATCTGCTTTTTCGCTGCTGGAAAAATTGTTCCTTTAGAATCCTCCCGCCAGCGATCTGCTTTTTATATATTCAATTTACTTTAAGTATTCTGCAGCGCAATTGGCCAGATTGGCAAAATCCACAAGGCTCATGGTTTCTCCGCGCACATTATTTTCCAACTCACAAGCCTGAAGCCATTTTTCTGCCTGTTCTCTGGAAATGCGGAAGGATGCAATCAGGTTATTGGCCATGGTTTTTCTGCGCATAGCAAAAGCTGCTTTTGCAATTTTGAAAAACATCGCTTCATCTGTAATATCCACTGAAGGCTTTGCACGCCTTTGCATGGTCACAAAAGCACTGTCCACCTTGGGGGGCGGTGTAAACATACAGGAAGGCACATCCAGAACAATCTGAGGTGTGTAGCTGTATTGGGTTTTGACTGCCAGCATTCCCCAGCCCTCTTCCCCCGGCTTTGCCACCATACGCTGTGCGGCTTCTGCCTGTACCATCACATTGATGCTTTCAATTGGCAAACCGCTGCTGAGCAGCATATTCATCAGATCTGTAGTGAGATAATACGGGATATTGGCGACGATATGAAAATTGCCCAGCGGTGCCGTAATTTCCTTCAGATTCAGCCGCATGATATCCCCGTGTACCAACTCTACATTGCTGCAATGATGCAGTGCCACCCGCAAAAGCGGCAGCAGTGTGCCATCCACTTCCACAGAGATTACTTTCTCGCAATGTTTGGACAAAACTTTGGTCATGCCGCCGGCACCGGCGCCGATTTCCAGCACCCGATCGTCCTTCTGAACGCCGGAAAGGGTTACCAATTGTTCAAAGAGGGCATCATCCGTGATGAAGTTTTGCCCCAAGCTGTGTTTATGGTGAAATTGTGTGGCTTTTTTATTTCCTTTTTTCATGCCAGTTCCTTTACCTTCCGTACCACTTCTGCACGATCTTTCGCCTTGAAGAAAGCTGTGCCCATCACCAACACATCCGCACCGCAAGCTGCAACATCGGCATAGTTTTCCATGTTCACGCCGCCATCTACAGCCACATGGCCCCGGAAGCCATTTTGGCGAAGCCAGGTGATTTTGCTTAATTGATCTTTCATCAGTTTCTGGCCTCCAAAGCCAGGCTCCACCGTCATCACCAATACACGGTCCACACACGGCAGATATTTTTCCATTTTTTCCACTGCCGTACCCGGTTTCAGCGAAAGCCCACATTCAATGCCGGCTGCTTTAATTTTTCCCAATACGTCCATAGCATCTTCCAATACTTCCACATGCACCGTGATGGAAGAAGCACCCGAATCAATAAACTTTTGCAGATACTCTTCCGGGTTATCCATCATCAGGTGTACATCCAGAAAGAAATTCGGAAATGCCTTATGCACTTCTTTGCAAAAATCAGGGCCGAAGGACAGATTGGGCACAAAATGAGCATCCATTACGTCAAAATGCAGTGTTTTGATGCCATACTTATTCAGATCTTGCAAATCTTGAGCAAGATGCATCAAATCTGCCGCAAGCATAGAAGGTGCAATCTCAGTCATAACGATCCCTCCATTTTTCCCGACAATCCTTCAAAAGGCTTCTGTATCGTTCCATTCGTTCGCCGTTTATTTCGCCTTGCTTTTCGGCTTCACGAACGGCACAGCCAGGCTCCGTGGCGTGATAACAGGGAGAAAAGCGGCATTTGCCTTCATATTCCCTGAATTCAGGGTAAAAATTCTGAAGCAATACCGGATCAAATACGGCATCCATATCCAGCAGGCTGAAACCAGGAGTATCAATCACCGTCACATTGCCAAACCGGAAAAGCTCGGCATGGCGGGTAGTATTTTTGCCGCGCAGGATTTTCTGGCTGATATCGCCCGTTTCCACCTGAAGGCCAAACAACTGATTCAGCAATGTGGATTTACCCACACCGGATTGACCGGAAAAACAACATACATGACCGGCAAATCGCTGCAGCAATTCCTCTTTTCCCATACCGGTGGCGGCACTGACAGTAAAAATATCCATGCCGGTTTTATTGTACATATCCCGTGCCAGGTTGATGGTGTTTTGTTCATTGTCGATATCTGCTTTATTGACAATCAGCACAGGCGTCAATTGTTCACGGTTAGCATAGATCATCAGTTTGTCTACCAGCAGCCAATCCGGCGCAGGCTGCGGCGCAACCACAATGCAAAGCAATGTAATGTTTGCAACCGGAGGCCGCAGGCATTGGCTGGTTCTGGGCAATATTTCTTCCACCCAGCCATGTTCGTCGCTTATTTCACCGGGTGTAAGCAAAATATGATCGCCAACCAGGGGTGAAATGCCCATTCTTCTGAATTTTTTCTTTGCACGAAGAACATACGTTTCTCCGTTCAGATCCATAGCGGTATACAGCCCGCCTCTGCCTCTGATTATTGTTCCTTCGATCACTGTGCTGTCTCCTCGCGGATTGGCGCAGGCACATCCCGCCTGCTCTCTGTGTTTGTTGTATCCAGAACATAAACGGCAATGGTCACTTCAGCCTGCTGCATCACTTCCTGCCCCACCTGACAGGAAATGGCTTCGCCGTTTTCATAGACAACATATTGCTGCGCAGCCACGCGGCCAATCTGCGTTGCATCGTTCACTTCATATTCAATCAGATTTACCAGCTTCAGCTGCAGCTGCTGAATGGTTTGCAACGCTTCATCCTTTGTCATGCCCACCAGGTACGGCAGTACAATGCTGCCGCCGCTGAGCGTCACCTGAATTACTTCGCCTGCTTCGCCGCTTTTGAGCATCGTACCCGCAGGCGGATTTTGCTCCAGTACCGTATCCCACGCCTTGGAAGACAGTTTTCTTTCCCCCAGCGGCAGCAGAATGAACCCGTAAATATCCGCTTCTGTCTTTGCTTCTTCAAAAGACATATTAACAAAATTCGGTGCTTCCTTCATCTGCGGCCCCGTGGATACGGTGATTACAATGGTTTCATCTTTGCGCATCACCGTTCCATATTCCGGTGATTGCATCACTACCGTTCCCACAGGCTTCACATCATCGCTGACGCGCCTGATTTCGATCTTCAGCCCCGCTTTTTCAATCATCCGTGTGGCGCTTTCAAGCGTTTCATCCAGCACATAAGGCGCTTCAGTGCTTCGGATGATATTATCGTAAATCTTGATACTGCCAAATACAATGGCAAACAGGGATACAAGCGAAAGAGCCAAAACTGTAGCGCCTTTTATCCATGTTTTCTTTTTTTCTTGTTTCAGTTTCAGCTTTGTGGTAGTAGAAAATGTTTCGGTATGCTTTTCCTCGGTTGCAGGTACTGCCTTATCGGGAAGTCTGCCCAGCCATGTGCCGTCCGGCTCCTCCAGCGCACGCTTGATATCCTGAGCCATATCCACGGCTCTCTGATATCGCTGGTCCATGTTTTTATCCATGGCCTTGTTCACCACCCGTGCAAGCGCAGGCGGCACTGCAGGGTTAATTTCGCACACATTCTTTGCCTGAGCGCTGATATGCTGCATGGCAATGGCGACAGGCGTTTCGCCGTCAAAAGGCAGCTGACCCGTCAGCATTTCATACAAAACGACACCGACGCTATATAGGTCGCTGGCATATGTAACGGGAGCACCCTTGGCCTGTTCCGGAGAAAAATAGTGAACAGACCCCATCACGTTATCCGTGCGGCTGATGGTATTACTGCCGGCAACACGGGCAATGCCAAAGTCCGACACCTTAATATGGCCATCGTGATTGACCAGAATGTTCTGCGATTTGATATCCCTGTGAATAATGCCGTTTTCGTGTGCATGGCGCAGGGCGCTCAAAATGCGAATGGCAATCTGTGCGGCCACATTGGAAGGAAGCGCTCCTTTTTGCAGGATCACGTCTTTCAAAGTGTGGCCGTTCACATATTCCATAACCAGATATCTTAAATCACCTTCCTGGCCGATATCCAGAAGGTTGACGATATTGTGGTGGCTCATTTTGCTGGCCGTTTGCGCTTCCCGATCAAATCGTTCCAGAAATTCCTGATCCTCAATAAATTCCGGTCGGAGAATCTTGACAGCCACCTGATGTCCGGTGCGCTTGTCTTCGGCGCGATATACCAGGGCCATGCCGCCCTTGCCAATGAATTCTACCAGTTCATACCGCTGGTCCAACACTTTTCCGATCATGCTGTCACCTCCGCAATGAGCAAGGTGATGTTGTCTTTCCCGCCGCGTTCCAATGCTTTTTCCAGCATCACATCAGCAGCATGGTCAGCCGGCGAAAACTGAACCAGCTTCAGCATTTCTTCTTCGGAAATATATTCATACAGCCCATCGGAGCAAATGAGATATTTGTCCCCGCGCTTTTTTTCAATTTCCATTATTTCCGCATCCACGCTTTCACCCGTTCCTACAGCCTGGGTGATCACATTGCGATAAGGATGATGCTTTGCTTCTTCGGCCGTAAGCGTGCCGTTGCGCACCATTTCGGCCACCATAGAATGATCACGGCTAATCTGTTCAATTTTACCATCCCGGATCAGGTACAGCCTGCTGTCCCCCACATGGCCCATCAACAGCTTTTCTTCATCCTCCCAAATCGCTGTCAGCGTTGTGCCCATACCGGAAAGCAATTCGTTTTTCAGTTGTTCCTTAAAAATCAGCAAATTTACTTCTTCAATGCCGCCTTTGAGCAGCTCTTTATCCGGCTTTGCGCCTTCCAGCACACGGCCCAACATCAACACCGCCATCTGGCTGGCGATATCGCCGCCATTATGGCCGCCCATGCCGTCTGCCACGCCGTACAGGCCGAATTTTCCATCCTGCAAAAGTAATGCATCCTGATTGGAAGCGCGGACATTACCAATATGCGTTCTGGATGTGATCTTCATTGTCCCGCCTCCTCCAATACTTTCTTTCTCAGTTGCCCGCAGGCGCCTTCAATATCGTCACCCATTTCTCTTCTTCTTGTGGCAGAAATGTGCCTCTTTTCCAGCACTTCCAGAAATGCCTGCACTTGCTTATTGCTGACACCGTTCAGATTTCTTTCTTTTACAGTATTGAGCGGAATCAGGTTCACATGGCACTGCATGCCTCGCAAAAGGTCTGCCAGTTCGTGGGCCTGCTTTTCATCGGCATTCACACCGTCAATCAACGCATATTCAAACACGATCCGCCGGCCGGTTTTTTCCAGATAATATTTACAGGCTGCAATGGTTTCGTGAATGTTATAGCGCCTGGCAATGGGCATGATCTTTTTTCTGATCTCGTCATTGGGGGCATGCAGGGAAAGGGATAACGTAACAGGCAGGTTTTCATCTGCGAAACGGCGGATATTATCAATCAAGCCGCAGGTGGACAAGGATATATGGCGCAGACTGATGTTCAATCCATCAGGATGGGAAACCAGCTTCAGAAAGCGGATCACGTTTTCATAATTATCAAAGGGTTCACCGCTGCCCATCAGCACAATATTGTGCACCCGCTCGCCATCCAGCGTACTGTTTGCGCACATTACCTGGCCCAGAATCTCAGCGGCAGTCAAATTGCGCACGCAGCCGTCCAGCGTGCTGGCGCAGAACAGACATCCCATTCTGCAGCCTACCTGAGTGGAAACACAAAGGGTGCAGCCGTAGTGATAGCGCATCAGAACGCCTTCAATGCAGTTGCCGTCCTTCAGGGAAAACAGAAACTTCTTTGTTCCGTCCAGCCTGGATTCGTGAACGCTCTGGATGCTGACCGGCTGATCCACTCCGGCATTTTTCAGTTTTTCACGCAATGCAAGGGAAAGGTTGCTCATTTCGTCAAATGCAGCACCCTTGTGCAGCCAGGAGAACACCTGCTTTGCGCGGAAAGCTTTTTCCCCCATCTGCTCCAATACATTTTTCAATTCATCCGGAAACAGCCCCAGAAATTCTATCATTTCACTTCACCCTGCGCATTTTTGCAATAAAGAAACCTTCAATTTCATCCCGATGCGGAAGCAACTGAAGACCGAATTCGCCATAGCGTTCTCTGATTTTTTCAGGAACACTTGCCGGCAGCGGTGCAAGCCTGAATTCGGGATGCCTGTCCAGAAAAGCCTTTACCTGCAGTTCGTTTTCTTCCGGCAGCATGCTGCAGGTGGAATACACCATGTATCCGCCGCGCTTTACATATTGGCAGCAGGTATCAAGCAGCTTTTCCTGAATTCCTGTCAATTCCTTTACAGATTCCAAAGAGGCACGATACTTGATATCCGGTTTATTGTCCATCACGCCCAGGCCGGAGCAAGGCGCATCCAGCATCACGGCATCCATGGAACCGACCAGTTCTTCTTTCAGCTGCGTTGCATCACGAACCACGGGGCGCACGTTATCCAGCCGCAGCCGCTTTGCCATGGCCCGCAGCAGCGTCACCCTGTGTTCGTGCAGATCCCAGGCATAGACACGGCCTGTTCCGTTCATCACTTCTGCCATGTAAGCCGTTTTGCCGCCGGGAGCAGCACAGCAATCCAGCACCTGCATGCCGGGTTTCACATCCATTACCTGAGCAGAAAGCATACTGCTTTCCCCCTGAATGGAAAAATTGCCGCCCAGATAATCCGCATCCCGTGCAATTTCGGAAGCCATCCGCACCCGATAAGCGTGGGGCACCATGCCGTTTTCCTTTTCCCACACTTTCTTTTCCAGCAGCTTTTCAAATGCAGCATCATCCATCCGGGAAAGATTGGGGCGGATAACGGTATAGTGGGCTTCGTTGCGATAGGAGCAGATTTTCAGCGCTTCCTGTTCGCCGTAGGCATCCATCAGGCGCTCTGCCAGCCAAAGCGGCACAGAGAACATGATGGACAGATACTTTGCTCCCTCTTCAGGCTTGGGCCATTTAACTCTTTCCGGTTCTCTCACCATGGAACGGAGCACTGCGTTGGTAACGCCGGTAAGCCCTTCCAGGCCCAGCATGCGGGTCAGCTTCACCGCTTCATCCACAATGGCATTGGCCGGAATACGGTCGTGGAACAAAAGCTGGCAGGCGCTGATACGCAGAATATCCTTCACCTGATCTTCCAGTTTGTTTTCGTCCTTCAGATAAAAGCTCAGCGCATAATCAATGCGGATCAGGTTTTCAATGGTACGGTAAACAATGCTGGCGCAAAAGCGCTTATCCATCTGGGTCAGGTTGGCATTTTTCATCTGCTCATCCAAAGACAGGGCGGCATATGCGTCTTTTCTCACCACGTCCCGGAAAATCTGCAGCGCCACTTTGCGGGCATTGGTCGTGGGCAATTCTTCCCTCGGCTTATCACTTGCAGGCCGGGGCGCAGTTTTTTTATCAGGGAAAGGACGCTTGTCACCAGCAGGCTTGCCATAATTGCCCTTTTTGAAGCCGTCCTTTTTATACCCATCACGTCCTGCGCCTTCGCGCTTTTGAAAGCCTTCCTTCTTTTTACCGTCAAAAGGCTTCTTATTGTACTTCTGTTCTCTCTGCCC
>JAFSBN010000128.1 GCA_017437265.1 Clostridia bacterium
CAGGGTTGCACCCTTTGCGTGTTCCCGATATGCCTGGGCAATGGCATCGGCGGTGCCGTCCATGGCCTCGTCCAGTTCGCCGGGGGCATAATCGCCATTGCGAACCGTGACACTGGACAGGTCAAAACCGATATTTACGCGCAGACAGTAAATGTCACAGAGGAAACCGCTTTGGATGGCCCACCGCAGATCCCTTTGAAAGATGATTTCAGAATACACATCATCCAAACGGGCTTTATCTCCACGGTTGGGGGTGGCGGTGAAACCAATGTGCTTGTCCGGGGTGAAGTGGTCATAAATCTTTTTGTAAGTACCTGCGGCAGCGTGGTGGGCTTCATCCGTAATGATCATGTCAAAGTCATGGGGATTGAACCTTTCCAATCGTCTGACAAGGGACTGAACGGAAGCAATGACAACATCCTCGCCGTGGCTGTGTTCGGCGGCAATCTCGAAGCCAACCGGGCAATCGTAGTATTTGGCAGGTTGGCGCACCAGTTCTTCACGGTGGGCAAGCACCAACACACGGCCTTTCCGGGGAATGTGGGTGAATGTTGCTGTTTTGCCGC
The DNA here is from genome assembly GCA_017437265.1 of Clostridia bacterium. Lineage (GTDB taxonomy): Bacteria > Bacillota > Clostridia > Christensenellales > Aristaeellaceae > RUG563. Next base: position 567 of record JAFSBN010000128.1, read on the forward strand.
AGCCGGTGGGCATCTGCACCAGATAAGAACCGGGCGGCATGGACTGTATCTTTTCAATACATTCCTTTTGGTAATCGCGTAATTGTATTGTTGTCACCTCCATGCGGAACATGGCAGAACAAGTGCGGCACGCAATGTTCCGCAACAATTCAATTAAAATAGTTTTTAATTAAGGGAACTTTTTAACAATTTAATTAAAATATTTAATTAAAAAGTTTAATTAAAATCGGGCGCGGAACTGCGGAACAAATTCGCGCATTGTCCTATATAGGGAAAACACATATACCATTCCGGGACACTCTTTTATTTCCCTATATATACTTGTTTGGGGTGTTCCGCGTGTTCCGCAGTTCCGCACTTTCAAAAACCTGTTGCGCCGCAACGCTTTTTCGGCTTCAATGCGCGGAACAAACGCGGAACAATGTACCGCATTTGCAGAACATTACAGATACGAACCGTCATATTCGGTCGAATCTTCGTCAACTGCCAGGGTCAGCACCACACATTCCGTGCGGACACCGCCCACGCGCTTGCATTTGGTGTATGCCCGTCCTTTGGTTTCAATCAGGTGGTTTGACTTCAGATAGGACAGTGTTGCGGATCCTGAAAACCCAGCGTCAGCAATGGCCCTGTTGAAAATGGCGCGGTTGATGAATGCCCGGTTACCTTCCAGAACACCGTAAACATCGCCGCCGGGTGCAAACTCGTTGTGATAAAAGTGGTTGACGTTGGAGGCTACCCAGTCACACAACCAATCATAGGCACGCTTGCCAGCTGATACGGAATCACGGGAGGCAAGGAACTGGGCAATTTCTTCAACGGTCAGGACGGTTTCACCATCATCGTTGTATATCCACAGGGAAGCAAGGAAATCAGCTGTCAGGATGGCAGCGGCGGCCATGGCCTGTTTTTCCGTTGAATCACCTTGCCGCAGATCGTGGAAATAATCGTTGTAAACCTCACGAACCTGCTGCAACATCTTTTCGGATGAATACAGTTTTTCCACGAAGATGTAACCGGCAAAACCATAGTTCTGCTTCAGCACACCGGACAGCCGTTGACCGTCTTTTATGACTGCATCTCCGGCAGTACATTCGATGTTCAGCACACGGTTGACAGCGCCGGCACCGGAAGCCTCGCCATATATGGGGGATTCACCGGTTGTCAGAAAACAGGTGCTCCATGTGGGGGTCTGTTCAATGCCACCGGAACGCTTGCCACGCGCTCGGCCTACACCCTGGGCAAGCTGATAAACGTCAAAGTTGGAACGGCCATGGCTGTCCTTTGTAAGCTGAAGTTCATCAATGCACATGGGCAAATGATTCAGGAACGCGGCGGTTCTTTCGTGGCCCACCTGGGTGGCATTAAAGGTCTGGATATAGCTGCCAAGCGCAGGGTTGCCCCATACGGACGCGGCGGCCATAAGGCCCACCGTTTTGCCGGTACCGGAATCAACACCCCACAGGTGGACGAAGAACGGCAGAGCGCCAACAACGGACAGGATGGGAGCCGCAAAGGAGGCAGCAATGAGAATCTTTGCCGTCACGGACATTTTGCGGCATTCCATAATTGCGTCATACCATGCGCCAACGCTGCCCTCAGTTTTGATGGTGTCATACAGGTTTTTGAATGAAGCCTCGCCGTCAAAAACAAGGTCAGGCACATACGGGGAAAAACCATATCCGGGGATGTGGCCCAGCCGCCCGATGGACTTGCTTTCCGGTATCAGATCATAATTCAGGTTTTCCATATCGTTCAGGTAATCCACAAGGGTGGACGCGGTTGAACTTGTCACGGAAATCCCCTGCATTGCCAGGGTGGTGATTGACCGGGCTGTGGAAATGATGTCCTTTCCCACAATGGTGGTCAGCCACCTTTTATCCCGTCCGGATCGCTTATAGGCAAGCTTTATCTTCACTTCGTTGGTGTCGATGTTTACCAACCGTTCCACGGGCATGATGGGGTGTGCGCAAGCGTATTCCCGGCCACCCATGGGGGTTTCCCGGTATATGCCCCAGTCGGTCGATTCCCAAATACCGCAATTCAATTCCATTGCCTGTCCATCAAATTCGGTTTGGTTCGGCACAAGGTTCTTTCTGCGTTCTGTCTGCTGGGTTTCCATGTAGCGTTTCAGCATATCCTTGAAACCCACAAATTTGACCTCTTTGGCACGGGCATTCATTTTTACAACCGCGGTCTGAAACAGGAAAGGCGAAGCGTGAAGGTCGTATAATTTCGCATACGGTGCCTCCGTGAGGAAATCATCATAGGTGTATTCATACTTTTCAGGAAGAAACACAACCTCGGGATTTGCCACATTCGCCGTTTCCATTTCATTGCTTGGCTGCATGGCATCACTTCCTTATTCCAAAGATTTATAATCGATAATGCCGGTCAGCTTTTTGGTTGCGCGACAGTATGCGCATTTTCCGCAGGGAATGGGGGCAATCCGTCCCTGCTTGATGGCATGATACCGGGGCGCTTTGTCCTCGACTTCCGCAAGCTTGGCGGCAAGATCATCGTCAGGAATGTACAGGGCATTCAGGTCGGGGGAATCTTCCTTTGTGCCGGGGGCAAGGATGAACGGAAGCATATTGCCCTCGACTTCCTGATAAATGGCACCCTGAATGTCATACCCCCAGGCTTCCACAAAGTTCACCTTGCGGTGTTCTTCTTCAGACCATACGGGGGCAAAGTCCTTCATGGCCTTCTGGTCAACAATGGCACCGTCACACATTCCCAGGGCTTCGGCAGCTTCGGGGAATTCATTGACGATGGTCTGACAAATGTCACCATCCAAAAGGCTGTCAATGCGGATTTTGAACCAAACACCGTTGATCATGCCAACGCAAATGACCTGTTTTTTGCCAGACATAAGTAAGGAATACAGCCGGTCGGATTCCATACGGGCAATGATTTTGTCCGCGTGGGCATAGTCAGCTTTCAGGGTGCCGTCACGCTTGAAAATCTCAGGATGTTCCCGGCGGTACTCGTCCATTTCACCGGCAAAGTGGGCATCAATATAGCCGCCAACCAAAAGCGCGGTGGTGGTGGGGGGCTTATACTCACCCTTCAGGTGGGCAAGGGCTGCCGCTTCACATTCCTGGAATTCTTTGAACTGGGTGGAACCCATGTATTCCCACTGCAGGTCCGGGGAATAGTAATTTTCCCGTGTGACTTCGGTCAATTACAGCACCTCCGTTTCGGTAGCTTCGGGGGTGGG
>JAFSBN010000010.1 GCA_017437265.1 Clostridia bacterium
GATATCGTCCAGGCTGATCATGGGGAGAAAGGCGTGATGCTTTTTCAGCCAGGTATCTTTCCCTGTGCCCGGCAGGCCGCACAAAAGGATCACTTCGCCGAAGGTATCGTCATACAGGGATTGTTCCGGCCACACTTTGCTGCCGGTGAGATAGGCATGGGCTGTGTGGGCGTCTGGAAAAGGATAGGGGCCGGTAAAACAGCCGGCTTCCAGGGCAATTTCCCGATTCAGGGAAAGGTCTTCCAGCTGGGAGGCGGTATCAGACGCAATACGCCCCCGCACATCGGCTTCCGATAAAAGAAAGAGCATCTGCAGGGTGAAATCCGGGCAAAGCCTGCCGTTTTCCGCTACCTTCCGGGCGCGCAGGGCGGGGTCTGCCTGCTGAAAAAGATGCAGCGGCAGGGAATGGTAGCGGATCAGAAAACAAACGCTTTCCCGGAACTGCTGCTTTTCCGTTGTGCCGGACAGGCCGTAGCCTTCCCACAAAAGCTGCCGCACCATGGATGCCCCGGCGGCGCTGTGATTGGGGGAAACCAGCACGCCGTCTTCCAGGCGGGTGCAGGTAATTTTGCCGGTATCGTGTAAAAGCGCCGCCAGAGAAAGAATGAACTGCTGCTTTTTCGGTAAGGCACGAAAGCCTTCCAGCTTTACCAGCGCATTGCATACCATTTGCGTATGGGTCCACACGTCGCCCTCTCCGTGCCAGGCGGGGTTTTGCATGGTGGATGCCATTTGTGCAAAGAAGGAGGTGAAAAGGGTGTTTTTTAAGTTTTCAAAATGGTATTGATAATCGGGCGCCTGCGGCAGACAGGCAAGCAGCGTGTCCATTGGATCAGCTCCTTTTTCAGGGGATGAAGAGGTCGTTGATATCCCGGCACAGGCCGTTTTTCACAATGGGCCTGTCCAGCCAGTGGGTGGCGGATTCTTCCACCGTTTGCAGGAAAGAAGCACGCACGTATTTCACCCGCTGCACCACCTGCCCCTCTTCTTCCACCTTGATGTATAGCCCTTCCATGGTGCGGGAAGCGTCGGTTTCACGGAAGATGCGGTCCGGGTCCAGGTTTTCCCGGAGGGCCGCTTGACGCAGGTTTTGCAGGTGATCCGGGGTGATATAGCGGGAATCGGACAGGAAGGGCAGAATATCTTCGGTTTTCCGGAAAGTGCCTTCTGCCAGCACGGCAGCGGAGCAGATGGGCAGCTTTTCAGTGATGGCACGCCGGGATGGGGTATCCAGGAAACGATCTGTTTCCCGGTCCAGAATATCAAATTCCATGAAATAATGGGGCAGGGCATCGTAGAAAACGGAATGCTTGGCGTACATCCATTCGCCGTACATCACATACCGGCAGCCCAGCACCTGCCACAGCTTTTCCTGATGCACCGTGGCCCATTGCTTGAAGAGGTTATAGTGACGTTCCCGGTAGCCGCCGGTGAGATAATGGCCCCGGCTTTGCAGCAAAAGGGTGCCGGCGGGGTCAAAGGAAATGGCGGAATTGGCGCCGTCAATTTTCTCTTCGATCACCAGATGCCGGCCGGCAATGGCGGAAAAGGGCACCTGGGAAAGGTCTTCATCCCCGGGCTGCAGGCGGCTGCCTTCGATGTGGGGCGTGCGGGGATATTTGATGATGCGGTAATCGGTATACATAATAAACCTTCTTTCGATGGCACGGGTTATTCTTTCCTGGCAGCCAGGAATAAATGCCCGTTCACGCCGTCAAACTGCAGATGGGTGCAGCCGCATTGGGTGAACAGATTGGTGAGAATATCTTTGGTGAGCAGATGGATGTGTTCCGGGTTGTTGTCCGGCTTGGAAGGAACGGTGACCACCACATATCGCCGGGCCAGCCGGACAGCAGCCTTTACGGCAGCGGCCACATCCGGGATATGCTCCAATACCTCCAGCAGCGTTACCACATCAAAGGCATTTTCAGGCATATCCCATTGGCATATATCCTGTTCAAGGGCGGTGAGGGTATCGATACCGCCAAGACGCAGCGTTTCCATCAGCTGTACCCGGTGGGGCAGAAGATCCACAGAAGTGACAGGCACCCAGGGAAAAGCACAAAGGAAAGGAAACAGGAACACGCCCCGGCCGCTGCCTACGTCCAGCAGGCTTTCCGGCTGGATGGCCTTGAGAAAGCCCATCACCTTTTTTACCCGGGGCAGCTCGTCGTGGTTTTTGAAATAATGCAGTTTCAATGCGGCTTCTTTTCCGGCCTGCAAAAGCGTTTCTGTATCGTTGTAAGTCAGGGCGGAGAGGGGCTTTTCCTGTAGCGCGGCAGGCAAAGACAGCTGCCCTTTTGCTGCCGAACCCCGGATATAGGCGGCGGCCAGATGGGGAAGATAGCGTTCCTGCATGCTGTTTCCCTCCTTTATCGAGTGCATATGGGTACAATGAAATTATACCATGCTTTTGATGATGGTACAACCGAAAATCATGGTTGACGGTGTTCAAAAGGTTCGGTACAATAAAGGAAAGGAGCGATTCGGGATATTTTTTATAAGGAGAACTGTATGCGTATTGTGGGATATCTGTCGGATTGGGGTTATAAAAAGCAACTGACACAGCAGCAGGCAAATTGCCTGACCCATATCAATTATGCCTTTGGGCTGGTGGTGGAGGGCGAAGTGAGTATTGCCCATCTGAAACGGCTGGAAAAGCTATCCCAAATGCGGAAAATGTATCCGCATTTGAAGGTGAATTTATCCATCGGCGGATGGGGTGCTGATGGCTTTTCACAGGCGGTAAAAACAAAAGAAGGCCGAGAAAGGCTGGCGGCGTCCGCCCTTGCAGTGCTGAAAAAGATGGACCTTGACGGGCTGGACTGGGACTGGGAATACCCCTCTTCTTCCGCCGCAGGGATTGCCAGCCGGGATGATGATCCGGAAAATATGTCTGCCTTTTTGGTGCTGATGCGTGAAAAATTGGATACATATACCCTGGAAACGGCTAAGTATTATGAGCAATCCATTGCCGTGGGGGCGGACAGGGTGCATGATTACATCTGGCCCAAAGTGCTGCCTTGTCTGGATACGGTGAACCTGATGACCTATGATATGACAGGCGGACCGCTGGTGAGCCATGCCACCAATCTGCGCACGGCTGCGGGGTCTGTTTACAGCACGGAAAAATCCGTGGAGGCGTTCATGGCGGCCGGGGTGCCGGCTGAAAAAATATTGTTGGGGGCGGCATTCTATTTCCATGTCTATCAGGGTGTGGCAAACGAAGCGCCCTTTGGAAAAACCTTTAAGCAAAAATGCAGAAACATGCCCGCCGATCAATTGGATGATACATGGCAGCGGCATTGGGATGCGCAGGCGCAGGCGGCGTATTATACCCGGGAGGATATGCTGCTTTCCGGGGATGACGGTCAATCGCTGGCAGCAAAAAGAAAATATGCGGAAGAAAAGGGGCTTGGGGGAATAATCATCTGGGAAATAAATCATGACGGAAACAATCATCTTTTGCCTCATTTACAGGGTACTGAATCAATGGGATAACCAGGCTGTCCGGTAAAATTTGAGGCAGATAACACAAAAACAACCGCTTTGGTAACTTTTTTCATTTAATTTGTCACTGATGATGTAATATATTACTTGAAGGAAAACAAAAAGAGTGCTATAATATTTCATATCGTTGCGCGAATGAATCACGAAGAGAGGCGAAGGCCTATGGCTGGCGCCTTGAACACGCTGAAGCTGGAAGTGTAAAACAACAGATTAATTCTTGAATTAATCGAAAAAATGTGTAAAATAATAGAAGCACAATATGGATGAAGGGAGGTAAAAAGCATTGATTACAAACAAGCGGAAAACCATCGGCATTTTTATGAACCGTGCGGATAAGGATTTTCAGCATGTTGTGCAGCGGGTGTGCCGCCGCAGGACAAAAGAACTGGGCTATGATGTTTTTTACTTCATCACCGTAGGCTATCGTGACAGCGTGAATTATTACGATGCGCAGGAAAAAGGCATGTTTTCCTTTGTGCCTGTCGAAAATCTGGACGGTGCGCTGGTGACGCCCGATTCCTATGATATGGCTGGTTTTAGGGAAGCGCTTTTTGAAATGCTGGATAAGCGGCCGGATTTGCCGGTGGTGTGCATCCGGGATAGCTTGAGCAACCGCGCCAGCTTCTATACGGACGAAAACGAGGCAATGCGCACCATGCTCCGGCATCTGCTGGATGATCATGGGTATCGCAGGGTGTGCTTCCAGAGCGGATATGAAGGCCATCCGGATAGCGAAAAACGCATGAAATGTTATCTGGAGGAAATGGAAAAGCGAGGCATTCCGCTGCCTGAAAATGCCATCTGGCACGGCACCTTGTGGACTACGGAAGCCGATAAAGCCTATGATTATTTCTTCCATGATCCTGAAAATATTCCCGAAGCCATTGTTTGTGCCAATGACTATATGGCGAAAGCACTCATTGACGAAATTATGTCCCATGGCTATGACGTGCCCGGGGATGTGGCCGTAACCGGCTTTGACGACATTGTGGATGCTGCTACCAATTGCCCGTCTTTGACGACGGTGGGACAGGATTATGAAGAAATGGCCCTGCGTGCCATCAATCTTTTGCATGAATGCATTGAGGCGAGGGAAAAAGGCGATATCATTCTGCCCACGGAGCATGTACCGCTTCCTGGCAAGCCGGCGCTGCGAGAAAGCTGCGGCTGCAGCCATCCTATGGCGCCCATGCAGCAGCGCAGAGAAATCAGCAAGCTGAACCAGCAGCTGCGCAATATCAATAACCGTGAAGTGAGCCAGACGTATTTTTCTATCGAACTGAATGTGGTGGATGATTACGAAGGAATTCACAATACAATCTTCAAAAAACTGGGTGATACGCCCAACATTCGGGACTTTTACCTGTGCCTGTTTGAAAACGAAGACGGTAATCTGGCCGACGGGATCACTGACCGTGTGCGTATCATTTCTGCTATCCGGGATCGTCAGAATATCGGCTCCTTGAATCTTTCCTTTGACAGGCAGGAAATTCTGCCCGCATTTGTGGAAAGGGAAGGGGAGCCCCAGGCATTCTACATCCACCTGCACCATCAGCGGGATAATACCTATGGGTATTCTGCTTTGCAGTTGTTTGATGACGAAGTGCCTTCCATGTTCTACATGCACTGGAACATCATCATTTCCGTGGCACTGAGAAACCTGAAGAACCAAAAAACACTGGAAGCGCTGTATGAAGAACGGCACAAGGCATCCGTAACTGATGTGTTGACCGGCCTCAATAACCGGCGTGGGCTGAATGAGCATCTAATGCCTGCATGGGAGGCCCTGTGCCGGGAAAAGCGGACGGTGTGCTTCATTTCGCTGGACCTGGATAATCTCAAGCCCATCAATGATACCTTTGGACATCAGGGAGGAGACGAAGCGCTGATGGCCATTGCACGGGCCATTGAAGCCGCTGTACCGGAAACGGCGGTTGCTGCCCGCATGGGCGGTGACGAATTCCTGGTATTCATTCCTGATTGTGATGAAGAAGGGGAGGCTGCTTTCCGGAGTGCCTTTGATGCGTGGCTGAAAGAAAGAAACAGGAATGCCCGTTTCACGGTGGGCTCTTCTGTGGGTGCAAAGGTTGCCCGGCTGAGCGAGAAGGACAAGATGGAAAGCCTGATTCACGAAAGCGACGAAGCCATGTATGCGGACAAAAAGCGCCGTCATGAAGAACTGCGTCGCCATGCCAGCACCTTGCGATAAAAAGCAAATACAAAAAAAGTGAACCTGCCTTTTCGATGGAGAAGGCGGGTTCTTTCTGTTGAAAAAATGTTCAGGGCATTATGCGCCGGCAAAGAGGGAAGAAGTGGCTTCGTCCTCATACTGCCGGGTATAGAGGTTGTAATAATGGCCCTTGGCCTTGAGCAGTTCCTGATGCTTGCCCTGTTCGATGATTTTGCCATCTTTGACCACCAGGATCAGGTCGGCATTTTTCACGGTGCTCAGCCGGTGGGCGATGACCAGAGAGGTGCGGCCCTTGATGATGGTTTCGATGGCGGACTGAATCTTCTGTTCCGTCAGGGTATCTACGGAAGCGGTGGCTTCGTCCAATACCAGAATGCGGGGATCGGCCAGAATGGCACGGGCGAAGGAGATCAGCTGCTTTTCGCCGGTGGAAAGCATATCGCCGCCTTCACCCACATCGCTGTCCAGTCCCTTTTCCATTTTGCTCACCACTTCTTCAGCGGAAACCAGCTGCAGAGCCCGGGTAATTTCTTCCTCTGTGGCATGGGGATTGCCGTAGAGCAGGTTTTCCCGGATGGTGCCGGAAAAAAGATGGGGTGTTTGCAGCACATAGCCGATGGCGGAATGGAGCCACAGCTGGCTGCGCTGACGGGCATCCCGGCCGTCGATGAGCACCTGACCCCGGGTGGGTTCAAAGAAACGGCAGACAAGATTGACCAATGTGGATTTGCCGGCGCCTGTTTCGCCTACGATGGCGATGTTGGAGCCAAAGGGAATTTTGAGGCTGAAGTTTTCCAGCACATATTCATCCCCGTCGGGGTATTTGAAATCCACGTTTTTGAATTCGATATCGCCTTTGATGGGCTCCCAGTTTTCTTTTTTGGGTTCAAAAGCATCGCCGTATTTTTCGATCACCTCCGGGCTGTCCACTACGTCTGATTTGGTTTCCATCAGCCGGGAGAAGCGTTCGATATTCACCTGAGTGGTAATCAGATCGGAAATAGCGTCAATCAGCCAGCGCACGGGCTCCATCATGCCCTGAGCATAGCTCATGAACATGGAGAAGGTGCCCACTTCGCTTTGGGCAATGTAGCCGCCCTGCCACAGCACAATGGCCAGGGCCAGGGAGGAGGCGATATTCAGCGTGGCAGAGAACATGCCCCGCAGATGGGCCACCCGCACGCTTTTCTTTCGCATGGCGCCGGTATCGGAAAGGAAATCCTGGCTCATTTTATCTTCGATCACCAGGGTTTTGATGGTCTTGGCGCCGGTGATGCCTTCGTTGAAATCGCTGGTGATTTTGCTGTTGAGCTCGCGCACTTCCCGGTTCACCCGGATCAGCTTGGACTGAAACAGGCTGAACAGAATAACAATCAGCGGCAAAATGGCAATTACCAGCAGGGCCAGCCTTGCATTCACCATCAGCATTACCACCACGGCACCCACCAGATAGGAAAGGTGCCACACTGCATCCATCAGCGACCAGGAAACAAGGGAGCCGATGCGGCTGGTGTCGCTGATGACACGGGCGTGGATATAACCTACGCTGTTTTGATTGAAGTAGGAAAAGGAAAGGGTTTGCAGGTGGCTGAAAGCAGCGTTTCGCAAATCCCGGTTCACCCGCACTTCCGTCTGCATGGCACGCTTACAGGAAGCGTAATTGAAAATGCCGGTGCAGAGGATGGCTGCGATGTAAACCAGCAGGAACCAGGGCAGGGTGTCCAGCGTTTCGCCGGCGATGAAGTAGTTCAGGGAGTACCGCTGGAATTGGGGGATCAGCAGGTCCACCCCGGTGGAAAGCAAGCCGCAGGCCACCATGGCAAGCATTACTTTCCGGTATTTTTTCAGATAGGGCAGTATTTTTCCGATGCCGAAAAAGGGCAGGGAACGTTTTTCCTGTTTGTTTTCCATTATGCGTCCACCTCCTCTTTGGTGAGGGACTGGATCTCATAGATTTTCTGGTACAGCCCGCCGGCCTTTTCCAGTTCATCCGGCGTACCCATTTCCGCAATGCGGCCCTTATCCAGCACGATCACCTGATCGGCCTTGGAAAGGGTGGTGATGCGGTGGGAGATGAGGATGATGCTGGCGCTGCCAAAGCGCTTTTCCAATGCCTTGCGGATTTTCGCATCCGTTTCGGCGTCCACGGCGGAGAGAGAATCGTCAAAGATCATGATGGGAGTGTGCTGAGTGAGCATGCGGGCAATGGCTGCGCGCTGTTTCTGGCCGCCGGAGAGCGTCACGCCGCGTTCGCCCACAAAGGTGTCATAGCCCTTGGTGAAGCCTTCGATGGTTTCGTCCAGACAGGCAGCCCGGGCTGCTTCCCGAATATCGGAAAGGGTGAGGCTTTCGTTGGCGATGGAAAGGTTTTCCTGCAATGTACGGGAAAACAGGAAGGGCTCCTGCAGCACGATGCCGATGTTTTTGCGCAGATGCTCCAGTTTCATATCGGCAATATCCACGCCGCCGATGGTGATTTTGCCGCAATCAGCGGGCAGGTCGTACAGCCGGTCCAATAGCAGCATCATGGTGGATTTGCCGCTGCCGGTGCCGCCCAGGATGCCCAGCGTAGTGCCGGCCTTCATGGTGAAATGGATATCGTGCAGCATCTGGGGGCAGCCTTCATAGGCGAAATTCACATGTTCAAAGGCAATATCCCCGGTCATATCGGGGCAGACGGCGTTTTCCTTATCCTTTTCCGTTTCGGAATGGATGATGTAGCCGATACGGTCCACCGCCACGCCAGCCTTGCTCATTTCGGAAATCATGCGCCCCAATTGGCGGATGGGCCACACGAGCAGCGAATTGTAGGAAATGAATGCGATGTATTCGCCGCTGGTCATATTCTTTTGCAGGCAGAACACAGCGCCGAACACCACAACCAGCATGATCTGCAGGCCGCTGAGCACGTCGGAGCTGGCCCAGAAGCGGCTCATCACCTTACCAAGCCGCACCCACAGGCTGGTGTATTCCTCGTTGTGCTTTTCAAAGCGATCCTTCTCATAGCGCTCCCGGCCAAAGGCGCGCACCACTCTGACGCCGGTCAGGTTTTCCTGGGCCATGGCGGACAGGCGGCCTTCGCTTTCGTCGCATTCCTTAAACCCTTCGCCGATTTTGTTATGAAAATGAATGGAATACCATACGATCACAGGCATGGGAATGAGGGCGATGAGGGTAAGGGTGGTATTCATGGAAAACATGAACACCATGGAAAGCACCACCAGAATGCCGATGCGGAACAGGCTGGTCATCTGGCCGGCCACAAAATTCCGGGTGGTTTCAATATCGGAAGTACAGCGCTGGATAATATCGCCGGTATGGTTTTTCATATGCCAGCTGAAGGGCAGGCGTTCGATATGGGTATAGAGGGTATCGCGCATGGTTTTGGTCAGCGTTTCGGAGGCCCGGGTGTTGCTCAGCATAAACCCATACTGGGACACAACCTTCACCACGGCCACCAATAAAACGGCAAGCGCCATAATCCATAAATTTTTGCCCAGGTATTCAAATCCGCCCAGGGCGTTCACAAGTTTCATCACGGCCGGGCCGAAGGTGGGCTCGTTTCCGCCGATGGCATTATCCACTGCCGCCCGGATAATCTGGGGCGTGATCATATCAGTTAGTGCTGTTAAAGCGGCCAGCAGCATACTGACAACGAACAGGCCCTTGCTGCCCTGAAGGAAACGCCAGATGAGCGCCCCTTTCCGGACAGCAGGTTCTTTCTTTTGCATTTGGTTTTTTTCCTCCTGATAAACAAAAAAGACAGTCGATAAGGTTGGAGAGTGTTTTTCTGCATCCCCCTTGCAAAAAAGCCGGACAAGCGCAGGAATTTCACCTGACATCTTATCCAGCCATGTACCATCCCCGGCAGTACAGACCCTCCGATGCAACCCTTTCATTATAATGGCGAAGCGGCATTCTGTCAATGAGAAGAAGGGGGTTCGCCGGATTTTGATGAGCGAATATTGACGCTTTTTGGTACGAAAAAAAGCTTGATTGAAAAAGCCGTTTTTAGCAGAATATAAAAGGAGCATGGCATGCATTTTGCAGGCCGGACCAGTTGAAAACAGAGGAGAAAGAAAAATGAAGGTAGAGAAAAATCCCAGAAAGCCGCTGATCGTTTTTTATCTGGTGGTAATCGGCATTTTGCTTTTGTCCAATATGCTGATTTTGCCCACCATCATGGAATCCAGAATTACCGAAGTGGACTACGGTACGTTTTTGCGCAGCCTGGATGCCAAAGAAATCATGATGGTACAGGTGGACCAGGAATATATTTATTTTGTGAAGGGAACAGAAGAAGAACCGGAAGTTTTCCGAACATTGCCCTTTAATGATGACAGTCTGGTGGACAGGCTGTATGCTTCCGGCTGCGCCTTTGGCCAGGTGGTGGAAAAGGAAATGAACCCCCTGCTTGCCTTTCTGGTGAGCTGGGTGCTGCCGATGGTATTGTTTTTCTTCATCGGGCAGATGCTGATGAAGAGAATGAGCCGGGGCGGGATGGGCCGGCCCATGATGCAGTTTGGCAAATCCAACGCCAAGGTGTATGTGCCTTCTGCTACCGGTATCAAGTTTCAGGATGTGGCAGGGGAAGAAGAAGCCAAGGAAGCACTGCAGGAAATTGTGGATTTTCTGCATCAGCCGGAAAAGTATAAAAAAATCGGTGCCGTGATGCCTAAGGGGGCGTTGCTGGTGGGCCCTCCCGGTACCGGCAAAACCATGCTGGCCAAGGCCGTGGCAGGGGAAGCCAATGTGCCCTTCTTTTCCATTTCAGGGTCGGAATTTGTGGAAATGTTTGTGGGCATGGGTGCGGCCAAGGTGCGGGATCTGTTCAAACAGGCGAATGAGAAAGCACCTTGTATTGTGTTTATTGATGAGATTGATACCATCGGCAAAAAACGGGACGGCCACGGCATGGGCGGCAATGACGAAAGGGAACAGACCCTGAATCAGCTCTTGACGGAAATGGACGGATTTGATGCCGGGAAAGGCGTGGTGATCCTGGCAGCCACCAATCGTCCCGAAACGCTGGATCCTGCATTGCTGCGCCCGGGGCGGTTTGACAGGCGGATTCCGGTGGAATTGCCGGATCAGCAGGGGAGAGAAGCCATTTTGCAGGTGCATGCCAGAAAGGTGCATATAGAAAGCGGCGCCGATCTTTCCGCCATTGCCAGGGCTACCTCCGGCGCCTCCGGGGCGGAGCTGGCCAATATCATCAATGAAGCGGCTCTCCGTGCGGTGCGCATGGGCCGGGAAAAGGTGAGCCAAGGAGATCTGGAAGAAAGCGTGGAAGTGGTGATTGCAGGGTACCAGAAGAAAAATAAAGTACTTTCGGAAAAGGAAAAGGCCATTGTGGCATATCATGAAATCGGTCATGCGCTGGTGGCGGCATTACAGACGGAATCGGCGCCGGTGACCAAGATTACCATCATCCCCAGAACCTCCGGCGCCCTGGGCTACACCATGCAGGTGGAGGAACAGGAAAGAAACCTGATGAGCAAAACGGAAATTGAAAACAAGATTGCTACCCTGACCGCCGGCCGGGCGGCGGAGGAGATCGTCTTTGGCAATGTAACCACCGGTGCGGCCAACGATATTGAGCAGGCTACTAAGCTGGCCCGGGCCATGATCACCCGCTACGGTATGAGCGAAGAATTTGGCATGGTGGCATTGGAAACGGTGCAAAATCAATATCTGGGCGGCGATGCGGCCCTTGCCTGCAGCAGCGAAACGGCGTCAATGGTGGACAAGAAAGTGGTGGAAACGGTAAAGCGACAGTATGATAAAGCAGCGGCGCTTCTGAAGGCAAACGAAGAAAAGCTCCATCGTCTGTCCCGTTACCTTTACGAAAAAGAAACCATCACCGGGGAAGAATTCATGCATATTCTCAACACAGATGAATAAGAATGAAACTGCCTGCCATGCGGGCAGTTTTTTAGGCGGTTGAAGAAAATTTTCCAAAAGAAGATTTTTTGTGTTGACAAAAGAAAGAAAAGGTGGTATATATTTGGTTGGTCATAACTAACTCTGGTTTTGGCCGTTCTTTCGGGGGTTGAGTTAATAAAAACTAACTTGATTCCGTAAAGATGATCAGGAGGAAAAGAAACCATGGAAATGTCTTTGTGGAAAGCGCAGGAAGGAGTGGAACACATCATCCGGCGCATTGATACCGACGATGAAGAAATGAATTCCTTTCTCTTTTCTCTTGGCTGCTACAGCGGTGAGCCCATCACGGTGGTTTCCCGGAAAGGGAAGGGCTGCGTGGTGGCGGTGAAGGATGCGCGCTATAGCATCGATTCCATGCTGGCGGAAGCTATTATTGTGTAAGCAATACAAAAAAGAGAGGCGGTAAGGTGTGCCTTACTGCATTTCTTTCCGGCAACAGTTAAATACAACTAACTGAAAGCGATGCTTGATCAGGATAGAGGAAACACAAGGAGGAAGCATATGAGAATTGCGTTGACAGGGAACCCCAACAGCGGCAAAACCACCATGTACAATGCCCTGACCGGCCGGAACGAACGTGTAGGCAACTGGGCGGGTGTGACGGTGGAAAAGAAAGAACACCCCATCAGGAAGGCCTATTATTCCGGCGAGCAGGAGCCCATCGCTGTGGACTTGCCCGGCGCATACTCCATGTCTCCCTTCACTTCCGAAGAATCCATCACCAGCGGCTACGTGCGCAATGAAGAGCCGGACGTGATCGTCAACATTGTGGACGCCACCAACCTCAGCCGCAGCCTTTTCTTCACCACCCAGCTGCTGGAACTGGGCATTCCCATGGTGGTGGCCTTGAACAAGGCGGACGTGAATGAAAAGAAGGAAACGAAAATCGACGTGGCTGCCCTGTCCCAGAAGCTGGGCTGCCCCGTGGTGGAAACGGTGTCCACCACCAATGAAGGCCTGAAGGCGGTGATTGATACCGCCATGGCCCAGGCCGGCAAGGGCCAGAAGGCTCCCTACATCCAGGGCGATATTGACCTGACCAGCAAGGCTGCCGTGGAAGATGCGGACAGAAGGCGTTTCCAGTTTGTCAACAAGATCGTTTCCCAGGTGGAAAGCCGCAAGGTGCTGACCAAGGACAAAAACATTCAGGATAAAATTGACGCCGTGGTGACCCATCCCATCCTTGGTATTGTGATCTTTGCTGCGGTGATGTTCCTGGTGTTCCACATTTCCCAGGCGGACGGCCCTCTGGGCCTTGGCGTATGGCTGGCCGACACGCTGGTGGGCTGGCTGGAAAGCTTCCAGGGCCTGGTGGCCGAATGGGTGAGCGGTGCCTCCGACATTCTGCAGAGTTTGCTGGTGGACGGCATCATCGGCGGCGTGATCGCCGTGATCGGCTTCCTGCCTTTGGTGATGGTTATGTATTTCCTGATTGCCCTGCTGGAAGACTGCGGCTACATGAGCCGTGTTTCCGTGGTGCTGGACCCCATCTTCAAGAAAGTGGGCCTTTCCGGCAAGTCCGTTATTCCCTTTGTGATCACCACCGGCTGCGCTATCCCCGGTGTTATGGCCAGTCGTACCATTCGCAACGAGCGTGAACGCCGTGCCACCGCCATGCTGGCCCCCTTCATGCCCTGCGGCGCCAAGCTGCCCGTGATCGCCCTGTTTGCCGGCGCGTTCTTTTCCGATGCATCCTGGGTGGGCACGCTGATGTATTTTGCCGGTATCGTGCTGATTTTCCTGGGCGCCCTGCTTGTGAACAAGATTGCCGGCCACAAGGCCCGCAAGTCCTTCTTTATCATTGAACTGCCCGAATACAAATGGCCCTCTGTGAAGCGTGCGTTCCTGTCCATGTGCTCCCGCGGCTGGGCCTACATTGTGAAGGCCGGTACCATCATCCTGCTTTGCAACACCCTGGTGCAGGTGATGCAGATGTTCAACTGGAGCTTCCAGCTGGTGGAAGAAGGCGCTGAAAACACCTCCATCCTGGCTACCATTGCCCATCCCTTTGCTTATGTGCTGATTCCCATTGTGGGCTATCATGCCTGGCAGCTGGCTGCCGCCGCCGTGACCGGCTTCATTGCCAAGGAAAACGTGGTGGGCACCCTGGCGGTATGCTTTGGCATTTCCAACCTGATTGATACGGAAGAACTGGCCCTGATGGAAGGAGCAGGTACCGAAGTAGCCGCCGTTTTCGGCCTGACCAAGGTGGCTGCGCTGGCCTATCTCATGTTCAATCTGTTCACCCCGCCCTGCTTTGCGGCCATCGGCGCCATGAACAGTGAAATCAAGAGCAAGAAATGGCTCTTTGGCGGCATCGGCCTGCAGCTGGGCGTGGGCTTCACCGTGGGCTTTGGTGTGTACCAGATCGGTACCCTGATCACTGCCGGCAGCTTTGGTGCCGGCTTCATCCCCGGCCTGATCGCCGTGCTGGCCATGGTGGGCGTGGTGATTTACCTGATCCGCAAGGCTGACAGCGACCTGAAAAAGGAATACAAGCTGAACGCTCAGGTCTGACCGGATTGCAAAAGAAGGAGAAGAATGTATGGCAGATTTTGTGATCATTGCTGTGCTGGTTGTGATCCTGGGCATTGCAGGCGGATATTTGATCAAGGCCAAAAGAAATGGGCAGAAATGCATTGGCTGTCCCTACAGCAAAACCTGTTCTGCCGGCAAAGGCGGCTCTTCCTGCTGCAACTGTCATAGCGAACAATAAAGCAATAAAAAGCGGATCCCCGAAAGAATGGGGATCCGTTTTTGTTATTCGGCAAGCAGAATGGCAAGGGCTTTTTCGTAGCAGTTGACGGTGTAGGTGGGCAGGGGAGAGGTTTTGCCCTTCTGGCTGAAAAAGATGCTGTCCACACCGGCATGGACGGCAGCGGGGATATCGGCGGACAGACTGTCGCCCATCATGACGGCTTTTGTTTTATCGGTGCAGCCCATCTTTTCCAGCGCCATGAAAAGCATTTTAGGGTCGGGCTTGGCTGCTCCTACCTCCTCACTGATGAGGATCACATCAAACAACTCCGTCAGGGGACACAGGGCCAGGCGGCTTCGCTGGATGGAAGAAACGCCGTTGGAAATGAGGGCGATCTTTATCTTCCCGTGCAGCGAACGAATGAAGTGATCAGCGCCGGGGAGAAGATCGGCATAGTTGCCAAGATTATGGGCGTAGGCAGCGGCGATCTCATTTTCATCGATGTCCGTTCTGTTCAGATATTGCAGCAATTGCCGGAAACGCTCCACTTTCAAAAGCGCCTGGGTGGTTTCGCCTCTTTCCAGGGCTTTCCACAGGGCATCGTTGATACGGTGATAGGCTTCGCAGGTGTCTTTGTCAGCGGGAAGGCCGGCATTGACCAGTGTTTCCGAAAGCGCCTGACGCTCGGCAGCGTTGAAGTCCATCAGGGTATTGTCGTTATCAATCAGAAGATATTGGTATCCCATGGCTCACCTCAATACTTGTGCTTTCCTTCTTTGGCGTCCTTATAGGTACGCTTGAACAATGCGTTGGCCACCAGAATGCCCACAATGGGAAGAAAAACGAAAATCAACAGAATGCCCATAACCACATTACCTCCTGGGGTTCATTGTGAAGCGGCCGTTGCCGTAAAATCTGACCGCATAGAGAAGCTTTCTTTCATTATATATTGCTCGCCATTCAGATTGCAGAGCAGATAATACTGCGGCACAGACCAGACAGGAATGCACTGTAGACCGGAAAGGAATATCCTTCCGTGCAGCATCCGCTGTGTCTATTTTAGCAGAAACGCCAGGCTTTGCATAGAGGGCAAACTGTTCTTTTTCCCATACATCAATCACACGCAAATGGAAAGATGTAATTTGCTGAATGACAAAAGAAAACGAAACTGTGAAGATATATTACAAAATGAATAAGAAAATATTTTGAAACTTAACAATATGATTGCTGCAAAATGAAACATTCTAAACAAACGGTTAAAATGGGAAAAAGAGGAAGATACAATATTGCTTTTGTTAGGAATATATTGTAAAATTCTTTAGTAAAATGATGCCCATATGTTTGTGGCATAATTTGTGTGCATATAATATGTTTGTCCATACATCTTGTGTGTGCCGCACGGAACGATGCAACAATCGGGAAAGAGGTATTACGTGAATCAGCAAACGAAAGCAACCCTCCGGACGATTACAACAGTGATGGTTTTTCTGGCGATTATTTTTGCCTTTTTGATTTCAGGCCTGCGTCTGTTCGGGTTTCAGGTCTATGGTGTGCTCAGCGGTTCCATGGAGCCGTCTTATCCCGTAGGCTCTCTTGTTTATGTGAAGCCGGTGGACGTGGACGAGCTGAAGATCCGTGATGTCATCACATACAGTGTTTCTTCCAAGACGGTGGTCACCCACCGCATTGTGGAGATTGTTCCGGATGAGAATAACCCCTATATCAAACGTTTCCGCACCAAGGGCGATGCCAATGACGATGTGGATGCCTCCCTGGTGGGTGCTGCAGATATTATCGGCCGCGTTTCCTTCTGCATTCCCCATCTTGGCAATGTGGCCAGCTATATCCAGCAGCCGCCGGGCATCTATGTGGCCATTGTGGTGGGCATCGTGCTTGTGGGGCTTGTGGTGATAACAGACAGCGCAACGGAAGAAAAGAACAAAGCGCAAAACGGCAATCAGGCACCGCAGCCCAAGAAACAGCTGAACCTGCCCTGGCTGACGGCCCTGCTTGCCAAGGTGGGCATCCAGTGGCCCAAAAAGCAAAACGTACAGCAGCCGGTAAACCGTCAGGGCTATGTGCTCGGCCAGCAAGTGCAGCAGCAATATCCGCAGCAAGGATATCAGCAGCAGCCCCGGCAGCAATATCCGCAGCAAGGGTACCAGCAGTATCCTCAGCAGCAATATCCGCAGCAAGGGTATCCGCAATATCCCCAGCAGCAATATCCGCAGCAAGGGTATCCGCAATATCCCCAGCAGCAATATCCGCAGCAGGGATATCCCCAATACCCCCAGCAGCAATATCCGCAGCAGGGATACCCGCAATACCCCCAGCAGCAGTATCCGCAGCAGGGATACCCGCAATATCCCCAGCAGCAGTATCCGCAGCAAGGGTATCCGCAATATCCTCAGCAGCCTGCTCAGCAGGCATCTAATCAGCAAAACGGCCCCCGCCGCGGCTGATCTCCCTTTCGAGCGATTTTCAGTTTTCTTTTCCGGTTGTGCACCCGGGAAGGGAAGCTGAGTCGAAATATATAAAATCAATGATCGTGAAAATATCAAGAAGGAGGGAATCCAAAGATGAAACTTGGCAAGCGTTCGCTGGTTTTGGCTGTGGCTCTGATGCTGGCGTTGTCCGCATCCGTGTTCAGCACCATTGCTTACCTGACCAGCTCCGCGCAGGCGACCAACACCTTCACCGTGGGCGACGTTGAGATCGATCTTGACGAAACCGACGTGGATGAAGACGGTAACCCCAAATATCCTGTGGATACCGATGGCGACGGTAAGCCCGATGTGGAAATCTCCATTGACGAAAACGGCACCATCACCGTGGATCCCACGCCCGATGATCCTACCGACGATCCCATCGTGATCAAGCCCGATGAAGACGACAAATATCCGCCCACCGACATCGACGGCGACGGCAAGGATGACCAGATCGAAGTTGGCGGCGGCACCATCACCGTGACCCCCGGCAACGGCGGCGATCCCATCGTGATCCTGCCCGGCGATGTGACCGTTGATGAAGACGGCACCATCACCATCGATCCTGCCTGCCCCGATTGCGAAGATATCGTGATCAAGCCCGATGAAAACGGTGACTATCCCAATACCGACGTGAACGGCGACGGCGTGAAGGATGAAATCGACGTTGATGAAGACGGCAATGTGATCATCATCGACGGTGCCACCGAGAAGCCCATCGTGGGGGAACCCGATAAGGACAACGAAAACGACTATAACCTGGTGCCCGGTGCCGAATACCTGAAGGACCCCACCATTACCGTGAAGGCTGACAGCGAAGAATGCTATGTGCGCTTCCGCGTAGGCTTCTCCGAGCTGCCCGAAGGCGCCGATGCTGTGGGTGCCTTTGACACCCTGGTGAAGGACCTGAACGAAGAAAACTGGTTTAGCAAAGGGCCGAACGCTGACGGCGAACTGGAATTCTGGTATGTGGAAAACGGCAATTTCGTCACCGTTGAACCTTCCAAGTCCAACGATCTGGAACTGCCCGCCCTGTTCACCACCGTGGGCGTGCCCGGCGAAGTGACCAGCGAAGAGCTGCAGGTGCTGGCCGGTGTGCAGATGATCGTTGAAGGCGATGCCATCCAGGCCGCTTCCTTCGATAATGCCGATGAAGCCTGGAAAGCTTTTGACGGCCAGAACAATGGCACGATCTTATAATTCCCTACTTGATTCACGGCAGCATCCGCTGCTTTGAATAACCCATTACAAACAGGAAAGGAGGAACGCAAGTGTACAGTTTGAAGCGCATGTGCCAAAGATTGTCTGACAAGATCAGCAAAAAAGCGCTGGTTCTGTTTATGGCACTCTCCATGACCCTGGCAAGCGTTGCAGGCGGCACACTGGCGTGGATCCAGGCTGGTAGCAACCCGGTAACCAATACCTTTACCGTGGGGGATATCAGCATCAGCCTCACTGAAACAGATACGGGGCTGGATAATGACGAGGACGTGAACACCAATCAGTACAGGATGGGTGTTGGCGCTGTCATTGCAAAGGATCCATGCGTTACGGTGGATGCCTGGTCGATGGATTGCTGGCTGTTCGTGGCCATTGATCAATCGGCTAACTTTGCCGACTTCATGGAATACGCCATCGCTGACGGCTGGACGCCTGTAGGCGAAGACGGCCGCCTCATCGTCCGGGAAGTGGGTCAGAGCGAAGAAGCCCAGAGCTTCGATGTTCTGATGGACAACCAGGTCACGATGCTGGATACCGTCACCCTTACAGATCTTGCGGCCCTCACGGAAGCCAATTTCCCCACCCTCTCCTTCACGGCCTTCGCTGTCCAGCGGGAGGGCGTGGAAACGGCAGAAGCTGCATGGCAGCTGATCGCAGGTGAAGAGTAAAACTGTGCACATTTACCCTCCAAAATGCGTTCCTGCTTTTCTGTGAAACATCGTTTCCCCAAGCAACACAAACCCCAATGGCAAAAACTGAAAGGAAGTAACTCTCATGAGCAAAAAATCTCTCGTTCTGGTGCTCAGCCTGGTTCTGGCTCTGACTGTGGGTCTGGGCGGCACTCTGGCTTACCTGACCGACCGCGACGCCGAAGCCAACGTCTTCACCGTGGGCAATGTGGACATCGAACTGGAAGAAGACTTCGAGCAGGGCGCTGCCCTGATCCCCGGTGTGAAGATTGAAAAGGTTCCCACCATTGTCAACGAAGGCAACAACGATGCTTGGGTTTGGATGACCTGGTCCATCCCCGCTGGTCTTGACCAGCTGATCCAGGGCACTGAAGATGGCTCCAACGAAAACCCCGTTCATTGGAATCCCACCGGCGCCACTGCTGACGGCTATGTGAACGACACCTACGTTCAGAATGCCATCGCTGACGGTCTGCTGCCCGAAGGCATCACCGCTCAGGAAATCATCGATAACAAGATGACCTGGAATGTGTTCAACAGCCTGGGCGAAGGCCTGAACTGCTACGAAGAAGAAATCAACGGCGAAGACTACAACACCTACGTGCTGCTGTACAACAAGGCCCTCACCCCCGGTGAAGAAACCCTGCCCAGCGTGTACCAGCTGTTCCTGGATCAGCGTGTTGACGTGGATCCCGAAGGCAATATGTACTTCGTTGAAAAAGGCGAAGTTACCGCTCTTGATTGGAACATCAACGAAGACGGCGCTCCCATCATCTACGTTGCTGCCTATGCCATCCAGAAGGAAGGCTTCGCTACTGTTGAAGAAGCTTACAAGGCTTACGGCGATCAGTGGGGCGACAATGGCAAGGCCAAGTATGGCACCATCACCGTCGCTGAACCCGCTTCCGGCGCTACCCGTCCTGCCGGCTATGTGCCTGCTCCCACCGAAGGCGTGATCGACAACATGATCATCACTGACGGCTCCGACGATAAGACCAACCTGCGCGCTCTCTACACCGGCGAAGGCGGC
>JAFSBN010000129.1 GCA_017437265.1 Clostridia bacterium
AGCGCCGGAAATCACGCTGACGTTGTACTGCAACGGGGAGGCGCTGGAGAAGAAGACCCCCACGCCCAACGAAGACGGCTGGTACATCTGGCACAACCTGCCCCTGACGTACAAGGGCGAAGCGGCAGAATACACGGTGGTGGAAGAACCTCTGGACGGCTTCACGGTCAGTTACGGTGAAGCAGCAGAAGGGGAAGAAGAGCCCACCTGCGCCAGGGACTACGGCACCATCGTGAACCGGAAGATCCCCAGGACCGGGGACGAAAGCCGGATCGGCCTGTGGATTGCCCTGAGCGCGGTTTCCGCCTGTGCCTTCATCCTGCTGATGAAGAAGCGGAAGGAAGCAGTATAAACAAGTAAAAAAGCGGTATGGCCTGCGGGCTGTACCGTTTTTTTGTAATATTGGGGCGTGACAAAAAGCGGCAGGTCATGTATAATGATGAAAAGAAAACGATCCACAAATAAAGGAGAAGCAATATGAAAAACGCCAAGCTGATTCTGGACAAGGATTATGTGATTTCCGATATTGACAAGCGCATCTACGGTTCTTTTATCGAGCATCTGGGAAGGGCTGTGTATACCGGCATCTATCAGCCCGGCCATCCCACGGCAGACAAGCTGGGCTTCCGCAAGGATGTGATCGATCTGGTGAAGCGGCTGAACGTACCCATTGTGCGCTATCCCGGCGGCAATTTTGTGTCCGGGTTCAACTGGGAAGACGCCATCGGCCCGGTGGCAGATCGGCCCAAGCGGCTGGATCTGGCCTGGAAAACCACCGAAACCAACGAAGTGGGCCTGCATGAATTCTGTGCCTGGGCGAAGGAAGCAAACACGGAAGTGATGTACGCCGTGAACCTGGGCACCCGGGGCCCTGATGCGGCAAGGAATGTAGTGGAATATGCCAACCACAAAGGCGGCAGCTACTGGAGCGATCTGCGCATAAAAAACGGCGCAAAGGATCCCTTCAATATCAAGCTCTGGTGTCTGGGCAACGAAATGGACGGCCCCTGGCAGATGGGCGCAAAAACCGCTTTTGAATACGGACGCATTGCCAACGAAGCCGCCAAGATGATGAAATGGACGGATGATTCCATCGAAACTGTGGCCTGCGGCTCCTCCTCCACCGGCATGCCTACCTTCGGCGAATGGGAATACCAGATGCTGACGGAATGCTACGATAATGTGGACTATGTGTCCCTGCACCGCTATTATGGCAATCCCCATAACGACACCAACGACTTCCTGGCATCCACCCTGGATCTGGACGATTTCATCAAGACGGTGGCTTCCATCTGCGATGCCGTCAAGGGCAAGAAGCACGCCAAGAAAAAGGTGCATCTGTCTCTGGACGAATGGAACGTGTGGTATCATTCCAATCAGCAGGATCAGCAACTGTATAAGACGGAGCCCTGGGGCAATGCCCTGCCGCTGCTGGAAGACATCTACAATTTCGAGGATGCCTTGCTTGTGGGGCTTATGCTGATTACCATGCTGAAAAATGCGGACCGGGTGAAGATCGGCTGTCTGGCACAGCTGGTGAACGTGATTGCCCCCATCATGACAAGCAAAGAGGGCGGCGCCTGGGCCCAGACCATTTTCTATCCCGTCATGCAGGCCAGCGCATTTGGCCGGGGCAAGAGCCTTATGCCCCAGCTTTCATGCGAGAAATTCGACACCAAACACTATACCGACGTGCCTGTTGTAGATGCCGCTGCCGTTTTGAACGAAAACGACGAAGTGGTGATTTTCGCCGTGAACCGGGACCTGAAGGAAGATGTGCTGCTGGATGCGGATTTGCGGTCCTTTGGCGAAATGAAAGTAAAGAGCCATTCCGTGTTGCATCACGATGACGTGAAAGCCATCAATACGGAAGCAAATCCGGGTGAAGTGACGCCCAAAGACGTGGCCGTAAGCAAGGAAGGCATTGTGCTGCCTGCCGCCAGCTGGAATGTGATCCGCCTGGCTAAATAAATATGCAGGCGGATGCCTGTAAAGCAAAATGAAACGGCTGCCTGTCCCGATGAAGGATGGGCAGCCGATTTTTGGCTTATATGCGTTTGTTGGAGGAATAGTCTTCGTTCCGGAGGGAAGCAATGCGGAATGCAAAACATGTGCACGCTGCTTTTCATTCATTTATTGTCCGCTCATCACAGATTGGATGATGGCGGAAAAATCCTCAGGCAGGAAGTGACCGGAGGCGACATACACCCGATTGTCTTCGGACCAGGTGAGAATTGTGCGATCTATGTTTTGCGTGATATAGGCGTTGTAGCCGCAGATGGTCTGTTCATAACCGGTGTCGTTTTGCTCGATGGAATAATAGAATTCCTCCGGATTGAGCAGATAATACACGGATAAGGAAATGATATCGTCTGGGGAACGATAGATGACCTGGCAGTCTATCCAGATCGGAAGGATGGTGAATTGATATTGAGATGCCAGATAGTCGTCCATCAATACCTGGGGAAAGCCCGGGTCAAACCCCAGAAAGGCAATGGCCTCTTCTTCCGATTCGGTATATATCCGGTCGTCGGAAACCGGTTGTGCAAGGGCGTATTCCGTGCTGGTGGAAGCGATTTCGTGCCCCTGCAGGATATACTGCTGCCTGTCGGGGGTGGAGCGCCCGTCCACCCATCGCCAGGCAATGCCGGTAAAAATCAACACGGATAAACCGGCGGCAACGGCTGCTTTTATGAGCGGCAGGCCTCTTTTTTTTCGGGATTCTTTTTTCAGTTTCCGCTCCAGTATGCGTTGGTTTTTCAAGGCATGATCCTGATAGGGAAACTGCCCCTTTGTGCGCAAGTTCCATATCAGGCTTTGGCAGCGTTCCACCAGCGCCATATCGACGGGAGCGTCCAGCTTGCCCGAAAGGGCCTGATCGATGATTTGCTGCAGCATTTTTTCAGCTTCTGCTTCGGAAAGATTGCCCTGTTCCAGTTGGCGGAGGATCTTGTTCACCTGTTCATCCTGCATGAAGCGGCACCCTCCCTTCATCTATGATATGCGCCGGAAAAAATGTACGGCAGGGTGATGCTAAATGCCGAGTAATTTCAGCGCAGCGGCTTTTTTGCGGATGCGCTGTGCAGCGCCCCGGACAGAGCCGGTGGAAATATCCAGGGTGCGGGCGGTATCCTGAAGGGACAGGTGCTGCTCGTAATATGCTTCATACACGGCACGTTCACCGGAGGTCAGCTGCCGGAGCAGGGCTTGTTTGTTTTGCGTGTTTTCCAGGGCTTGCAGCCATTCGCCAATCAGATCACGGGAATCGGGCGGGTTACACTCCTGAAGCGATCCGGGAAAACCCAGAATACGTTCCTGGTTGTGGATATTTCTGCGTTTGGTGATGGTGATGTGATAGCACATTTTCCGCAGGAAGAACAGCGGTTCTTCCACAGTTTGCATGTCGTTTTCGTGGCGCAGTGCTTTTTCAAAAGTTTCTTGCACACAGTCTTCCGCATCCTGCTGATGATGCGGCTGGTAATCAAATAAAGAGAGGCTGTATTGCACCAACTCCCGGTAATATTTCTGATAGAGCAAATGAATCAGATACCGCCTGTCTTCCGTCATGAGGGTACCGCCTTTTTTCGGTAATATGGTATATTCATTCGGGATGATTTGCTTTTTTCCTGCCTGAGAACATGTTTGTGACGGGAATGAAGAAAGAATTGACAAATGGGCGTGGGAAAGCGTACAATGTAAACGGATGTTTATAACCATTTGCAAGGAGACCTGAATGAAAGAAACGCCCTTGATCCGGTCCCTGCCGGCGGCGCTGATTGCCGTGGCGGTACTGGTGCTTCCGGTGGTTTTGACGGCCATGGTGCCGGACGCCGGGATTTATGCAGTTTTGTTCGTATTGTTCCTGCTGCCGGTGGGCAGCTGTGTGGCAGAGGCCTGCGGCGGGCTTGTTCCGGCTTTGGCAACGCTTTTGTGCGGCGGGCTGGCCGTGGGCAGGGTGGCCGGGGTGGACGGCCTGTGGCTGTCCGGCGTGTATGTGGCTGCGGTGTTTGTTGCCTATTTGTTTGTCAATTGGAAAAAGACCCATTTTTTCAAGGCATGCGGCATCATGATCCTGGTGCATATGATGGCTTTTTGCCTGGCGTATGTGTATATGCAGCGGCTTTTTGACAACCAGCTGTATCAGGCGGCGGGCCAGGCGACGGCAGACTATATCAAAAGCCTGCCTGAATGCGACATGCTGCTGATTCAGTTCCATTCTTCCGGGTTCATCGGCCTGGCAGATGAACTGAAAAACCAGGTGCTGGTATTGCCAAACGGTCTTTTTGGCATGACGGATGTGGTGCGGCAGGATATGCTGCTTTCCGTCAGCGCCCTGACGGAGGAATTGCTGCAGGGGCTGATGCCCATGGTGCTGGTGCAGCACAGCATATTAAGCGGCGTGGGCTGTCTGCTTTTGTCCCGGCGGTTTGGCTTTCTGTGCCGTGAAAGGCGGCTGGCGAAAGAGCCGGAGAGACAGGACGGTGCGCCCCGGATGGATATGAACATGCCGCCCCTCAGCCTGTGGCATCTGCCCCGGGGGCTGGGCTGGAAGGTGGGGCTTGCGTGGGTGCTGGGCTCTTTCCTGCGGCTCAATGCCAATCAGACCATCATGGTGGCCGGTGCCATTCTCTATTATGCCGCCAATGCTGTTTTTATCTGGCAGGGAGCAGCGCTGCTCAATTTCACCCAGAAAGCCAAGGGCACCAAACGCATCTGGCGGGTGGTGATGCCCTGTTTGTTCTTTGTCTTGGGCATTTTGTCGTATCTTGGCATTTTTGATCAAATCATCAATCTGCGGGGGCTGCGCAAGCCTCCGGAACCAAAGGAGGATATATAAAATGAAAGTGATTTTGCTGGCAGATGTGAAAGGCACGGGCAAGAAGGAAGAAATCGTCAACGTCAGCGACGGCTATGCCCGCAATTTCCTTTTCCCCAAGAAGCTGGCTGTGGAATCCACTCCCGGCGCTGCTAAGGAACTGGAACGCAAGAAGGCTGCTGAACGTCAGCGTGAAATGGAACGCCGTCAGGAGGCCGAAAAGAAGGCCGGCTCTTTGCGGGGTAAGGTGATCACGGTGAAGGCCAAGGCCGGCGCTCAGGGCCGTCTGTACGGTTCCATCACCGCTCAGGAAATTGCCGATGCGCTGAAGGCACAGTATGGCGTTGAAGTGGATAAGCGCAAGATCGACCTGAAGGAAGCCATCCGCACCGTGTGTGAAACGGAAGTGGTGGTGAAGCTGTATCCCGAAGTGAATGCGAAAATGACTGTTCGAGTGATGGGCGGCGAAAACTGATGGATGCACCCCGTTTGGATAATCAGCAATTGCAAATGATTCCCCCTCACAGCACGGATGCGGAACGGTCCGTGCTGGGGGCCATGCTGCAGGATAGCGCAGCTGTTTCTGCGGCGGTGGAAATGCTGACGGGGGAGGATTTCTATACCCCGGCCCACAAGGAGATTTTTGATGCGGCCAAGCAGCTGTCCCTTTCCAATATGGCGGTGGACCTGGTCACCATGAATGCGGAGCTTTCCCGCCGGGGCACCCTGCCCGGGGTGGGCGGCGTGGAATACCTCATCGAGCTCACCCAGTTTGTGCCCACCACGGCCAATGTGCGCTACTATATCCGCATCGTGTCCGAAAAATCCACCCTGCGCCGGCTGATTCAGGCGTCCGGGGAAATTTCCCATGCCGCCTATGCCCAGGAGCAGGAGCTGCCTGAAGTGCTGGGGCTGTCGGAAAAATTGATTTTCGATATCGCCATGCAGCGCTCCGGCGGAGAGGAATTGCAGCATATCCGGGAGATCATGAGCCGCACCTATGAGCACATGGAAGAGCTGGCCCGGCTCAAGGGCGGCATTTCCGGCGTGCCCAGCGGCTTTGTGGGGCTGGATAACCTGACCACCGGCTTCCATGGCGGCGAACTGATTCTGGTTGGCGCACGCCCTTCCATGGGTAAAACGTCCTTTGCCATCAATATTGCCACCAACGCTGCCAGACGCGGTTTCAAAGTGGCCATTTTCAGCCTGGAAATGCCTCGGGAGCAGATCGCTATGCGTATGCTGTGCTGCGATGCCCGGGTGGATATGCAGAAGGTGAGAAAGGGCCAGCTGAGAGATGAGGACTGGGTGAAGCTGGCCAGAACGCTGGCGCCCCTGGCTTCCAGCGAGGTGTATATCGACGATACCTCCGGCCTCACCCCCGGCCAGCTGCGCTCCCGCTGCCGCCGGCTGATGATGGATAAGGGGCTGGATCTGATTGTGCTGGACTATCTGCAGCTGATGAGCAGCGATAAAAAGGCGGAAAGTCGGCAGGTGGAAGTGAGCGAAATTTCCCGCTCCCTCAAGGCCATCTCTCAGGAGCTGAAAGTGCCCCTCATTGCCCTGGCGCAGCTGTCCCGTGCCAATGAAAAGCGCGGCGGCAGCGGCATCAAGCCCATGCTCAGCGACCTGCGTGACTCCGGTTCTATTGAACAGGACGCAGACGTGGTGATGTTTCTGCACCGTGCGGCTTACTATAACCGGGAAGACCCCAAGCCCGATAATGTGGCGGAGGTCATCGTGGCCAAGCAGAGAAACGGCCCTCTGGATACCATCAAGCTGGCATGGCTGGCGGAATATACCTTGTTTGATAATCTGGCCGCCGAGCCGTAATCGCATCGCACAAGCCGGCTTTTTGTGCGAACCGGAGCAGGGGCTTACGCAGCCCCTGTACCCCGCGCCAGGGGCATCGCCCCTGCACCCAGTAGCGGATGTTGCTTGTATTATCTGACAAACAATGTCCCGCTGAAACAAGTAAAAATGGCTCCCTTGTGTAAAGGGAGCTGGCCC
>JAFSBN010000130.1 GCA_017437265.1 Clostridia bacterium
CGCCGTACAAAAGGCACCGGTTCACCCGGCTGATGGTAGCGGTGGATACCCCCACCTCTTCCGCAATTTTCTGGTAGCTTTTGCCCTGATCCAATAAAATGGCGGTGTCAAACCGCTGGGCCATATCCTGCATTTCCTTGATGGTGCACAAATCTTCAAAAAAGGCATAGCAGTCTTCCTTGCTTTCCAGGCTGCAGATGGCCTGAAACAATTGATCCATGGATTTGTTATGTAAATGGTGCATAATAAACTCCTTTCACCGGTTGGTACTTCGGCATTTTACCACGGTAAAGCGATAAAGTCAACGCCCGGATTGCTTTTATTTTGCATCTATTGCCAGAATATTTTGACAATGACCCGGAATACTGTTAATATGAAATAAACCATTACAACAAATGACAAAAGGAGAAATGAACATGGAAAACCGTGAAAGATTGTCCTCGCGGCTGGGGTTCATCCTGCTGAGCGCAGGCTGTGCCATCGGCTGCGGTAACGTGTGGAAATTCCCCTGGATGGCCGGCCAGTACGGCGGCGGCAGCTTCGTGCTGATTTACATCCTGTGCCTGATTGTGCTGGGCCTGCCCGTGATGATCATGGAATTCTCCCTGGGCCGTGCTTCTCAGGCCAGTCCCGTGCGCATGTATCAGAAGCTGGAAAAGAAGGGCCAGAAATGGCACGCCCACGGCTATCTGGCGCTCTTTGGCAATATCTGCCTGATGAGCTTCTATACCGTGGTGTCCGGCTGGATGCTGTATTACTTCTATCGCTTTGCCACCGGCCAGCTGGAGGGCCTGGGCTTTGTAAACATGATCACCAATCCCGGTGTGAACATGCTGTTCATGGGTATCACCATCGTGCTGGGCTTCCTTTGCCTGTGCTTTAAGCTGCAGGGTGGTCTGGAAAGGGTTACCAAGTACATGATGGTCATCCTGCTGCTTCTGATGGTTGTGCTGGCTGTCAACAGTGCCACCCTGCCTGGTGCCGCCGAAGGGCTCACCTTCTACCTCAAGCCCGATTTTTCCAAGATTGACGCCAACGTGATTGTGGGCGCCATGAACCAGGCTTTCTTCTCCCTGTCGCTGGGCATCGGCTCCATGGCCATCTTCGGCAGCTATATCGGCAAGGAACGCTCCCTCATGGGTGAATCCATCAACGTGATCTGCCTGGATACCTTCGTTGCCATCATGGCCGGCCTGATCATCTTCCCTGCCTGCACCACCTATGGCGTGGAAGTAACCGCCGGCCCCGGCCTTCTGTTTGACTCCATGGCGCAGGTATTCCTGAACATGGCCGGCGGTCGCATCTGGGGCAGCATCTTCTTCCTGTTCATGGTGTTCGCCGCTTTCTCCACGGTGCTGGCCGTGTTTGAAAACATCCTGGCCTGCGTCCGTGAACTCACCGGCTGGAGCCGTCCCAAGGGCTGCATTGTGTGCGGCATCGGCCTGTTCATCACCTCCACCACCACGGCCCTTGGCTACAGCCTGCTCAGCGGCTTCCAGCCTTTTGCCGAAGGCTCTGCCTTCCTGGATATGTGGGATTTCCTGGTCAGCACCAATCTTCTGCCCATCGGCTCTCTGATCTTCGTTATTTTCTGCTGCAGCAAGCGCTATGGCTGGGGTTGGGATAATATGCTGGCCGAAGCCAATGCAGGCAAGGGCCTGAAGGTGAAGAATTGGATGAAACCCATCTTCTGCTATGTGGTGCCCGTTGCCATCATTGTGATCTACGTCATGGGCCTTGTCAACTTCTCCTGGGCCTGATAAAAGCAACATAACAAAATCAAGCTGCTGCGGTATCCACTGCAGCAGCTTTTTTGTGCCCGAAAAAGAATGAAAAATTTTCGCAAAAAATGTCTTGACAAATTTCTGAACTGTGCTATAATACTCCTTGTTCGACTGGGTGTAGCGCAGTTTGGTAGCGTGCTTGAATGGGGTTCAAGAGGCCGGAGGTTCGAATCCTCTCACCCAGACCAGAAAAAACGATCTGCATTGGCAGGTCGTTTTTTTGTCGGAAATCTGTATGAGGAGAATACCTTGACTTTTTTGTCTTATTTTATATAATGAAATCAGATGTTGTCCGAAAAGGACAGAGAAAAAATCAAATATTTGGAGGGGACATCATGGAAAATGTCAAGGGAAAAGCTCAGGGTATCTGGAAAAAATACTGGGATGTGAACGCAGGGTTCAGCCATCCCAGCAAGAGCATCAAGCGGATTGCAAAGGTGTTTTACTATTTCTATCTGGTAGCGGGCATCGTCGGCGCTGCCGCCTGCCTGATCAGCTTTTTTCGGGCGCTGTTTTCCTGGGGAGAATTTAATTTCCCTTCGCTGCTGATGACGGTTCTCACGCCTTTGATCTGCAAATTCCTGGGCTGGCTGAGTACGCTGGGCATGGCGGCTGTGGCTGTGGTGGTGGAGAGCCACGAAAAGCACCTGGAAGAATACAACAAGACTGCCGAATAAGCCTTCTGTTGCAGTTTCACGCTTCCCGCACAGGGAAGCGTTTTTTCTGTGAAGATTGACAAACTTACCTCGAAAGGGTATCATGATAGCGGAAAAATCTGCAAAAAAGGAAGCAATGACGGCCATGAACCAGATTCCGGGTCAGGGCGGACGCAGGAAAAAGAAACGCTTTTTCATCAATACGTCCGGCGGAAAAGACAAAAAGCAGCGCCTGCTGCTTCTTTGTGCTGCTCTGGCGTGCCTTGGCATATTGATTGCAGGGCTTTGGAACGTGGGCGGCTATGTGAAGGACTATGTGGGGGCGCAGCAGGCGGCCAATGATATGCGAACCCTCTATTACGGCCAAACGGATGCGCCGCCCTCCGGGCAGGAACAGGTGCCGGAAGCAACAGCGATGCCTGTGCAACAAACGCCCGTTCCTGCGGCTACAGCGGTGCCCACAAAAAAGCCGCTCATTCTGGAAAGCAGGCATTATCCCCATAACCCCAAGGCCCAGGTGCAGGATAAATTCATCGCCCTCAGGCTCAATAACAGGGATGTGACCGCCTGGCTGAAGATCGGTACCCAACTGGATGAAGCGGTGGTGCAGCGGGATAACACTTATTACCTGCGCCGGGACTGGCTGGGCAGGGAAAACTCAAACGGTGCTCTGTTCCTGGATCAGGACACAAAATGGAATACCCGCCCCTATACCCTGATGGTGTACGGCCATAACATGAAATCCGGTGCCATGTTCGGCAAGCTGCGCTCTTTTGAAAAGCACGATTATTATCAGGATCATGCAGTGATCACATTCGATACAGCTTATGAAGACGGCCGGTTTGTGGTGATTGCCATTGGCACCTATAGCCTCAACAGCCGGGACGAACATTTTCTCAATCTCAGCCGGCTGGATTCCAGAACCGTTTCCGTCCGGGAAAAGGAAATTGAGAAGCTGATGGCCCATGCTTTTCTCACCTCGCCTGTGGAAGTGAGCGCCGAGGATCAGCTGCTGCTGCTGATCACCTGTGTGGATGATGACGATGAGCGCCGTATTCTGGCCGCCCGCCGCATCCGGGACAATGAAACCGAAGCGGAACTGATTGCCGCCATAAAAGAAAAATTTGAATTCTGACAAACAAAAAACGCCGAAGTCCGGGAAAGTGGATTTCGGCGTTTTTCTTTTTGTCATGATGCAAAAATACACATCACTGCAAATACCGCAAGGGTGACCACGGTCATGGCGGAAAGGGCGGAGGATACCTGCTCCCTTTCTTCCGGCCTGTCCGCAAAGATGGGCACCACATAGGGGGCCGGCAGCATGAATGCCAGGATCATGGCGCCGGTGTGCACGATGGGGAACACCGTGTTGATCAGCAGTATCACGCCCAGCATGCCGCCCATGATGGCAAGGCGCAGCACCGCCGTTTTCAGCGTTTCCTTCTGCAGCAGATCCTTTACGTTCAGGTCATAACCGACAGACAGTAAAATCAGCATGCTGGTAGGGGCGGAAATAAAGCCCGTACAGGCATCGATGATAGAGGCAATGCCAACCCCGCCCAGCCACTTGTAAAGCCCTGTAGCACCCAATAACAGCCCCGCAATTACACCCCACACAACCGGGGTGGTGAAGCAGTCCTTCACCAGGGTTTTCCTGTCCCTGTTGCCGCCGGCAAGCAGGGCCTTGTAAATGGTGAAGCAGAAGAAAGCCTGGCCCAGGTCGATCAGGGCAAAGGCGCTCATGCTTTCCCCGGGGTACAGAAGCCCAAACAGCGCATAGCCCAGCATGCCGCCTTCAAACCCGCACATGAGGAAGGGGGTGAGGGTGCCGGGCATTTTCAGCTTCTTGCACAGCACTTTGCCCAGGAACAGGCCCAGGCATCCGGCAAAGAAAATCACCAGCGGCAGAATCAGGCTTTTTTCGGTGTATTCCGCCGTGGCAAAAGCGCCGATGACCACTGCAGGCAGGCAGATGTCCACCGCCACCTTTTTCAGCGTATCAATGCCCTCCCGGGTGAGCAAATGCTTTTTCCGGCACAGTACGCCCAGCATCAGGGCCAGGAATACCGGAAGCGCTGTTTGCACAACGCCCAGCACAGTTTCCATAGGGCAGCCTCCTTCTTTTCATGAAAAAGGGGAAAGCGCCTTTGCGGCGGCAATCCCCTCCAGTTTTTTTATCAGGCACGGATGTGGGCGTCAAACTGCTCTGCGGCAATTTTCAGCGCCTTGTTTGTCAGCTTGGTGATTTCGTCTTCCGTCAGCGTATGGTCGGCGGAGCGGAAGGTGAAGGAGAAGGCCACGCTCTTGTTGCCTTCGCCGATCTGCACGCCCCGGAATACGTCGAACATGCGGATGTCTTCCAGCAGGCTGCCGCAGCCCACTTTCAGTGCTTCCATCATGGGGCCAACCAGCACGTCTTCCTTCATCACCAGGGCCAGGTCGCGCTGCACGGCAGGGAAACGGGCAATGGATTTCACCGTTTCCATGGGCCGGATGGCACGGAAGAACACCGTCAGGTTCACTTCCGCCACATAGGCACGGCCGGGCAGGTCGAATTTTTCGGCGGTGTCCGGGTGCACTTCACCCAGCACGCACAGCACTTCGTCTTCCACCAGCAGTTTGGCCTGACGGCCGGGATGCAGGTACTTTTCATCAGCCTTGTCAATCTTGTACTGAATGCCGTTTTCCGCGCACAGCGCTTCCACCACGCCGCGGATGGCATAGAAGTCTGCATTGCCGTACATACCGATGGCCAGGGAAGGCGTTTCGGTGGGCAGGTTTTCCTCGGTACGGTTGATGGCATCAAAGGTGGCGCCCAGCTCATAAATACGGCCGTCCACGTTGCCGTTTTTCATGTTGGTGGACAGGGTTTTCAAAAGGCCGCACAGCATCGTCGTCCGCATGCAGGCAGTGTCTTCGCCCAGAGGATTGCGAACCATCAGGGGCTTGCTGCGGCGGTCGTCCTTGGGCATGCCCAGCATATCGATGGCCTTCTTGGAAACGAAGGAGAAGGTCATGGTTTCATAAAAGCCCATGCCGCTGAGCAGCGTGCGCAGCATTTTCTGGTTGGCCGTTTTTTCGTTCAGGCCGCCCATGGGATTTTCGCCCTTGAGATGAGTGATGGGAATGCGGTCATAACCGGCATAGCGCAGCACTTCTTCGCAAATATCCGCTTCCTGTTCTATGTCCTGACGGAAGGCGGGGGCGGTGACGGTCATCTTGTCGCCGTCCAGCTCCACCTGGAACATTAGCTTTTCCAGAATAGCCTTCATATCTTCGGGAGCCACTTCCACACCGGCACGGGTGCAGATGCGCTTGCAGCTCACTTCCAGCACCACGGGGGCGGCAGGATTGGGATACAGGTCAATCACGCCGGACACCACATCGCCGGCATCCAGTTCGTTCACCATCTGGCAGGCTCGCAGCAGGGCGTCCATGCAGGTCTTGGGGTTCACGCCGCGTTCAAACCGGCCGCTGGATTCGGTACGGATACCCAGGGCGCGGCTGGTGAGGCGGATGGAGGTGCGGTCGAAAGCGGCGCATTCGAACAGGATGGTCTTGGTGCCTTCGGTAATTTCGCTTTCCTCACCGCCCATGATGCCGGCAAAACCGGTGGGCTTGTTTTCGTCGCAGATCAT
Source organism: Clostridia bacterium (assembly GCA_017437265.1). Classification (GTDB taxonomy): domain Bacteria; phylum Bacillota; class Clostridia; order Christensenellales; family Aristaeellaceae; genus RUG563. The sequence goes on from JAFSBN010000130.1 coordinate 6,079, forward strand.
CAGTGCCGTTTCGGGCAGGGTGTATTCCTTGCTGTCCAGGGTGGTGAGGGTTTCGCCGGCCCTGGCTTTGCGCACCACGATGTGGTGGCCGTCCACCTTGTCCAGGTCAAAGGCGTGCATGGGATGGCCGGTTTCCAGCATGACGAAGTTGGTAATATCTACGATATTGTTGATGGAGCGCATACCGCAGGCATGCAGGTACTGGCGCAGCCAGGCAGGGGAGGGCGCAATGCGCACGTTCTTGACCACCTTGGCGGCATAACGGGGGCACAGTTCGCTTTCCAGCACTTCTACCTTGGCATAGTCGCTGATATCTTCGCCCGCTTCCTGCACCTTGATTTCGGGCAGCTTCAGCTCCGTGCCCATGGCGGCAGCCGTTTCACGGGCCACGCCCCACACGCACAGGCAGTCCGGCCGGTTGGCCAGAATTTCAAAGTCGATTACCGTGTCGTCCAGGCCGAAAATGGTCCGCACGTCGGTGCCCAGGGGGTATTCTTCATTGAACACCAGCAGGCCTGCATCGCCCACGGAGGGGTACAGTTCCACCGGCACGCCGATTTCGGGGCCGGAGCACAGCATGCCCTGGCTTTCCACGCCGCGCAGCTTACCCTTTTTGATCACATGACCGCCGGGCAGCTTGGCACCGATCTTGGCTACGGGTACCAGAAGACCTTCCTTTACATTGGGCGCACCGCAGACGATCTGCAGTGCTTCTTCTTCGCCCACGTCCACCGTGCATACGTGCAGATGGTCGCTGTTTTCATGATCACGGCAGGTCAGCACCCGGCCCACCACTACGTTTTCCAGCTCTGCGCCTAAGAATTCCGTGCCTTCCACGCCGGTGCCGGTCATGATCATCCGGCTTTCGTATTCTTCCGCTGTCATGGGAATATCCGCATATTCCTTCAGCCATTTCATCGATACTTTCATAATTTATCCTCCAATATAGCAGGGGGAAAACCGCTTTTGCCGGCAAAAGCAGTTTTCCCCCTGCACCCCCCTTCCGAAAACCGGTATGGGATGCAGTTGATTTGCTGTTTGCCGTGGGTTTGCCCATGTAACATTTTATTCTTTTTGCTTCACCGGCACATTGTCGGGAAAGATATTTTCCAAACATCCGGAGCAGCTTTTCGGAAGGGGTCTGGGGAAACTGCTTTTGGCTTCAAAAGCGGTTTCCCCAGATAACTCCCTTTCGTAAATCTCTTATCTGAACTGGCGCAGGAAGCGCAGATCGCCTTCGTAGAGCAGGCGCATATCCTTGATACCGTAGCGCAGCATGGTGATGCGCTCCAAGCCGATGCCGAAGGCAAAGCCGGAATAAACGGAGGAATCAATGCCGCACATTTCCAGCACTTTGGGGTTTACCATGCCGCAGCCCAGCACTTCAATCCAGCCGGTGCCCTTGCACATTTTGCAGCCCTTGCCGTGGCAGTTGCAGCAGGTCAGGTCCACTTCGGCGGAGGGTTCGGTGAAGGGGAAGAAGGAGGGGCGGAAGCGCACTTCGATATCGTCGCCGTAAAGGCGCTTGGCGAAGGCGTCCAGGGTACCCTTCAAATCGCCCATGCTCACGTCCTTGTCGATCACCAGGCCTTCGATCTGATGGAACACGGGGCTGTGGGTGGCGTCCACTTCGTCGGCACGGAACACACGGCCGGGGCAAACGATGCGGATGGGGGGCTTTTTGGTCAGCATGGTGCGTGCCTGCACGGGAGAGGTGTGGGTACGCAGCACGATGTTGTCGTCAATATAGAAAGTATCCTGAGCATCCCGGGCGGGATGGTTCTTGGGCAGGTTCAAAAGCTCGAAATTATAGTGATCCAGTTCCACTTCCGGGCCTTCCACCACTTCATAGCCCAGCCCTTCGAAGCAGGAAAGCACTTCGTTCAGTACCAGCTGGGTGGGGTGCACGGTGCCCACCAGGGGCAGATCCCGGGGTTCGGTCACGTCGATTGCTTCCTTCTTCAGCCGCATTTCCTTTTCGGCGGAGGAGAGGGCGGCCTGCTTTTCTTCCAGGGCGGCGGTGAGCTGTTCCCGGGTTTCGTTGATCATCTGACCGGCCTTGGGGCGTTCTTCCGGGCTCAATTGGCCCATGCTGCGCAGCAGGGCGGTGAGGCTGCCCTTCTTGCCCAGCACCTTTACCTTCAGCGCTTCCAATTCCTGCACGGAAGCGATGCTTGCCAGGGCTTCATGCATTTCCTGGCTGATGAGATCCAGGTTTTCGCGGATATCCATGGTTTCATTTCCCTCCAAATAAAAACGCCCGAAGGCATTTTGTTCTGCCTTGGGGCGTGATCTTTTTTGATAACGCGGTACCACCCAAATTCCGTTTGAAAATCTTTTCAAACGCTCTTTTACCCTGTAACGGAGGCCACACCGGCGGCGCTTACTTTTCATTTCTGCGCCGCAGCTCCGGAGCGAATGCCCTCCCTGCGCTTCAAACGGCTTCCAGCCCATGGCCGTTTTTCTCTTGCGAATGCAGGTTTCAAGAGGGGTTGTTCTCCTTCACCGCTGATTGACCGATTATAGCATCAAAGTGCTTTCTTTGTCAAGCATCACGGTGCTTTTTTCGTATTGATCTTGGGCAACTGGATGGTGATCACAGAGGAAGCGGTGCGGCCCCTTGTCACATTCAGCACCAGCGCAATGGCGGCAATATTGGTGATGAAGTTGGAGCCGCCGTAGCTGAGGAAGGGCAGGGGGATACCGGTGATGGGCATGTAGCCGATGCCCATGGCAATGTTCTGGAACACGTGGAAAAACAGCATGCTCATTACGCCGATAATCACAAGCCTGCCGAATTTATCGTTGGTAAACCGGGCCAGGTACAGCATCCGCAGCACCAGATACAGGTAAATGGCCAATACCGCCATGCAGCCGATAAAGCCAAAGCTTTCGCCAACCACGGAGAAAATGGAGTCGGTGGAGGCTTCGGGCACATAGCCCAGGGTGGTCCAGGAGGCGGGCAGAAAGGTGCCGATGCCGGTCAACTGGCCGCTGCCAATGGCATCCTGGGATTTGATGATCTGGTATCCGCCGGAATCGGCGTATTTCTGCGGGTCCATGAAGGCCAGCAGGCGCAGGATACGATAGTCCGTGGTTTCGGACATGAGGGCGTAGGCCACAATCAGGCCGATGCCCACCACTACCACGCTCAGCATGCCCACCAGCAGCCGCCAGTCCACCCCGGCGAAAAACAGCATGGCAAAGAACATGAATGCAATTACGATAACCGTGCCGGTTTCGCCCTGGGCCAATACCACCAGCGCAGGAATGCCCACGATCAGGGCAATTTTCATGAAATCCTTGAAGTTTTTGATGGGCTGTTCTTTCAGGGAAAGCTGCCTTGCCAGCAGCAGCATCACTGACAATTTTGCAAATTCGCAGGGCTGCACCGAGCGGCCAAGGCCGGTGTTCAGCCAGCCCTTCAGGTTGTTGCTCACTTCGCCTGCCACCAATGTGATCATCAGCAGGCCCAGCACGATGTAGTAAGCCAGGTTCACACGGGCACGGATAAAATCCGTGGGGATGGCCAGAATCACGCCGATTACCAGGGGCGATACCAGAAAGAAAATGGATTGCCACATGCTGGAGCGGCTGTTGAGGATTTTGTTAAGCAAGGGCTGGCCTTCGCTTACGTCGATATCGTAGGTGGCCATGCAGATGCACAAAATGCCAAGAATGGACAGGGCATATACGCCCACCAGCAGCGTCCAGTCAAATTTTGCCTGGGAGCGGCGGCTGGTATCATGGAATTGCGTCATGCCTTCACACCTCCAAACCGGAAAAAGCGGCGGGCAGGCGTTTTGTAAACAGGCAGGGGCGTATCGGCGCCCAGCAGCCGGGAGGCGATGTTTTCAATGGCCTGGCGTATCTTTTCGTCCTCGCATTCCAGGGCACATTTGTGCTGAAGCAGTGCCCGGTAAACGGCGGGGCTTTCTTCGATCACGCCGGTCAGGGGCATATCCAGGCTCATGGCGATCCGGTCGGGCGGCAGCATTTCGCCTTTTTTGATCAGCTTTCTGTTCACTCGGTTCAGCACCAGCAGGGGGTGCATTTCGCCTTTTTCCTGCAAAAGCATGGCGGTTTTTTCTGCGTCACGCAGGCTCACGTCGTCCGGCGTGGCCACGATGACGGGGGTGCTGTCCGCCCCCAGCAGGTTTTTCAGGCCCCGGCCGATACCGGCAGGAGCGTCCAGCAGAATAATATCGTGATCGGCGCTCAATTGTGCGATCAGCTTGTTCATTTCTTTGGCCTTGATATCGGAAGGCCGCATCATTTGCGGGGCGGCCAGCAGAAACAGGTTTTCAACGCCGGTGGGACGGATGAGGGCCTGCTCGGTGGGGCAAAGCTGCTCTTTCACGTCGCCCAGGTCGTACACCACCCGGTCCTGCACGTCCAGCATCAGGTCTGCGCAGCGCAGGCCGATATCGCCGTCAATGAGCACCGTGCGCATGCCCCGGCCGGCGAAATACCGGGCCAGAGAAGCGGCCAGCGTGCTTTTGCCCACGCCGCCCTTGCCGGACATGATGGAAAAAATTCTTGCCATGATATACCTCCCATGTCAGATGGGGAAAAGATGTTACGGGCACAGGCTGTTGCCGCCGGGCAGGGCGACTGCTTCATTGGTCTTGGCCTTTTCGTCCAGATAGAAGCCGATGAAGTCACGGGCGGCCCGGGTGGCCTGGGCGCCGGCATAGCCGTTGGGAATAAAGGAAACGATGGCGATTTCGGGGTTTTCCTTGGGGGTGAGGGCGACGAACCAGGCGTTGTTTTCCAAATCCAGTTTAATACCGCCGATGGTCACCTGAGAGGTACCGGTCTTCCCGGCCATGACCTCGGATGCGGTATACTTCCAGTCCTTGAAATAAGCCTTGGCGGTACCGCCCTCGTCCACCACGCCTTCCATCCCCTTGAGAATGTAGGGCATGAATTCCCTGGCAGAATCCAGCGTGTTGTGCTGGGTGGCCTGCCGCTGGGAGAGGATTTCGCCTTCGGGGGAAACGATGGAAGAGATGATATTGGGGTTCCAGACAATGGCTTCATCGGAAAGAGCGCCCACATACCTCACCACGGAAATGGGGGTGAGCAATGTGATGGACTGTCCGATACCCATCTGGATCTCCTGGCTGCCGCCCCACTTGATGGTGTTGAGGTAATTCCACAGGTCGCTCATCAGGGCAGCTTCCATCACCATGGAGCGGGTCATATTCAGCTCCGTCATGAAAATGGGGCGTGCGTTCTGCACCCAGTCGTCAGAGCCGGAATTGATGGCCATTTCCATCAGCCGGCGGATGCAGTTGTCCAGACGGGCTTCGTCGTATTCAATGCCCTTGCTGGCGCCGAAGTTGATCAGATGCTTTTTGATGGCGTTGGCTACGATGATGGGGGTATCCGTCATCTGTTCCCGGAGGGAAACGGTGGTGTCATACAGGTTTGTCTGGTTGCCCACCACGCTTCTCAGTTCGCCGGGCAGCTCAATGCCGGTTTTGCTGGTCAGGCCCATTTCGGCGGCATATTTGTACAGCCGTTCGGTGCCGCTGTCGCCGTAGAGACGGCTGGCCAGGGTGTAGAAGAAATAGTTGCAGGAGTTGGTCAGGCCTTCCACAATGGTCTGATCCTTATGGTCAGAATAGTTAGTGGTCCAGCAGCGGGGTGCTTCTTCACGGTTGGTGGTGTATTTAATGAAGCGGCCGCCGTCGGAAATGAGTTCGGTAGGGGTGAGCTCGCCGTTGGTCAGGGCGGCAAGGCCGGTGCACATTTTGAAAATGGAGCCGGGTTCAGCGCGGGTCTGCACGGCATAGTTCATCAAAAGGCTGCGCTCGTCCATGACGATTTCCCTTGCTGCATCGCCGCTTTCGATCATGGCGTTCAGGTCATAGGTGGGGTACTGGGCCATGGCCAGCATGCTGCCGTCCTTGATGCTCATCACCAGCAGCACGCCGGTGTCTGCCAGCTGCAGGGGATATTCATCCCAGTTGCGGAAGGCAATTTTGTCCTTGTTGGTTTCCAGCCATCTGGAGTCCGCCATTTTCTTTTCCTGTTCGGCACGGCAGGCTTCCACGTTTTCACGGATGCATTCTTCCGCCTTTTGCTGGTAGGCGGCGTTGATGGTGAGCTTTACGGTATTGCCGTCAGTGGGGGGCGTATAGGAAATTTCGCCGGTGATATGGCCGGTGGAATCCTTCTGCACCAGCCTTTCCCCCTGGCGCTGGGTAATGTTGGCGGTGAGCCAGTTTTCCATGCTGGCTTCAATGCCGTCCAGGCCGATATGGTCGTTGAGGGCATAGCCGGCGGGCTGCAGTTCGTTATAGTAGCGTTCGGCGTTCTGAATTTTGCCGGTATAGCCGATGATGTTGGAGGCCAGGGAACCGTTGGGGTACACACGCTTTTCGCCCACGGATACGCCCACCCAGTCCATACTCATGCTGCGGCCTTCAATTTCGCTGACGGCTTCGTAGGGCACGTCTTCCGCAATGGAAATAGGCACGGAGTTGAAGGCATTATCCTGCATGGTCACGTTGATGGCCAGCACCTTCATCAGCGTTTCTTCATCAATTTCGATGGTTTCCACGCAAGGGTTTTGATTGGGGGAATCGGCATCGGGCACGATGGAAACGCCGTTTTTATCCAGCTGCAGGGCGTATCTGCCGCCGCCCAGGTCCGTAAAGCCATAGCGCTTGCGGAGCCTTGTGAAGCATTCTTCGGCAGAATAGGCACGGCTGACGGAAAAGTAGTTGTTGCGGTAGAAGGTTTCCTTGCGGCTGTTCCAGGCGGATTCGGAAATGCCGTCGCCGAAGGCAAATTCCCATTGGCCGCTGTCTGCATTGCGGCGCAGGGGGCAGGAAACGGAGATATCGGAGCCGTAGCGGCTTAAAATCTCCAGCGTGTCCAGCAGCATTCGGGTGGGGTAATCCCAGTCGTCGTTTTCGCGGTAGAAAGTTACGTTATATACTTTTTCGCTCTTGGCCAGCACCACGGAATTCACATCCGTGATCATGCCGCGGCTGCCTTTGATGGGAATGCGCTTGATGGCGCTGGCGCCGGTGGTCTGGGCATGGGCGTCGCCGTTTGTAATCTGCAGCTGAAAAATGCCGAACACCAATACGCCGAACAGGATCATAACCAGTGCGGCAAAGATCAGAAAGCGGGTGTTCAGCTGTTTTGTATCCTGCTGTGCAGGGGGGGTACGTTTGGTTTCATCCATGGTTATTGCCAGTCACCTTCTTCCGGATAATAATCATAGTTGTCATATTCGGCTTCATCGGTGTCTTGGGAAGCAAAGCCTTCGTCTTTGTCCGGCGCTGCTTCGTTTTTTTCATCTTCGGTATTTTTTTCTGTACGGGGGTCAGGCAGGTCGTCCTCTTCCTCCCGCACGGTTTTTTTGCGGCGGTACATGCCCAGGAACCAGCGCATGGGCAGCATCAGCACCAGGGCCAGCGTGCCGGTATACAATACGCCGGTGAAAAGCCGGGTGAAATGCACAAAGCTGATTTCAACGCCAATCAGGTACATGTAAACGCACATCACAATATGCCAGATCAGGTCCATCAGCATGGCGCACAGGGGGATGCGCACCGTGGCAGGCATATCCGTCTGCCGCCATTTGAAAAACAGCGGCCGGCTTTTTTTGTTTTTGCTGTTCATGCGCTTTTCCAGCCGTTTTTCCCGCTGCCGTTCGTTCCTGTCGGCAAAAGCCTGGGCGCAGAGCATGGCGATCACGGGATAGGCGATCAGGTACATGGCCGGCACAGTGGCCAGCATGCATTCCATCAAAATGCCGATGACACAGCTGGCGCAGAAGGTGTATTTTTTGCCCAGCGTTACGGTGAACACAGCCAATGTTACAAAGGGCAGGCTGGCAGTGACGCTGTTAAAGGTCAGGTACTGCATGGCGCAGGCCTGAAAAAGATAGGCAAAGAGGGTGAGAAAAATCACCTTCAGGCCTTTGATCGTCTCTCTCACTTTATTCTTCCTCCACCGTCATGTCGCCGGGGTCCTGTGTGGGCGCAGGCGTGGGGGCCGGGGTATTGGTGGGGCGCAGGGTGGGTGTGGGGGTCACGTCTTCCGGGACGGCAGCGTTGTAGCTGAGGTTTTCCGGCAGCGGCGTGGCATTGGGATCGGGGGTGGGCGTGGCGGCAGGCGCAGGGGTGGACGTCATTTCCGGGGCCGGTGTTTCCGCCACATAGCCTTCGGGCACTTCTGTGGCGGCGAAAATAAAATCGCTCACACTGCCTACCTGGAAGGTGGGCACAGCCCGGGGGGTGGAGAGGGGTTCCAGGGTGGCCTGCACGGCGGAGGTGCGGCTCTGGGCCTCTTCCGCATAGGCGGGCTTATAGCGATATACCGTCACATATTCCAGGTGCTGGAAATCCACAATGGGTTCCACCACCACATAGGATTTGTTTTCTTCCATGCCTCTGGTGCTTTCGCGCACTTCGCCGATGGGAATACCCTTGGGGAATTCCAGCCCCACGCCGCTGGTGACGATCATATCACCGGGGCGGGCAATGGCGTTTTCGGGCAGGTAATACATGCGGCACATGGGTTCGCCGTTTACGCCCATGGTGCCCTTGATGCTGCCCTGGTCCCGGGTGGACTGAATGAGGGCGGCCACGGTACAGTCGGAAGAGATGATGCAGCGCACCTGGCACTTGTAATCTTCCACTTCATAGGTGACGCCCACAAGGCCCCCCTGAGACACCACGGCCATGTAGGGTTCCACCCCGTTTTTGCTGCCTACGTCCAGGGTGAGGGTGGAGAAATAGTTGCCGGCGTCCGTGCCGATTACGGTGGCAGCCAGGGGATTCAGGCTGTAATTGCGTTTCTGTTCGTCCAGCAGATCGTACAAGGATTCGATGGTGCGCCGGGTTTCCTCCAGCTGGGCCACCTGGTCCGCATATTCGTCCAGCTTGATGAGGGCCTGTTCGTATTCGTATTCAATATTGCCCCGCACTTTCAGCGTGCGCACATAATCGGCAACGCTGTCCGTCACCTGGGAAAACACTTTCTGCACCGGGGTGATGATCTGGGTGGCCCAGCGCTTGGGCAGGATCAGCAGGGGATGATCCACAAAATTGGAAATCACCATCACCGCCACCGTCAGAAACAGCACAACGCAAACAGCAATCACCACCAGCGATTTTACAAAGCTGCGCTGATCCGATTTGGATTGCTTTCTTTTCTTTTGCTTTTTGCCTTCTCCGGCTTTCCGGGGGGGATTGTAGGTGCGGCTGGTGCCCCGGGCCTTATCGCTTTTGCGCCAGGTTTCCTGGGCCAGGTGGGGCTTGTCCGCATCCACGCGGATGGCTTCCCGCGCCCAGGCCTGATCCGCCCGGCGTGCTTTTTCTTCAGGCTCCTGTTCAAACACTTCTTCAGGAATATTTTTCGGCATTTCGTCCGTTTCCGGTTGGGCATCGGTATCGAAATACTGCCCGTCCTCCCTTTCGGAGAACAGGTTGGTATCATCTGTGAATGTCCAATCCCGTTTTCTTGCCATGATTATGTTACTCCTCGTTTTCTTCTCTGAGGAAGCTGCTGCGTCCGATACGATGCAGCTGCTCAAAGTTTTCGGCCAGATGGCCCACGCCCAGGGCCGCACAGTTCAAAGGATCCTTTGCCAGCAGCACGGGGATCTTGAATTCGGAGGCGATATACTGATCCAGGCCCAGCAGCTGGGAGCCGCCGCCCGTCAGATGGATGCCGGAACGCATCACATCCCCGGCCAGCTCCGGCGGGGTGCGGCTGAGCACATCCTGAATAGCGCTCAGGATAGCCTGGCAGGGGGCACGCAGGGATTCAAATACTTCTGTGGAGGAAAGTTCTGCCGTCTGGGGCAGGTTGGTGATCATATCCCGGCCCTTTACCAGCGCCCTGCGTTCTGTTTTCAGGGGCAGGGCAGAGCCCAGGGAAATCTTCATTTCTTCGGCGGTACGGTCGCCGATCTGGATATTATGGGTGCGCTTGATGTGGCCGATGATGGCTTCGTCCATCTTCACGCCGCCGATGCGGATGGTTTTGCCGGCCACAATGCCGCCCAGGCTGATTACGGCCACTTCCGTGCTGCCGCCACCGATATCCACCACCATGGAACCGACGGGGTCAAATACCGGCAAACCGCAGCCCACGGCAGCGGCAAAGGGCTTTTCCACCAGGTTCAATTGGTTTTCCCAGATGCCGGCGGAAACAGCCACTTTTTTCAGCACCCGCCTTTCCACCGGGGTGATGCGGCTGGGCACGGTCATCACCGCCCGGGGCTTGAACAGCCGGGAGGCGCCGATGGCCTTGCGCACAAAAAAGCGCAGCATTTCTTCCGTCATATCAAAATCGTGAATCAGGCCGTCTGCCAGGGGACGCACGGCCACGCTTTCGCCGGTGGTGCGGCCAAGCAGGGCCCTGGCTTCATCGCCAATGGCCCGGATGGTGCGTTTTGCGCTGCGGTCCGCCACCAGAATGGAAGGCTCGTCAATCACAATGCCTTTGCGGCGCACATAAATCTGGGTGTTGCTGGTGCCCAGGTCAATGCCAAGATAAGGTACGATATATCCCATGGAAATTCATCCGTCCGTTTCTGTATCTGTATTTTTTTATTGAAAATCCCTCAGCATCTGCCGCACAAGGGAGGTGGGCAGGCCGATTACGTTGGAAAAGCTGCCGTTGATCTTTTCCACATACATCCCCGCAATGCCCTGAATGGCATAGGCACCTGCTTTATCCATCGGTTCGCCGGTGAGAATGTAGGCTTGAATTTCATCGTCGGTCAGGGAAGCAAAATACACATCTGTCTTGTCACAGCGTACATCTTTTTTGCCGTCCTTGATCAGGCACACCCCGGTGTACACCTGGTGTTCCCTTCCGGACAGGGAACGCAGCATGCGGAAAGCGTCTTCTTTATCCTTTGGCTTTCCCAATACCTGCCCTTCCACACATACAACGGTGTCCGAGCCCAGAACCATCCTGCCCGGATGCAGCTGGGCAACGGCCATGGCCTTGCGGCGGGCGTTTTCCATCACCACTTCGTCCGGGCTGCCTTCCGTGGCTTCTGTGGCATCCGCCACCACCACCGTGAAGGAAATCCCCATGGAAGCGAGCAGCTCTTTCCGCCGGGGTGAGGCCGAAGCCAGGATCATTTCTTCCATCTGCAGTCCATCCGTTTCTGTGTTTTTCGGCTGTTTTTGCCCGTTTTTTTGCACACAAAAAAATGCGCCCCTTATTATAGCATATTTCAGGGGCGCAAGTACAGTATTTTTGCAATAAAATGAAACAAAATTGTAAAAATATTTTTCAGCCGTTGCCGAAATCATAATACAACCGGCAATTGTGTATTTCCACAAATTCACCGGGCAGCAGCCGGAAACAGTTTTCGTCCGGATGATTGAGGTCCATGAGGTTGATGAGCCGTCCCTGTGCCTCCTCTTCGTCCAGGGTGTTCAGGCTGACGATGTGCACATAAGCCTCTTCGCTGCCGGGAATGGGTTCGGCCCGGAAACCGTAAAAATTGCTGTTGAAAGCAATCTGCTGGTCGCAGAAAAAGCGGCCGCTGCCGGAAAAAACGGGGCGGGATGGGGCGCCGGCTGTGGGGTGGGCGCCGTCATCGATAAACACGGACACATTGCCTGTAAAGGCGGCACCCTCCAGCACGCCCGTGGTGTCTTCCGGCAGGAAATAGGTGTAGTACCCTTGGGTGAACTGCCGCTCTTCCATGTGGATGTTCCATTTTTCGTTGGTCATGGAAAGGGTGGCGGTCTGCCCTTTTTCCACGGAAAGCATCCAGAGCCCTTCTTCCTCAGCGGAAATGGTGAAGGCACCCTCCGGCAGCGTGTCCAGCGGCTTTCTCAGGTTCAAAAGCACCGTGTTTTCCGCATCTGTGAAGCCGGTAGAGCTGTAGCCGTATGCTACCTGCAGCCGCTGCCCTTCCTGATGAATAAGCCGGAGGACAGAAGGCATTTCCCATCGCCTTTCATCCCCGGCAGGCAGCAGGGCATAGCCGGTGTGGCGGATGCCGTTGTTGCTGGCTGTATGGCGGGGCATTGGCTGGATTTCATTTTTGCTCACCACACCCTGTGCCTGATCGCAGAGGATGTGGTATTTTGTGTCCGTTTCGCCGATGATGGTTACCAGCGTACCGGCAGGAAGGGGAGCGGCTTCATTTTGCAGGGAAATGCTGCTGAGCGTTTTGCCCACGGGGAAAAAGGCATTGTTCTGCAGCCAGGGAAACACGAAAATATCCAGCCTTTTCTGATCAATATAGCCGGTGAAGCCGCTGCTTTCCATTTGTTCATGCCAGGGAAAGCCGGTGGCCTCCACCTGTGCCCAGCCTTCTGTGCGGGACACATCGGTCACCCGGACAAGGGCATATTTATTTCCGGTATAGCCGGTTTTTGTTTTCAGGTTTTTGTCGCGGTAAAAGGGCGTTTCGCTGTTGAGATAGGCAACCGGCACGTGGAAATTTTTGCTGCCCAGGTGGGCGGCCCGCATATAGCCGCACACATCGCCGGATTGCACATAGCGCCAGTCGTTGTCAATATCGCCCAGCACATACACGTTTGCATCCGCCCGGGCAATCACATCGCCTTTGGTGGAGGCTTTATTGTAGAGGGGGGCGTTTTCTTTGGTGACAGGGGCGGTGAACAATAGGGCGGGCATGGGGTAGTTGGGCAGGCCGTGAGCCAGATAATTGCTCATCATGTAGCCTTCCAGCGCACCAAGCCGCACATGGCTCCATCCGTCGTTTTCGGAAAGGATGGTTACCGGTGTGCCGGAATAAAACCGGCCCATGATTTTTCCGTCTTTGGCAGGAGATTCACGCAGAATCAGCCTGTCCGCCACCTGCGGATTGGCCACCACGGCTTCATTTGCGGCGCTCAGGTTTTCTGCCCAAACGCCCAGAGGCAGCAGGAAAACAAGCAGAAATACAGCAAGTATCTTTTTCATGACCGCATCCTCCATATTTTTACAAGGCTAACCATAGAACGAGCAAGGAGCGGAAAAGCTTCCCGCAGCGGAGAAAAAAGGGCTCAGCCGTTGCCGAATTCATAGTACAGAATACAGTTGTGCAGCTCAATGAACTGGCCGGGCTGGGGATAGAAGATATTGTCTTCTTCGTATTCCAGCCGGTTCAGGTCCACCTTTTCCCCGTTTTCGCCTTCGCCGTCCAGGGTGTGGAGGGTTGTGATGATGAAATAGCTGTCTTCACAGCCCTCCATGGGCACCGCCCGGTAGCCGTACCAGCCGCTGGTATCGCTTATCTGCCAGTCGCAGAAATAGCGGGCGGAGCCGGTGAAGGCGGGCTCATTCGCCCATTCGCTGTAAAGGGTGTACAATTTCAGGTCGGGCGTGGAGGCTTTCAGGCTGCTCCACTGCGCTCCCTGCAGGTTGCCGGTGGTGCCAACGGGCAGGTAATAGGAATAGCTGCCCGGGCCAAACAGCTGGTTTTCGATGTGAATATTCCAGGCATCGTTTTCCATGGAAAGGGTGGCCGTTTGGCCGTCCTTTACTTCAAAATGCCAGATGGCGGTGTTGATGTCTGTGATTTCAAAATCGCCTTCCGGAAGGTCCGGCAGGTATTTTTGCAGGTCATGATCGGTGAGGACGACGGTGTTTTCCGCGTCCAGAAAGTCGATCTGGTTGTAGCCCCATGCCACCTGCATTCTGTTGCCGATGGTGTAGCCCAGGATGCGGCTGAAGGCAGGGTGAGCCCACCGTCTTTCGTCCTCATGGGTTAGAAGCGCATAGCCCCAGTGACCGATACCGCCGTTTCCGGCAGACTTGCCGGTTTCCTTCCGCACAATGGATTTGTCCACCATGTCCTGGCCCCAGTCAAAAAAGATGTGGTATTGGCTGTCTGTTTCTCCAAGGATAGTGACCAGCGTGTGTTCTTTCACCGGCACATAGCCGCCGTCCAAATTGATGGAGGGCAGAACCACGTCCTGCCGCATTTTGCCCACCGGGTACTGAGGCTGCATCTGCTGCCAGGGCCAGACGAACACGTTCAGGTATTCCTGGCTGATGTATCCCTCCGTCATGGGGCCCTGGGTGCCGTAGCATGTGCCCAGCACCCGCACCCTGGCCCAGTAGCCGTTTCTGGAGGCGTCCAGCACCTGTACGCAGGTGCCGCCGTAATAGACGGCGCCGGTTTCTTTTGTCAGGTTTTTATCGCTGTGGAAAGCTGTTTTTGTGCTCAGGTACGCCACCGGAATATTCATTTCCACGTCCTTGATGTGAATGGAGCGCATGTAGCCGTAGTTTTCCCCGCTTTTCACATACCGCCAGTCATCGTTGATATCGCCCATCACCTGCACCTGCCCGTGGGCCCGGGCAATGACGGTGCCGGAAGTGGCGGCCTTGTTGTAGATGGGTGCATCCGCTTTGGTGACCAGGCCGGTGTAGAAAAGCCGGGGCAGGTCATAATTGGGCAGCTCATATTCCAGGTAGGGGCGCATCATGTAGCCGGATAGATTCCCTACCATTACTTCGCACCAGTTATCTTTTTCGGACAGAACAGTAACCGGCGTGCCGGAATAAAACCGCCCCAGCACCTTGCCTTTATCGGAGGGCTTGTCCCGCAAAATCAGCCGGTCTGACACCATCCGGTTGGCCACCACCGCTTCCCGGCCCTCTCCCAGGGCGCAAAGGGGCAAAAGGCACATCAGTATCAGCAACAATACAAATTTCTTCACGGCGTTTACCTCCCGTATATTGGTTCGTTTATACGACGGAAAAAGGGAAGCGTTTGTTACAATGTTTCCCAGATTCTTTTCATTTCCATTGCATCCTCTGCCATGGTACCCTTTGATTCGCAGATGATCCGGGAAGTATAATTTCTGTTCTTCAGCAGCGGCGCCAGATGGTGAAAACGGGGGCCGTATGCCGTTTCCGCAAAGGTGCGGTGCCGCTTTTCACCGGCGGCGGTAAATTCGATGGTGGAAAAATGAACATGCATGTTCTGCATGCGCTCTTTTCCCAGCATGCTTTCTGCGATGTCCAATACTTCCTCAAAATCTGCGGTATTGTTCAGCCTTCCCTGATGCAGAGCGTGGATATGGGCAAAATCCAGGCAAGGAATAAATCGCTCTTCCAGAAGGCAGAACTGAAGCGTTTCTTCCAAATCACCCATCTGTCCCTTTTTGCCCATGGTTTCAGGGCACAGATGGATGTGGGAAAGGCCGTTTTCATCCAGCATTTTCTGCGCACAAAGCAGCCCCTCCCGGCAGTTTTTCATGGCAGTTTCCCTTTCCAGCTTCATAGGGGCCCCTACATGCACCACCACCCTCTCTGCTCCCATCCACCGGGCTCTTTTTGCGCTTTCCAGAATATAGCCAAGGGAGGCTTCCCGCTTTTGTGGGTCGGGGTTGGCAAGGTTGATGTAGTAAGGCGCGTGAACGGAAAGGGCTATGCCTTTTTCTTTCATGGCATGCCCCAGTTTTTCTGCCGTTTCCCGGCTCAGGTTCACGCCTCTGCCAAAGGAATATTCATAGGCATCAAGGCCCTTTTGTGCAAGCCACGCAGGGGCTTCGAGGGAGGAAGAATGGCCTTCGCTGTAAAAGGATTCTGAATTGCCGGAGGGGCCGAAACGGATCATTTTTTTCATCTCCTGCGTCAAAAAAATCGGGCAGTGTTCCTTCTGCCCGATAAAAGCATTATTTGATCTTTCTGCATTCCATATAGTAGCGCTTTTCGTGGCCGTGGCCCATGGAGAAGGTTTTACGGGGCAGCACGCCGCCGGACACGATGCCCGGGAACAGGGAGCTTTTTTCAATGGACGTGAGCAGAATGCCCGTGCCCTGATCCTGGCTCATTTTTTCTACGGCATCGGCTTCGTGGATATAGTCAATTTCGCAATTTTTGTTATTTTGCAGGTACTGATCCAGGAAGGGCTGCAGCACGGCCACGGGCAGCATATCCCCGGCGTTTTTCACAGAAAGGCCGGTGGTTTCTCCGCCGCACATAAATACGATGTCGCTGCCGGGCATGGTGGCCATGCCTTTTTCCCGCAGGTATGCGGCAAAATCCAGTATCATCTGCTTTCCGTCTGCGCCGAACACCATCCGGTGGATGGGCTCAAACTGCAGGGCAGCAGAGTGCAGGTTCACAATTTCAACCAGCGCAAAGCGGGCAGGATCGGCGGCCTGTTCTGCTTCGGTGATTTCCTTCTTTCTGTTTTCCCAGCAGGCTTTTGCCGTGGCCAGGGAATGGTTGCCGTCGCCTACGGCAAACAGGAAGCCCTTGCAATCTTCATTCAGCTGTTTCAGGGCATCGTACAGCGCATCTTTCTGTGCGTCTTCCGTTACCGCCCAGCCGGTCAGATGGCCGCCGCCGCACATGAGATCGGTATCATACACGCAGGGCAGGGCAGCGCGCATTTCATACAGCCGGCCCAGCACCTGGTCCTTGGGATCATCCATCAGCAGCATCACATGGGGACTTTCCAGCGGTGCGCCTTCCCGGATTTTCACCCGGGGGGGAATGCGGCTGAGGATGGTGCCTTCCGTGGCCCGGATGGCGGCAGAAGTGCCGGGGGTGTAGTCGTAATCCTCCAGATCGATGGCGGCCACCAGACCGATGCGGCTGCCGCTTTCCGTTGTACGTTCCATCAGTACAAAGCCATTTTCCACCTGCAGGGTCAATGCGCCTTCGGCCAGGTATTTTTCCATGGCTGCACGAATGACGGGAATGCGGCTTTCCCCTTCGGAGAGGTACACTTCCGGGTAAATGATGCGAAGCGCAGAGGGGGCGTCGCCTGCGTTTTCTTCCACCTGCTGCCAGTAGCCTTGGTCGGAGGTGAATTGGTCGCAGGCCACCACGGCCCATTTTTGCTGGTCAACACCGGGGGCGGGCAGATAAATATTCGCCGGATGGATACCGAAAGACTGCATAGATAACCTCTCCTTTATTTTAGAAAAAAATCCCCTGAACAATGCCAGGGGATGATGGGGAATGTTTCGTCAGGGATTGATGACCCGCACGCCGTACACGGTGTCCAGCGCCTTCAATTCGTTCACCAGTTCCTGGGTGGGAGCGTCGTCCAGATCCAGCACGGTGTAGGCGTACTTGCCCTTGGACTTGTTGAACATGTGGTCGATGTTGATGTTGTTCTTGGACACCACGCCGGTGACAGAAGATACCACGTTGGGCACGTTCTGGCTCAGCACGCAGATGCGGGGCTCCACGACGGGGCCGGGATCGGCATTGGGATAGTTGACGGAATTGCGGATCACGCCGTACTTGATGTAATCATCCAGCTGCTTGGCGGCCATGCGCACGCAGTTGTCTTCGCTTTCGGGGGTGGAGGCACCAATGTGGGGCAGGCAGATCACGTTCTTCACGCCCAGCAGCTTTTCGGTGGGGAAGTCGCACACATAGGCGCTCAGCTGGCCGCATTCCAGGGCTGCCAGCACGGCATCCACGTCCACCAGTTCGCCGCGGGCGAAGTTGAGCAGCACGGCACCCTTCTTCATCTTGGCGATGTAGGCGGCGTCAATCTTGCCGCGGGTTTCGGGCAGCAGGGGCATATGGATGGTGAGGTAATCGGCATTGGCGATCACTTCGTCTTCCGTCTTGGCATGCACGATGGAGCGGGACAGCTTCCAGGCATTGTCCACGGAGATGAAGGGGTCGTAGCCCATTACGTTCATGTTCAGGGCGATGCCGGCATTGGCAACCAGCAGGCCAATGGCACCCACGCCGATGACACCCAGGGTTTTGCCGCCAATTTCGTGACCGGCAAACTGGCCCTTGCCCTTTTCGGTGGCCTTTTCAATGCCTTCGGTGCCCTTGAGGTTCTGGGCCCAGGCAGCGCCGCCCAGGATGTTGCGGCCGGAAAGCAGCATGCCGGCGATGACCAGTTCCTTCACGGCATTGGCGTTGGCGCCGGGGGTGTTGAACACCACCACGCCTTCTTCGGCATACTTATCAAGGGGGATATTGTTCACGCCAACGCCGGCGCGGGCCACGGCCAGCACATCTTCTTCCAGCTCATAGCTGTGCATATCGGCACTGCGCACGATGATGGAGATGGGGCTCTTGGCTTCGGCGGTGAGGGCGTATTCCTGATCGGAAATCACTTCGTTCCACACGGGGGAAACGGGATTGAGCAGCTTAATTTCTTTCATATTACTTGTTCTCCATTTCAAATGCTTTCAGGGCGTCCACCAGGGCCTTCACGCCTTCCACGGGCATGGCGTTGTAGATGCTGGCGCGCATGCCGCCCACCAGACGGTGGCCCTTGAGGTTGGTCAGGCCCTTGGAAGCGGCATACTTGACAAAGGCGGCATCCAGATCGGCATCGCCGGTGTTGAAGGTGACGTTCATGATGGAGCGGCTGTCCTTCTGAGCGGTGCCGTGGAACATCTTGCTTTCGTCCAGATAGTCATACAGCAGCTGTGCCTTTTCGCAGTTTACCTTGTAAATGGCTTCCACGCCGCCCTGGGCCTTCAGCCATTCCATGCACAGGCCGGCCATGTAGATGGGGTAGGTGGAGGGGGTGTTGATCATAGAGCCGGCATCCACCTGCTTGGCCCAGTCAAAGATCTTGGGAGTATTGGGGGCAGCGTTGCCCAGCAGGTCCTTGCGCACGATGACCACTACCACACCGGCGGGGCCGATGTTCTTCTGAGCGCCGGCATAGATCACGCCGAACTTGCTCACGTCATAGGGCTGGGACAGGATGTTGGAGGACATATCGGCCACCAGGGGTACATTGCCCACGTCCGGCAGCTCGGTATAGCGGGTGCCGAAGATGGTGTTGTTGGTGGTGATATAGAAATAATCGGCGTTGGGGTTGAACTTGGACTTATCCAGCACGGGAATGTGGTTGTAGTTATCTTCCTTGGAGGAGGCCACCACATTGATGTTGCCATACTTCTTGGCTTCCACCAGAGCGCCGTGGGCGAAATTGCCGCTGTCCACATAATCGGCGCTGGTTTTGAGCAGGTTCATGGGGATGGCAGCGAACTGACCGGTGGCGCCGCCCTGAAGCAGCAGCACTTCGTAATTTTCGGGGATCTGCATCAGTTCCTTCAGCAGAGCCACGGTGTGATCAAAAATTTCAATATATCCCTTGGCACGATGGCTCATTTCCATCACGGACATGCCGGTGCCATTGTAATCGAGCATTTCCTTGGCGGCCTTTTCCAGAGCAGCGGCAGGCAGCATAGAGGGGCCTGCGGCGAAATTAAAAACGCGGTTCATCTTTCCTTCGTCTCCCTTCATTTCGGTTGACGCTATTATATGCGTTTTGGAAGAAAACTGCAAGATTGAAAACAGAAAAATGCAATTTAGACACATTTTCATGGAAAATCCGGCCAAATAACGGCGGAAAAAGACAAGCACAGTTTCGTTCTGCGCATAAATATCGGTTTTTTGCCTGCTGCCAAACGGCGGCGGTGACGAAGTGGTTACAAACGGCTTACCTGCAAAGATGCAAATGTAATCATTTTTGCCACCGGCGTATTGAAATAAGGAGGAAAATATGGTAACATTATACATTGAACCGGTATATTATTATGGTAGTTATTCGAAAGAAAGGAAGTGGAAGGCATGCAATGGGCTGTGAATAAGCGCAAATTGTGCTTTGCGTGTCTTCTGCTGATCGTTATTCTTTCCCTGCTGACAGCCGGTATGGCGGCCCTGTGGCCGGATACGGAGAACACCGGCCAGAAGAAAAAAGACGGTTCTCTGGAAGTGAATGTGAGCCATCTGGAAGAGGGCTATATTCTGGTCCGCGGCGGAAAAACCTCCAAGCGGCTGAAGCTGCGGGTGACCCAGGGGGAACATTCCGTGATGTACGATCTGGGGAACAAGAACGAGTTTGAGGTGCTGCCGCTGCAGTTCGGTAACGGAAAATACCGGCTGAACCTGTATAAGCAGGTGTCCGGCAGCCGCTATTCGGAGGAAGGCGCTGTTTCCTTTAATGTGGAAATGACGGATGTGAACCTGCCCTTCCTTTATCCCAACCAATATATCAACTATACCTCGGAAAATCAGGCGGTGCTCAAAGCCGAAGAGCTATGCGCCGGGCTGGAAACGGGCAGGGAGAAATACAAGGTAATCACGGAATATGTGACCCATGCTTTCGTATATGATTTTGTCCGGGCGGTAACCACCAGGGGGGACGGCGTGCCGGATGTGGATTATTGCTTCAATAAAGGCATGGGCATTTGCCTGGATCTGGCATCCACGTCCGTTTGTATGCTGCGCACCCAGGGGGTGCCGGCCAAGCTGGTGATCGGCAATGCCAACGGTCAGTATCATGCCTGGGTGCAGGCTACGGTGGACGGAGAGGAAAAAATCTTCGATCCCACCGCCATTTTGCAGAACATGGCCCAGCCGGTGGAATATGCGGCAGAGAGATGGTATTAAGGGGGAGAAACCATGAAAAATACAGAAAAAAAAGCCATGACGCCCATGGAATTGAGCCGCTTTTGCGACCAGATTGCCATGATGCTCAAGTCCGGCATGCCGCTGGAGGCGGGGCTGGAGGTATTGTCTGAAAAGAAGGACGATTCTGCCGCCGCTTTTTCCGTGATGCATCAGCGCATGTGTGAAACCGGCAGCCTGTACGCCGCCATGCAGGAAAGCGGTCTTTTCCCGGCATACCTGACGGAAATGACGGGCATCGGTGAAAAAACCGGCCGGCTGGAGGATGTGATGCGCAGCATGACGTCCTATTACGAGCGGGAAGGCAGGCTGAGGGAATCGCTGCGCAATGCGGTGGCCTATCCCTTGGTGCTGGGCGGCATGCTGTTTGTGATCGTGCTGATCCTTTTGTGGCAGGTGCTGCCGGTGTTCCGCCGGGTGCTCAGCGGTATGGGTGTGACCGGCTCGGACAATGGACTGATGCAGCTGGGCGCCACCATCGGCTGGGTGGTGCTGGGTCTGGTGGGCGTGCTGCTTTTGTTTGTGCTGCTTTGCCTGGTGCTGATGAAAACCGGGGCCAGGGAAAAGGTGCTGTCCCTTTTGAAAAAAGCCATTCCGGCCATCGGCCGCCTCTCTGACGGGATTTCCGCCTCCCGGGTGGCAGCGGTTTTGTCCATGATGCTCTCCAGCGGCTTTATTATGGAAGATGCACTGAACACCGTGCCCCGGGTGCTGGATGACAAGGATGCCGTAAAGAAAATCGAAGGCATTTCCGAAGAAATCAATAACGGCGAAACATTTGCCGATGCGGTGGCTGCATCCGGTATGTTTGACGTGATGCACACCCGCCTTCTGCAGACCGGTGCCATGACCGGCAGCGAAGACGAAGTGATGGAAAAAATCGCAAAGACCTATGAAGAACAGACGGAAAGCAGCATTTCCAGCCTGATTGCTGTGATTGAGCCTACGGTGGTGGCGCTTCTGAGCGTGGTGATCGGCGCGGTGCTTCTGTCTGTGATGCTGCCCATGGCCGGTGTGCTCAGCAGCCTGCTGTAACGAAAAATGAAAAAGACATTGAGAAAGGAGGGAAATGCATGACCGGAAAGAAAATTGCCGCAGTGGCCGTGGCAACGATTTTGCTGCTGGCCGTTTGTATCTGGGGCATCAACAGCATGATCCGCGTGGGGGATGAAGGTGAAATCCGCACGGTGCAGGATGCTGTCCGCCATGCCGCCCTGACCTGCTTTGCAGTGGAAGGGGCTTACCCCTCCGAGATTTCCTACCTGCGGGAAAATTACGGCCTCAGCTACGATGAAAGCCGTTATCATGTGGTCTATGAAGCATTTGCCTCCAACCAGATGCCCCGGATTTTGGTGACGGTGCGGGGAGGTGGCCTGATTTGACCGTGAAGCATGAAAAAGGCTATTCCATTCAGCAGGTGTTTGTGATCCTGGTGCTGGCCATGTTCATGGTGTTTTCCATGCTGCTGGTGGTGCTGGGTGCCATGGCCTATTGCGGCATGGAAGAAAAATCCGTGGATGCCAATAACGCCCGCATACTGTGTGCCTTTGTGCGCAGCGCTGTGGAAACCCAGGAAGCGGAAGGCAATGTGCTGGTGGAAGACGGGACGCTGGTGATCGAAAACGATTATGATGGAGAAATCTACCGCCAGTACATCTATCTGCACGAAGGGGAGCTGCGCCAGCAGTTTATTTCCGCCGAGCGTGCTTTCCGGCCGGAAAACGGGGATGCAGTATGCCGGGCTATGGCCTTTGTGCCGTCTTTGTCCGGAAATCTGCTGACCGTGGACATGCAGGATGAACAGGGCATGGGCTATACGCTTTATCAGCCCGTGCGTACGGTAAAAACGGAAGGGGGCGGCTTATGAAAAACGAAAAAAGCAGCAATGCCCTTCTGATTGAGCTGGTGATCGTTCTGTTTTTCTTCATTTTGTCCTTTGCAGTTTTGTCCCAGGTGTTTGCAGGGGCATATGTGACGGAAGACAGGGCAGAAACCACCAGCCGTGCCCTGCACGATGCCAGAAATGTGAACGCCCTGATGCAGGCAGGAAAATGGTCTTTGCTGGAGGAGGAATCCTTCCGGGAAGAAAACGGCGTGTATATCCTGGAAAGAGACGGCTATGCGCTGCACCTGGAAATGAAGGATGAATTCACGTCCTGCGGTCTTTTGAACCGCTGGACCATTGAGGCTCATCGGAGTGGAGAAGTGCTCTTTTCCCTGCCCGGGGCCAGATATGAGGTGACCGGCTATGAATAAACGTGCGTTTCGCCTCAGCCCCGGCGCACCTTCATTGGTGCTGATTGTGGTGGTGCTCAGCATGAGCATCATGGGTATGCTCATGTTCATCCGCACCCGGAACGACATGCGCTTGTCTTCCCGCAGTGTGCAGGTGGCGCAGCAGGATGCCCTGTTGTATGTACAGGCGGAGGAAACCTTTGCGGTGCTGGACGGCATGGTATTGCAATGCCGCCTGCATGCTGCAGGGGATGAACAACTGCTGGAGATGGTGGCTGCCTCCCTGCCTGAAGACATGGAAATGGAAGAAAACGTCATTTTCTGGCAGGAAACGGATGGCGGCCGGATTTTCCGGGCCGGGGTGCAGGTGCAGCCTCTGGACAGCGAAACACGGCTCACCTGGCACACAAGAATACTGGAAGCGGAAGTGGGGGAAACATGGAACATATTCTGAGTTTGCTCAAACAGGCGCTGGATAAAGGCGGATCGGATATTTTTATCATTCCCGGGTCTCCTGTGGTGGTGAAAGCCGGGGGCAAAATGGCCCCGCTGACCCAGGAGCGGCTCACGCCTGCCAGTGCTGCCGAACTGATCGGCCATATTTATGAACTGGCCCAGCGGAAAATGGACGGGCTGGAAGAAAACGGCGATGACGATTTTTCCTTCTCTGTGGTGGATATGAGCCGTTTCCGTTGCAATGCTTACCGCCAGAGGGGCACCCTGGCGGCCACCTGCCGTATCGTTACCTTCGGTCTGCCCGACGCCCAGAAGATGCATATTCCCAAACAGGTGGTGGATCTGGCAGAACTTCGCAACGGCATGGTGCTGGTCACCGGCCCTGCCGGCAGCGGCAAAAGCACCACGCTGGCCTGCCTTGTGGATAAGATCAACCAAAGCCGCAGCGGCCATATCGTCACCATTGAAGACCCCATCGAATACCTGCATTCCCACAGGCTTTCGCTGGTCAGTCAGCGTGAAGTGCCGGAAGATGCGCCCACATTCCCTGCAGCCCTGCGTGCAGCGCTGCGTCAGGCGCCAGATGTGATTATGCTGGGTGAAATGCGTGATACCGAAACCATCCGCACCGCCATTTCCGCAGCGGAAACGGGGCATTTGCTTTTGTCCTCCCTGCACACCATCGGTGCATCAAAAACCATTGACCGTATGATCGACGCTTTCCCGGCGGAGCAGCAGCACCAGATCCGCATGCAGCTTTCTATGGTGCTCAGGGCCGTGGTATCCCAGCGGCTGTTGCCGGGGGCAAACGGCGGCCTGGTGCCGGTGTATGAAGTGATGATCGCCACCCCTGCCGTGCAGAACCTGATCCGTGAAGGCCGCACCCATCAGCTGGATAATGTGATTTCCGGCGGGCAGGGCATGGGCATGCTGGCCATGAATAAGGAACTGGAGCGGCTGACCAGAGAAGGGCTGATTACCCGGGAAGTGGCCGCCATGTACAGCGAAAATACCGATGTCACCATGCACCGCCGGTAAAAGCCGGATGCCAATAACGAAAGGAAGAAGAATTATGGGCGATATCATCCGCATCCAATTGATGGACAATTTTATGGTGTATATCAACGAACAGAAAGAAGAGCATCTGGCGAAAAAGTCCCGCAAGGGCGTCAGCCTGATGCAGTATCTGATGCTCAATCACGGCCAGCCGGTGCCCAATTACCGGCTGCTGGCCACCCTG
Organism: Clostridia bacterium; assembly: GCA_017437265.1. Lineage (GTDB taxonomy): Bacteria > Bacillota > Clostridia > Christensenellales > Aristaeellaceae > RUG563. Next base: position 30,383 of record JAFSBN010000130.1, read on the forward strand.
TGGACGGATGAGGGCAGTGCCAACCCTGAAAATGCGCTGAAAACCCTGGTCAGCCGTCTGCGCGCTATTCTCAACCAGATTTCCCCCGAATTCGGCAATTGCATCGTGGCCGACCGCGGCGCCTATCACTGGGAAAACCTGCCCGGCATGACGGTGGACTTTTTCCGCATCGAAGCCATTTTTGACGATCTGGCCGGTATCCGGGATGAATCGCCGGAAAAGATTGCGCTGTATGAAGAATTGCTTACCCTCTATAAAGGAGATCTTCTGCAGAATGCCGAGCAGAACGAATGGGCCCTGGCCCAGGCGACCAGCCTGCACAATAAGTATATGTCCGCAGTGTATTCCTATATTGAATTGCTCAAGGCCCAGGAAAACCATCAGGATATCGTCCGGGTGTGCCGGATGGCCCTGAACGTGGATAATTTTGATGACCGGCTGCATATGGAACTGATGACGGCTCTGATCAATACCAACCGTACCAACGAAGCGCTGGTGCAGTATAAGCACGTCACCCACCTCAATTACCGCTATCTCGGGGTACAGCCCAGCGAAGATATGCAGGAGTTTTATAAGCAGATTGTCCGGGCCGGCAAAACGCTGGAATTTTCTCTGGAAGCCATCCGCAATGAATTGCGCGAAAGCGGCGAACAGCGGGGCGCTTTTGTGTGTGAATATGCCGTATTTAAGGAAATCTATAACCTGCAGATGCGCAATCTGGAGCGCCTGGGCTCCACCATGTTCCTTGGCGTGATTATGGTGGGCAATCCCGATGACCCCACCATGGATTCCATCAAGCAGGATAATATCATGAACGGTACGCTGGAAATTCTCAAAACCAACCTGCGCAAGGGCGATACCATCACCCATTTTTCGCCCACCATTTTTGCCCTGCTTCTGCCCACGGTGAACTATACCACCGGCAATATGGTCATGGAGCGGGTGAAGCAGCTTTTCTACAAGAAGTATCCTAACTCCAATATCCCCTTCAATTATCGCATCGGGCCGCTGAGCAGCGATATGCAGCCTTCTGAGAAATTTTAAGAAAAAATTGCTCAAATAATCAAAAAAATGTGTTTTTTGGTTGTTTTAGGCGCTTTTTTCTGGAAAATTTATGCTCATGTAACCACTCCTGTAACGTTTTGTGGCTATAATATGGGTGTAGATTGAAAGAAAGGAGCGCTGTTTCTTTATGAAAAACGCTTTTGTGAAATTGATGATTGGGCTGTTGGCGGCCATGCTGATGATGAGTATGTGCACCGCAGCGTTTGCTGAAAACGAATCCATTCATATCTCTCTGGTCAACGAGGGGGACATCTACTACGGCGATCTGGTGACCTTGTGGGCCTCTGTGAGCAATGTGGCAGACGGCTACACCATCGTGTGGGAAATGGAAACCGCTGACGGATGGGTGCAAGTGGGCAGTGGCCAGAGCTACTCCTTCACTGTAACGGAGGCAAATGCCGCGGCTGCTTACAGAGCGCTGCTGGTGATTGCAGAGTAAGCACAGAATAAACATGCGTTAGTGAAAACTGACGCTTTTTCTGTTTATTGGCTGAAATTTTGGAAACGTTTCCGGAACGGGCTTTTGCTGAAAACGTGATTATTTCCAAGAAAAATAACACAAAATTTACAAAAGTATCTGGACATGTAACCAAAATGGTGTATAATGGAGGTGACAGTAAGGTGAGAATAAGAAGTGCACGCAGGCGTCTGAAATCCAACGACGGCCATGCGTGTCTTGCTGTCCCTGATGCAGCCGGAAAGGGAGGTGCCTGTGCCGGGTGTGCATCCGTTCCGGGCAGCCTGAAAAACGGTGTGCACGGAGGCTGCCGACGATGGAAAACACCGTCCTGGTTATGGCAAACGGCACTTGTCGCATATAAATAGAAAAAAGTGAAAAAAATCCACCAAAAACAGTAAAAAATGCTGGATTATTTGACACTTTTGAGATATAATGAAATGGGCTTCCTATGGGAAGTCATAATCCGGTTTTGGAGCATTTCATCATCGCCACAAGATGGCGTATAATACCGAATGATACATACCATATTTTGATCGCAGAACGTCAGGAGGAGACCAAACCATGAAGAAAAACCTTGTCAAACTCATTGCCATCACTGTGGCTGCTGTCATGCTGCTGAGCATTGCAGGCGTGGTTGCGGAGCGTTACATCGTTTCCAACACGCTGCGTTTGCCCGCGGTGAAGTCCCGCCCGGTGGAAACGCCCGTGGTGGTGGAAGAGCCCGTGGCGGAAGAACCTGCGGTCGAAGAACCCGTGGTAGAAGAACCCGTGGTTGTCGAAGAACCCGTGGTGGAAGAACCTGTGGTGGAAGAACCCGTGGTAGAAGAGCCCGTGGTAGAAGAACCTGTGGTGGAAGAACCCGTGGTGGAAGAACCCGTGGTTGTCGAAGAACCTGTGGTAGAAGAGCCCGTGGTAGAAGAACCTGTGGTGGAAGAACCCGTGGTGGAAGAACCCG
>JAFSBN010000131.1 GCA_017437265.1 Clostridia bacterium
CCCCCTGATGCGCACCATGGGGAAAATGTATGTTTTTTTATTTTTCCCTCCATCCCGGGAAGGTTTTCTTGGGGAGGGTGCGGGAGGGGCTTTCTTTTTCCGAAAAGAAAGCCCCTCCCGCATAAAACCATTCACTTTTTCATCTTTCCACACTGTCGATGATACCGCCGCCAAGGCAGATATCACCGTCATAAAGCACGGCACTCTGGCCGGGGGTCACCGCCCGCTGGGGTTCGTCAAACACAAAATGCAGATTTTCGCCCACACGGGTGACCGTGCAGCCCTGATCCGGCTGGCGGTAGCGGAACTTGGCCGTCAGGTGCACCGGGGTATTTTCCGGCAGAGGATCGCAGACGAAGGTGGCCTGATCCGCCAGCGCTGCCCGGCTGTACAAAAGGGGATGATCCTCCCCCTGAGCCACGATGAGCCGGTTCTTTTTCAGATCCTTATCCACCACGAAAAAGCTGCGTCCGTCCCCACGGCCGCCAATGCCAAGGCCCCTTCTCTGGCCCAGGGTGTAGTACATCAGGCCGTCATGCCTGCCCACCACTTCTCCCTCGGGGGTAACCATCTGCCCCGGCTGGGCCGGCAAAAAGCCCTGCAAAAAGGCCTTGAAATCACGTTCGCCAATGAAGCACACACCGGTGGAATCCTTCTTTTTATATACAGGCAGGTGATATTTTTCGGCAAGGGCACGCACTTCCTGCTTGGTTTTGCCGCCCACGGGGAAGATGGACTTGAGCAGCTGCTGCCGATGAATCATGTAAAGGAAATAGCTCTGGTCTTTATTCCCGTCCACCCCCCGGAGCAGATGGCCCTCCGCATCCGTCTGTACAAAATGGCCGGTGGCCATCTTTTCGGCACCCAGCTGCATGGCAAAATCCAGAAAAGCCTTGAATTTGATTTCCCGGTTGCACAGCACATCGGGGTTGGGAGTACGGCCCTTTTTGTATTCACTCAGGAACAGGGAAAATACCCGGTCCCGGTATTCTTTGGCAAAATTCACGGAATAGTAGGGGATGCCGATCAATTCGCACACATCCTGCACATCCCGCCAGTCGCTTTCTGCGGTGCATACGCCGTTTTCATCCTGTTCTTCCCAATTCTTCATGAAAACGCCCACCACGTCATAGCCCTGCTCCTTGAGCAACAGGGCGGATACGGCGCTGTCCACGCCGCCGGACATACCAACCACCACGCGCATTACAGGATTCCCTCCCCGATCATACGGCTGAACAATTTGGCAAAGGCTTCCTCCGCTATTTCTTCCGGCTTCTTCGTGGCATCCACCGGAACAAAGCGCTGCGGATACTCCCGCATCAGCTGTTCGTAGCCCTGTTCGATTTTCTGCTGGAACTGAAGGCCCATCTGCTCAATGCGATCGGGCTCCGACTCCGCCAGACGGCGACGGAACGCATCCTCCGCGCTCATGCGCAGGTACAGGGTGGCAGAGGGCATGCCCCGTGTCAGTGCCACCTGATTGATTTCCATAATCCAGTCCCGCTTCAGCCCCCGGGCATCCCCCTGATAGGCAATGGAGGAATCCACAAAACGGTCACACAACACAACGGTGCCTTCTGCCACCTTGGGCAAAATCACCTGATGAATATGCTGTGCACGGGCGGCGGCAAACAAAAGGGCTTCCGTTTCGGGGCACATGCCGCCGTCTTCCTTGGAAAGCAGCAATTTCCTTATTTCTTCCGCCAGGGGACAGCCGCCGGGCTCCCGGGTGCGATGGACGGTGTAGCCAAACTGCTCCAGCTTTTCCTTCAGCAAAGCAGCCTGGGTGCTTTTGCCGCAGCCGTCCACACCCTCCAGCGTCACAAAATAGCCTTTTCCCTTTTCCATGCCGGGGCAGAGCAGTTCACACAGCTCGTCCGTTGTTTCCACGGAATGGGTGGGATTGGATGCCAGAATTTCGTTGTTTTCGCCATAGCCATACAATACGGCAATGGAATCCATGCCGCACTCCCGGGCACCATCCACATCGCCCACCGTATCCCCCACCATCACGCATTTGCCGGCATTTTCCGGCAGCACCCGGCGGATGAGGGTGGCTTTATCCATATGGAATTCCGTGCCCACCGGGCCGGCCACGGCATCCAGATAGGGCAAAAGGCCAAAATAATCCAGAATTTTTTCGGCGGAAGCTTTGGGCTTGCCGGTGGCCACCGCCACATATGCGCCCCGTTTTTTCAACTCCGCCAGCAACTGCCGGATACGGGGGAACACTTTGTTTTCTTTCCAGCCGATGGGGTTATACCGCTCCCGGTAATAGCCGGAAGCCTGAATGGCCTCTTCCTCCGTCATGCCGCAAAATTTTGCAAAGGATTCCGCCAGCGGCGGGCCCATAAAGCGGCGCAGGATGGCGTCGGAGGGAATTTTCCATGCCATCTTTTTCAGCGCATAGGTGGCGCAGGCATAAATGCCGGGCTGAGAATCGGTCAATGTTCCGTCCAGGTCAAAAAATACCGTCTGGTATGGCAGCATATAAAAAACATCCTTCCGAAATAAAATCGGTCGGATGTATTGTAACTTTTTATGCAGGAAAAATCAACCCTCTGCCCGGACAGAAGCCTGAATGGGACGCATATTGGCCACGGTTTTTTTCGTAACCAGGCCATGCACCAGCCGCTTTTCACAGGGAAAGCAGATCAGGCAGCCCATCACATGGAGCCCGGCAAAGGCTTTTTCGCCGCACAGAATGCATTTTTCTTTTTCCATTTCCTGCACCTCCCTTCGCTCCCATTATGCCCCGGGAGATGCGGAAATATACACCTATTTTTCCATATTTTTTCTAGCGTTTTCCATTTGATACAAAAGGGGCGTATCGGGACTGTACAAAGACAGGTTTCTGTATGCCGAAAACAGTTTCTGCTCCTTCAGCATTTCCTGTACAGGCAATGAAAGCAGAAAGGCCAGAAAATCCTCCCCAGTCTCCGTCATCGCCAAGCCCATTACCGGGAGAAAAAAATCTCCCCGGACATGGGTCTGATATCCGCCCTGCATCTGCAGCACCTGAGGCGGAGTGAGCAACGCCGCCTTTGCTTTTTTGTTTGTCAGATCAGAAAGCGGTGTTTCCGATACATAGCCGCCCTCCACCGCTCCCTCAAACACAGACGGCAGCGCCACCTTTTCCAGCTTGTCAGGAAACGGCCGCGGCGGCGGCGTGGAAAGCGCAGGGGTGGCGGTGGGGCGCTGAAACAGCGCAGGGGTGGGAGGTGCCGTTGGCTGCATGTTTTCCGCATCCGGCACCACCAGAACATATCCGCGGCAAAAAATAGGCACGCCACGCTCCTCCAGCACCATCATATCCGGCACCACCGCCGCTACCCCGGCCAACACATTTTCTGCCTCATCTTTTGAACAGGTGCGCAGATACACCCTGTTTTTTGTCTCCTTTTCATAGGCTGATGCAGCTTTTTTCAGAAAAGAAGCACCGTCGCTTTCCACGCCCTGCATCCACACCACCATCGTTTTTTCCTCTGCCGGCATCCCCTCCCCTTCTTCCAGAAGGGGATAAAGCGCTGCCAATGCCACGGTCATCAAAAGTGCCAACGCACATGTGAACACCCTTTTCATCCTGTCACCTCCCTACAGGGTACACAAAAGATGGCATAAAAATGCCAGATCCCCCCATAAATCCCGTCACCAGACGCTTCACTGCACCGATTTCATTTTTTCTTTTCCATCCCCCCGCATATTTGTTCATCGTATAAATTTACATTTGTCCCTGCACATGCTATAATATTGGAAAACATGGAGCACAGTCTGCACAAAGGAGCGTTCATCCATATGGCGGAATTCAGCGCAAAGGAATATAAAGAACAATTGGCTTTATCCATGTCCTGCGACACCTGCATAAAGGCACCGATTCCTGAACTGAAAAAAGATACACGCTATATCTTTATCAGCTACTCACACAAGGATTACAAGCAGGTCTATGCCGACCTGGCCGACCTGTACGAAAGCGACATTCCCTACTGGTATGACAACGGCCTGCCTGCCGGGAAAAACTGGGACGATGTGGTGCGGGAAAAAATGACGGATGCCCGCTGCGCCGGCATTATTTTCTATCTGAGTGAAAGCCTGTTCCTCAGCCGCTCCATCCAGACGGAAATCCTGATTGCCGCCGGCAAGGAAGGAAATTCCATGTTTCCAACAGTGAAACAGAATTATTTCTGTGTCAACCTGACAGATAAGAATCCTTCCGGCATCCTGACAGGTGTTTTTGCCAACAAGCAATTCCCGGACACCGAAGACGAAATGACTTCCCGGATGAACTGGGTGAAAACCCTGTCCGAAGCCTTTCCGGACAAGGCCACCTATCTTGCCTTCCATAACCCTCACCACAAAACAAACCTGGTGCAGCAGATCGGCGTCAATTTCGGCATCAACCCCAACTATAACCCCTACGATTTCGGCGGGGCTTTTTTCCGTTCTGGAAATGGCATCATTGAGTTCGAAAACGGTATCGTTTATGACGGCAATTTCAAGGACAGTCTGTTTGAAGGCAATGGTAAGCTTTCATATTCCAATGGCGCAACATATCAGGGAGAATGGGTAAAGGGCAAGCGCCATGGGAAAGGCACACTTAGCATGCCGGATGGTATTGTTTTCAACGCAGAGTGGAAAAATGACAAAATGACTGGCAAAGGAACAATAACATCTCCGGATGGCGGCGTTTATGAAGGCAAATTGATAGATGGCAAGCTGCACGGCAAAGGCAAGATGACTTCCTCTGATGGTGCAATTTATGAAGGCAGCTGGAAAGAAAACATGATGCACGGTAAGGGTAAGATGACCTTCCCCGGCGGTGCTGTTTATGAAGGCAGCTGGAAAGAAAACATGATGCATGGTAAGGGCAAACGATCTTTCCCTGACGGTTTCGTTCTGGAAGGAAACTGGAAAAAAGACATGATGCACGGCAAGGGCAAAATGACTTTCCCTGACGGTTCTGTTCTGGAAGGAACATGGGAAGAAGACAGAATCATTGGTGAATGTACCTTCAACTGCACCATAGACGGCAGCAAACATGTGGGCGGATGGGGGGAAAACGGTCCCTGCGGACAGGGAACCACCTTCTGCACCGACGGAACATCCCTCTCCGGCATATGGGACGGGGATGTGCTGCTGGAGGGCGAAGGGGTGCTGCGTTATGTGGACGGCTCCTGGTATGACGGGCAGATCAAAAACAACAAACGGCACGGCAGGGGCGTTTATACCCTAGCTGACGGAACGGTGCAGGTCGGGCGTTTTGAGGAGGATGTTTTCCTTGGTCCGGAAAAGTGAGTATCATCCAACCATTCAAAGAAAGAAATGTCATTCCATCCATAACAACATACAAAAAGCCGGAGCATTCCTGCTCCGGCTTTCTTTATTGCTCCATCTGACGGCCCACAATGCTGGCCGCCGTTTCCGCCACTTTCACTTCCGTATCCCCCATGCGGGCGTTCTGTTCCCGGGACAAAAGCACCACAGCGCCAATGGCCTCCCCGTCGGCAATGATGGGCGAAACAACCTGAGCGGTATAACCGGAGGTGTCTTCCTCATTGGTTACGGGCATCAGCTTGCTGCCGCCGGTGCGGTTGAGGGTCATGGTCTGCCGGGCCTGAATGGCACTTTCCAGATCGGGACTAATGGGCTTGTCCCACAATTCCTTCTTGCTCACACCGCTGGCCGCCACCACCTGATCCCGGTCCACAATGCAGGCAATATGGCCCATAGAGCGAAACAGGGATTCCGTATAATCCTTGGCAAAGGAGCTCATTTCCCCAATGGGTGAATATTTCTTCAAAATCACTTCGCCATCCCGGTCGGTATAAATCTCCAGCGGGTCGCCGTCACTGATAACATGGACATCGAAAACCTTGTCCTTCTGGTTTTTCGCCGTCTGGACAATCCGGCAATTCAAGTTTTCGATGCCCTGATTAAAATTTACGGTGTCCTCCATGGCATCCGTACGGATGAGGGCGTCGATATCGCTTTGCAGGTGCAGTTCCAGATGATCTTCAAAGACATAAATGCGGCTGATAATCAGCTCCAGATCGGTGCGGTCCAGCTTGTCTTTTTCAAGAATATCCCGGAACACATCGATGGCGGTTTTTGCGGTGCGGTTCACCTGAATGATGGTGTTCCGCTTGTCGGAAAGCAGCTGAATCTGGTTTTCCAGCCCGTCAATTTTCCGCTGCAGGTCGGCTTCCATTTCATCGTAGGTTTCCTCCAGCAGCTTTTCCTGCTCCGGATGCTTCATGATGTCCCGGATGCGCTGGCGTTTGGTTATCTTCAGTTCTTCCTTCAGTTCCCCCTGAAGCTTAGCAAGATTGTCCACCGTAACTTCCGTTTCGGCAATGTTGTCCGTTTCACTGGCCAGATCGGCATTGAGCCTGTCCAGCATGGAGGCGGAAGAATCCATCACCTTCCGCACATAGATTTTCAGCAGTTCATCCAGTTTGTCTACCCGGATGTGATGACTGGAACACCCTTTTTCCCCCGGCGATGATAGGTGCCGCAGGTGTATGCCGGCTGCAGGTCGCTGCGGCTCATGGCGAACATGGGACTGCCGCAGTCGCCGCAGGTGAGGAAGCCGGAGTAGAAGTTGTCGTTCTTCTTCACACCCCGGTAATGGCTGGTGGAACGCTTCTCCCGCAAAGCTTTCGCCATGGCAAAAGTGCGGTAATCCAGAATGGGCTGGTGATGGTTTTCGATGACGATATGCTCTCCTTCGTCCAGCTTCACATCCTTGCCGTTGATCTTGGCACGGGTGTATTTGCGCTGGCGGAAGGTGCCGATGTAGAAGTCGTTTTCCAGAATGCCCTGAATGGAAGCAATCGCCCAATCGCGCTTGACTTCCCGCTTGCTTTCGCCGCCTTCGGCTTCCTTGCGCATCTGCTCACTCATACGGGGCGTGGGAATGCCTTCGTCCGTCAGATGATTGGCGATCTTTTTATATCCCCAGCCATCTTCAATGTACAGCTTGTAAATCAGCCGCACAATTTCCGCTTCCGTTGGCACGATCTCAAATTCTTTGTGCTTATTGACCCTGTAGCCATAAGGGGCGGCACAGATCCATTCCCCCTCCTGCTGGCGGTGCTTGATGACATTTTTCACCTTCCGGGAGGTATCGGTCACCGGCATTTCGTTGATGAGGAACTGAAACTGGATCTTCAGCCATTCGTCATCGTTGGGATAGTCCACATTGTCCCCGATGGAAATGATGCGTATTCTGTTATCACGCAGATCTTCCAGCTCCACCAGGCCACGGCTGTTACGGCGGGAAAAACGGGAAAAGTCCTTGACGATCAGGATATCGTACTTGTGGCTCATCAGTTCCTTGCGCATCTGCTGGTACCCTTCCCGCTGCTCAAAAGTATAGCCGGAGCGGTCTCGGTCTTCAAAGAAGGTCAGCGTGCTGCCGGGAAAACGGGTCTTCACATATTCCTCGATGATAGCCTTCTGGTTCTCGATGGACACATTCTCCCTGTCCAGTTCGTCATCCACGGAAATCCGGGCGTAACCGGCAATGTCAAAAGTCTCAATCAATGGGTGTCACCTCCTGAGTTCGACAAAGTTCACTATTGTTTTCTTGAATATTTCTTAATACAGATAATATTGTATATCATATTCTGGTTTTTTTCAAGACTTTCTTAATGGAATGAATGCATGCAACGCCCGCAGTCATGATGTTAATATGCATTGCTTGCTATTTGTCAGAAGCTATGCTAAATAACAAATGAAAGGGAGGGTAACTAATGTTTGGAAAGATTTTGAAGAAACTTCGTCTGCATAAAGGTTTATCTCAAGAGAAAATCGCCAATGAATTGCATGTGGTTCGGCAAACAATATCAAAGTGGGAAATGGGAGTATCACATAGTTAAGGATATTGCCCACAACTCACGCTTACACAGCTTGTTCACAACATAAAAGGAGAACAAGCATATGAAACTGATCACCTGTAAATTCAACATGGATAGCGGCTGTGTAGAGCTGCGGTTTGATGATGGAACGGAGCTGGATATCGACTGCACTGTAGTGGAATCGGAGTATGCTCACACTGTGCAGCAAAAGACAGAACTGGACTGGTTGGTCTACAATGCTCCAGTGGAGTACGCG
>JAFSBN010000132.1 GCA_017437265.1 Clostridia bacterium
ACCGAAAAGGGCGGGAATGCATGGGAGGAATTTCCACGCCTGCGTGACCTGATTTTCAATGGCTGGCTGCCCACCTCCGGATATCAGTCAAAAAATAACCTGATCGTTGAAGTGCTGCATCTTTGGGTGGAAAGAGAAAAACGCAGAAAAGAACGCTATTACGAAATCTACCTGCCCATCGAAAAGAAATAACAAAATAGAAGCTGTTCATTTTGAGCAGCTTCTATTTATTCTTTATGCTTTTTTCAGCTGGGCAATTTCCTTTTCCACATCCGCCTTTGTCACATAGTTCAGCGGAGAGAATCGGCCCTCCAGCGCCTTTTCCAGCTTCTCGATGGCAGCTTCCTTCTTCCCTTCTTCAATGTCATACCGGGACAGGAAATACAGCGTATCAATCTGCCCTTCCTTGATTTCAATGGCCTTCAAGAAATATTCCTTTGCTTTTTCCTTGTCGTTCAAAAGCCGGTAATATACCTGGCCCAGATTATCCAGCGTCACCGGATCTTCGTCATCATACTCCAACGCTTCCAGATTATAGCTGAGGGCCTTTTCGGCATTCCCTGCCTGGATGTACAAAAAGCCCAGCGTGCCGTAGATAATGCCGCAGGGAGATTTCTGGTGGGCAGCCTCCAGCAGATGCAGCGCCTTTTCCATTTCACCCAGCTTGTACTGGGCCACGGCATAGTGCATCAAAAGCTGCTGACGTTTGTCAGGCGTCAGATCTGGTGCCTTTTCCGCTTTCTTCAGCACTTCCTTCACCTTCAGGAAATCCTCATCCTTCTTGCCGTTTCTCAGCAGCAGCACGGAAAAAGGCAGCATATACACAGCTGAAACATGCCCTTTGGCATACAGTTCTTCATAAATCTTGAGAGCCGCATCATACTGCCCCTTCTGGTGCATGTTTACGGCTTTCCTTGCCTTGAAGATCTCCATAAATCCCATAGTGTATCATTCCTTCCTCGCCTTTTTCATCAGGCGCTCAAATCGTTTTTGCAATGCCGGCATATCGGCCGATTCTCTTTCAGCAGCCAGCACAATGGCTTTTTGTGTATATTCGATGGCAGCGGGAATATCCCTTCTTTTGTGCTCACATATCTTGGCCATGGCCACCAGCGGCCCGATGCCGCCCTGCCTGCAGGCAATCATTCTGTCATATTCACAGGCGGCCATTTCCGTATTGCCTTCCTTGCGGTAGGTTTCGGCGATTCGGGCCCGGGCCAGCGCTGACAGGCTGCCCTCATCCGCCGCCCGGTAGCACACCCTGGCCCCTTCCGAAAGCCCGCGCTTTTCATACACCCTGCCCAGGCTGAAAATATCCTCCTGTTTCCCTGCCGTCAGCGGGGCGTCGTGCAATACACACAGCCTGTGCAGCAAATGGGCCAGGGAAATAATATCCTGCCCGTTATGCTCCAGAATATCGTCAAGCAGCGAAAAATCCTTTGTTTTCAGGTACTGAAAATATCTTTCCGGCACCAGTGCACCGGGCAAATCATCTTCGCGGACAATCCCCAGCACCATTTCCTCCAGCCGGGACAGCCTGCAGCTTTTCAGCCGCATCTTCCACACCCTTCTGGCTACATGCAGAAGGTCAATATGCTGATGTGCATAGGTATTTCGCATTCTTTGCATGGTAAAGCGGCTGTCCAGCAGCGGCATATCGAAGGAAGCACCGTTGAAGGTGCACAGGTGTTTTTTTCCGGCAAGATGCCCCAGCACATGGTTCAGCAAAAAGGCTTCTTCGTCATAATCCCGCATCAGATACTGGCGGACAATAAACCATTCGCCATCAAAATACCCCACGCCCACCAAAAACGCCACCGTACCGGCGCCGTGGGAAAGGCCCGTGGTTTCCGTATCCAGAAACAGAATGTCTTCTTTGCACACATCCTGCCATTCGCCGCCCAGCATAATGGACAGGCTCTTGCCGCTGATCTTATCCGGCAGCAGAAATTCGGATACCGGGGTTTTGATTTCCTTCAGAAAGCAATCCACAGCTTGCTGCTTTTTCTCCTGCTGATGCCTTGGTGCCGTTTCCCGAAGCTTATCCCGCAAAGAACGCATATTACCACGTCCCCCTGTTCAGGATTGCGTCTTCCAGCGTCACGCCCTCAGGCTTCACCTTATCCGTCATATCCACGATATTCTTTGCCTGCTCTTCCAACGTGTCCGCAGGCAGGGAAATCATTTCGTCAAACAACACACCGTCGCCGTACAACGCATTTTCAATCAGCGCATACAAAAGGCACGCATTCCCGTGGGTCAATACATATTCCGGCAAAAGCATCGCTTTGGAAACATAAGTTTCATAAGGGATATCCATTTTGCTCACGGCCGTTGCATGGCTCACCCCCAGATAACGGAAATGCCAGGGCTCAGCGCTGTAGCCGGTGATATTGGTCCATTCTTTTTTGTAGCGCACAATGAAGCCGAAGCGCTGACAGTTTTCATACAGCCATTTGCCTTCTTCCGTATCCAGAAAACCGGAATTGAGCAGCCGGAAATTTTCGGAAAGCACATCCATCGCCAGGCCCAGCTGATGTTCGCTGGCACCGGCCGGGGCTACCTTTTTCCACGCCTTTTCCTTGCTGCCCACCTGGGCCACTTTATTGTTGAAAATCAGCTGCTGCTCACCATAGGTACGGTAGCCGGAAACAGCCAGCAGCACATAGCCTTTTTCTTCCTTGGCTGCGGCAAACATTTCTTCCAATGCCTTTGCCGCCGCAGGACGCATATATACCTGATCTTCCTGATTTTTCTTGTTCACCGGCACATCCGGCTTCACCAGATCCACCGGCGCATAATTTTTCGTGATTTTCACATCCCGGTTCACCAACCGCAGCACGCCGTCATCATCAAAAGAGGCAGCAATACAAGGGATGCCGATGCTCCACATGATCAGCACTGCCAGCAAAAGGCACATTCTTCGTTTCATGGCATCCCCCTTCTTTCGTTAATAAAAATTATGCGACAGGCTCACTTCTTCTTCGCCGTCTTCGCTGTAGCCGATCACCGTTGCTTCTATGGCAGCCCGCTCCTTCAAAAGCTGGTTAAAATCGCCGCCGTTTGCTTCATATTCTTCGATATAGGCCTGCCATTCCTGCGTAAACTCCTCCAGGCAGTAATGCATTTCCTGCATGTATTTTGCCACTTCAGGGCCCACATACCTCAAATGCCAGGGCTCATAATTGATCTGCGTGATCTCTTCCTTGTCTTCCATATACCGGATCACAAAACCATAATCCCAGCAGTTTTCAGCCATCCATTTTGCTTCATCTTCCAGGGCAAATTTTTCATTCATGCCCTCTTTTTTCGTCCATGCATAGTTGAGCACGTCAATACCAAGGCCCGTCTGATGGTCGCTGGCGCCGGGATAGGAAACCCATCCGTCATCCTTGCCGTTATTTTTTTCCAGACGGTTAAAATACATGGTATGCTGGGTTTGGTAGCTGCGGTAAGCGCTCTTCACATACAGTTTATATCCATTTTCTTCCGCATCAGCAAACATAGTGACCAGCGCATCGTTGACAGCCTTTCTCACCGGATCGTCCACCACATTGCGCACCGCCAGCTTCTCCAGATCCTGAGGAGCATAATCCGCATCCAGCAATACTTCCTTGTTGGCCAGGGTAATATACCCCTCGTTGTTGGCCAGAATTTCCGGAGGAAGCGGATAGGTCCATTCCGGCTGCTCCGCCATCGCTGCACAGCAGCATGCCAGCAGAATAAAAACAAATATGCCAATGCGCTTCACGCGTGTCACCTCTCTTCGTTTGTAAGCTGTTCATACTGCGCCTGACGCAGCATTTCCACATAATATTCCAAAGGAATATCCATCTCGTAAATTCGTTTGGCATGCTCCGCACCTACGTACCGCACATGCCAGGGCTCATCCGCATAGCCGGTAATCTCCGTCCATTCTTCCTTGTATCGGATGATAAAGCCGAACCGGTGGCAGTTTTCCCGCACCCATGCCCCCGCTTGCGTATCGCCGAAGGCTTCGTTCAGCTTCTGGTTTTGAGGCGTACCCAGGTCCATAGCCAGGCCCAACTGGTGCTCGCTGGCGCCGGGGGGCGCCACCAGCAGCATGGCCTGCTTTTTCCCTGCATTTTGAATTTTTCGCTCATAAATGGACGCCTGCTGGCCATAGCTGCGGAAGCCGGAAACGCCAATGAGCGTATAACCAGCTTCTTCCTTGGCAGCAACGAACATGTTTTCCAGCGCTTCGGCCGCTTCCTTGCGCATGGTTGTATCGGGGTAGGTCAGCCGCACATCTGGCACCACCAGATCTTCCGGCTTATAATTCGAGGCCAGCACAAAATCCCTGTTCACCAGAAACAGGTTGCCGCCCAGGCTCATTTCCGTTTCATATCGGTTCAATGTGCCCTGGCCAAGGCTCATCAGCGCCAAAAAAAGCGCAATCAATCGTGCCGCCATGAACTGTTTTTCCTTCCGCTTATTGGATCATATCCCCGTACTTCGCTGAAATCTGCCCGGCAAATTCAGGCTTCATCCGTACCGTTACCACACATCCTGTATCGGTATATTCCTCCGCCAGCATTTTGCCCTTTGTACGCAGCTCATTGATCACCTGGAACTTATCAAAAGGCACCAACAGGGTCAGTTCCTTTTCATCGCCCTGCAATTGCTTTTCAATTTCCTTTAGAAGTGCTTCCAGATTGATACCCTGTTTGGCAGAAATGCGGATGGCATCGGGCAGAACGGGAATCACGTCGCCGTCCGGCGCCATACAGTCGCATTTGTTGATCACGTTGATCCGGGGCTGGGTATCCGCACCGATCTGGGACAGCACCTCTTCCACCACTTTGTACTGGGCCAGCATATCTTCATTGGCACCGTCGGACACAATCACCAGCAGATCCGCCAGTGCCGCCTCTTCCAATGTGGATTTGAAAGCTTCTATCAGATCGTGGGGCAGCTTGCTGATAAAGCCTACCGTGTCCACCAGCAAACATTCCGTCCCGCCGGGAAGCGTCACCTTTTTGGAAACGGCGTCCAGCGTGGCAAACAACTGGTTTTCGGCATACACACCGGCATCCGTCAGCTTGTTCAAAAGCGTGGATTTGCCGGTATTCGTATATCCCACCAAGGAAACGATGGGAATTTTGTTCTTTTCTCTGGCTTTTCTGCGCAGCTGACGCTGCTTTTGCAAGGCTTCCAGATCCCGGCGCAGGTTGGTAATCTGTTCTCTGATGCGACGGCGGTCAATTTCCAGTTTGGTTTCGCCGGGGCCCCGGGTGCCGATACCGCCGCCAAGACGGGAAAGCACCAGCCCCTGGCCGATCAGCCGGGAAGAACGATATTTCAACTGGGCCAGTTGCACCTGCAATTTGCCTTCGCCGCTCTTTGCCCGCTGGGCAAAGATATCCAGAATCAGGGCCGTGCGGTCTATCACCTTCACGCCGATGATCTCTTCCAGATTTTTCAGCTGAACGCCGGTCAGCTCATCGTCAAAGATCACCACGTCCGCTTCCGCCGCCTGGGCATCCAGCTGCAGTTCCACCGCCTTGCCGCTGCCCACATAGGTGACAGGATCGGGCTTGGGACGCTTTTGCAGAAAACGGGCCACCACCCGGCCTCCTGCCGTATCGGCAAGTGCGGCCAATTCATCAAGAGATTTTTCGGTATCGATGCCTACCAGCACCACCCGCTCCGGCTCTTCTTCATCTGCCTCCGTCCCCTGCATCACGGCGCGCTCGGCAATCTCAATTTCCTGCATCCATTCCGCCTGGGGAATACGCTTCAAGGAATACACCGGCGTTTCCACAATACCGGGTACGCCCTTTTCTTTTTCGGTCAGGAATGCGGCGCTGATGCCGGTCACCCTCCCCTTTTCGTCCACCCCCACAGCGCACATGCTGTCCAGCATCAGGCTGCGCAGGGCGGCCAGATCCACGTCGGAAAGCTCCGGGCTTCCGCCGGGATGGGTGTGAATGCAACGAATGTAAGAAAGCCGTTTCATATTCCGGCGCAGACGCAAATCCAGCAAAGGTACGCTGTCGCCCACCCCCACCGTCACGTCCATTACCTGGCCGTCCCGGCTCACATACACCGCAATTTCTCTGTTCAAAGCGCACGAATGCCGTGCGAGCTCTGTCAAAAGATCGCACGGCGCAAATTCATCCATATCAAAGGGGCAATCATAGATGGCGGCAATCTCCGCCAGCTGGGTATCCCGAATGCCCGTAATATTTCCATGTACTTGGTTTTCCATATAGCTCCTTTTTCGGGAGCAGAAATGTTATATTACTGCTTCCGGATGGTTTTTCATATAGTCTTCCACGGCAGCATGGATGGCTTCTTCAGCCAGCAGGGAGCAGTGCATTTTTACGGGGGGCAGCCCGTCCAGCGCTTCCGCAACCGCCTTATTGGTCAATTGCAGGGCTTCCTGCAGGGTTTTTCCCTTCACCATTTCCGTAGCCATGGAGGAAGTGGCAATGGCAGCACCGCAGCCGAAGGTTTTGAACTTCACATCCACGATCACGCCGTCTTCCACTTTCAGGTACATTTTCATAATATCGCCGCACTTGGCATTGCCCACCAGGCCCACGCCATCGGCATTTTCAATTTCGCCCACGTTCCGGGGATTGGAAAAGTGGTCCATTACTTTTTCGCTGTACATGTTATTTTTCCTCCTGCAAAAACTGTTCATAAAGGGGGCTCATGGCTCTTAAACTTGTAACAATTTCGGGCAGCACTTTCAATACCTCGTCCACTTCTTCTTCGGTATTGTTGTCGCTGAGGGAAAGCCGCAGGCTGCCGTGGGCAATTTCATGGGGCAATCCGATGGCCAGCAGCACGTGAGAAGGATCCAGAGAACCGCTGGTGCAGGCAGAGCCGGAAGAGCCGGCAATACCGGCCAGATCCAGCCGCAAAAGCAGCGCTTCGCCCTCGATAAAACGCACGGAAATGTTCACATTGCCGGGCAGGCGCTTCATCCTGTGGCCGTTGAGACGGGTGTACGGAATGGCAGAAAGGATGCCGTCAATCAGCTTATCCCGCAGATACATCACCTTGCAGGCGTTTTCTTCGATATTGTTCACAGCCTTTTCCATGGCGGCAGCCAGGCCCACAATACCGGGCAGGTTTTCGGTGGTGGCACGGCGGCCTCTTTCCTGAGCCCCGCCATGCATAAACCCGTCCACCTTGCATCCCGTGCGGATGTACAGGGCACCCACGCCCTTGGGGCCGTGGAACTTATGGGCAGAGAGGGACAGCATGTCCACGTTCCAGTCGTTCACGTTCACGTGAATGGCGCCGATGGCCTGTACCGCATCGCAATGGAACAGCACCTTGTGTTCCCTGGCAATTTTGCCGATTTCGGCAATGGGTTCCACCGTGCCGATTTCATTGTTGGCAGCCATAATTGAAATAAGGATGGTTTTGTCGGTGATGGCCTTTTCCACATCGGCAGGATTTACCAGGCCGTATTCATCCACCGGCAGATACGTCACTTCAAAGCCTTGCTTTTCCAGCCACTGGCAGGTGTGCAGCACGGCATGATGCTCAATCTGGCTGGTGATGATGTGATTGCCCTTATGACGATTGGCAAAGGCTGCTCCCTTGATGGCCCAGTTATCGCTTTCGGTGCCGCCGGAGGTGAAGTAAATCTCGTTGGGCTTGGCGCCCAGCAGGCCTGCCACAGTGCGCCGGGCTTCTTCCAGCTTCTTTCTGGCGTCCCGGCCGGTGGAATGGATGCTGGAGGCATTGCCGAACACCTGCCCGAAGCAGGGCAGCATGGCGTTCAGCGCTTCGGCAGAAATGGCCGTGGTGGCGGCGTTATCCATGTAAATGCGGTTCATTTTTATATATCTCCTTTGATATCGTTTTTCAGCATATTGCTCAATGTAATGCTGTCAAGCAGGCCGTTGATCTCATCCGTCAGATATGCCCACACCCCTCTGGCCGTGCATTTGCTGCCCCGGGGGCAGGTATGCCCCGGCTCGCCCACGCATTCAGAAAGGTTCAGCGGCCCTTCCATGGCTTCGATGATGTGCCTTGCGGTGATCTCATCTGCGCTTCGGGATAATTGATATCCGCCCTGCGCTCCCCTTTGAGTGGTTACCAGTCCGGCCCTTCTCAGGTTACCCAGCAACTGCTCCAGGTATTGATCCGGCAAGCCCAGTTCTGCAATATTTTTCAGAGGCTGTGGCCCTTCGCCTTCATGCTGCGCCAGATAAATCATGGCGTATACTCCATATTTACCCCGGGTTGAAAGCTTCAAAACACATCCTCCTTTCTAATCCCGACTAATTTTATCGGATTTCCGTCAGTAATATATCACTTCCCTGCTTTTCTGTCAATATACACCGAATAAAATCATTTGTTTTCTTTTCAAAAAAACCATTCTCTGTTATAATGATCGAAAAGCGTGAAAGGATATTTGATTATGAATCCTGCCATCAGCCATATATTTGTCAAAATGACAGATTTTTATCAGGGAAACACGGCCCTTGTAGCCCACTTCGTAAAGGTATACGGCTACGCCCACACCATCGGCATTCTGGAAGGGCTGGATGACAAAACGCAGTTTCTTCTTGAAATGGCCGCCATCTGCCACGACATTGCCATTCCCACCTGCATGGAAAAGTACGGCACCGATGCCGGCCATCTGCAGGAAAAGGAAAGTGAAGCGCTGCTGCGTCCTTTCCTGAAAGAATTCCGTTTGCCAAAGGAAACGGAGGAAAGGATCATTTTTCTTGTTTCCCATCATCACACATACGCATTTGTGGACGGCATGGACTGGCAAATTCTGCTGGAGGCAGATTTTCTGGTCAATGCAGATGAATCCCGCCATTCCCGTCCTTCCATCAACAAAATGACGGCTCAGGTATTCAGAACCAATACCGGAAAACACCTGCTCTCCTCCATTTATCAAAACGTAAAATAAGCCCTTTTCCATCCGTTTGTCATATTAATGTATAAACGGATGTTTTTTGTGTTTTGTCATCTTTTCTTCATAGACAAAAAGCGCGAATGATGGTATCATATAGGTTGGTTTTATATGAAATTTTGTAAAGGGGAAAGCCACTTGAACAAACAGGAATTGATGCAGCTGGAACAGCTGCTGGAACAGGTTCAAAAGCCTGCCCGGTATATCGGCGGCGAAATGAACGCCGTGCAGAAGGATTGGGACAAGGTGGACACTACCTTCGCTTTCTGCTTCCCGGATACCTACGATATTGCCATGAGCCATCTTGGCATGAAAATCCTCTACCATCTGATCAACCTGCGGGAAGATGCGCTGTGCGAACGCGTGTGCATGCCCGCTGCCGATATGGCGGACCTGATGCGGGAAAAGGATGTGCCCCTTTTCTCTCTGGAGAGCCGGAAAGCCCTGAATCATTTTGACATCGTGGGCTTTACCCTGCAATACGAAATGAGCTTCACCAACATTCTGGAAATGCTGAATCTGGGGCGCATTCCCGTCTATGCAAAAGACAGAAACGACACCTTCCCCATCGTGGTTGCCGGCGGCCCCTGCGCTTTCAATCCCGAGCCTCTGGCCCCCTTCATTGATGCCTTTATGATCGGCGACGGCGAAGACGTGATGAACGAACTGATCGACGTGATCCGGGACGGCAAAAAGCAGGGCCTTACCAAGATGAATATCCTTCGCAACCTGGCCAAAGTGGAAGGTGTGTATGTGCCTGCCCTGTATGATGCCGCATACAACGAAGACGGCACTCTCTCCTCCTTCACCCCCAACGATCCCGCTGCCCCTGCGGTGGTGAAAAAGCGTGTGGTGAAGGACCTTTCCGCCGCCGTCTATCCCGATTCCATTCCCGTGCCCTATACTGAGATCGTTCATGACCGCATGGTGCTGGAAATCATGCGCGGCTGCACCCGGGGCTGCCGCTTCTGCCAGGCCGGCATGCTTTACCGCCCGGTTCGCGAACGCAGCATGGACAGGCTGCTGGAGCTGGCCGATAAGCTGCAGCAGTCCACCGGCTACGAGGAAATGAGCCTTTCTTCCCTTTCCTCCGGCGACTTTACCTGCCTGCCCGAACTGATTTCCGAACTGATGAAGCGCTACAAGGAAAAAAGGGTCAGCGTTTCCCTGCCTTCCATGCGCATCGATAATATTGTCAAGCAATCTCTGGAAGAAACCCAGAAGGTGAAAAAATCCGGCCTCACCCTGGCCCCTGAAGCCGGCACCCAGCGCCTGCGTGACGTGATCAACAAAGGTGTTACGGAAGAGGATCTCATCCGCGCCGTTTCCGATGCGTTTGAAAGCGGCTGGTCCAGCGTAAAGCTTTATTTCATGATGGGTCTGCCAACCGAAACCGACGAAGACCTGCAGGGCATCGGCGACCTGGCCCGGAAAGTGGTACGCGCCTATTACGCCATGCCCAAGGAAAAGCGGACCAAGGGCGTCATGGTCACCTGTTCCGCTTCCGTATTTGTGCCCAAGCCCTTTACCCCCTTCCAGTGGGCCGCTCAGGACACCATCGAAACCGTGCACGAAAAGCAGGCCGCTCTTCGCCAGTACCTCAAGCAAAAGTGCGTCAATTTCAAGTGGCATGAATCCCACCTGTCCATGTTGGAAGCCTGTATTGCCAGAGGCGACCGCCGCATTGGCGATGTGATCTACACCGCCTGGAAAATGGGCTGCCGTCTGGATGGCTGGAATGAGCATTTCAAATTCGATAAATGGCTGGAAGCCTTTGAAAAATGCCATCTGGATCCTGCCTTCTACGCCTATCGGGAACGTCCCTACGAAGAATTGCTTCCCTGGCAGTTCATCGATGCCGGTGTTTCTCAGGAATACTTGAAGCGTGAAAACGAAAAGGCCAAGGCCGGCGCCATTACCCCCGATTGCCGCCACGGCTGCAACGGCTGTGGTCTGCAGAAATGGCATGTATGCGATTTTGTGGAAAATCCGCCGCTGAAAGATAAGCCCCACAGAGCGGAGGTGGCCAACTGATGAAAATGCTGGTGATTTTTGAAAAAACGCCCCGGCTGCGCCACATCGGCCATCTGGATTTGATGCGCGCCATGCAGCGTGCCCTCCGCCGCAGCGGCCTGCCCATCGCTTTTTCCCAGGGGTTCAATCCCCATGTGCTGCTGAACTTCGCCGCCCCCCTGTCCGTGGGTATGCCGGGTAAGCGTGAAATTATGGAAGTACCGCTGGATAAGGGCGTATGTGAAGGGGATTTCAAGAAAATGATTTCCCGCGCCTTGCCGCCGGATCTGCCCTGCATTGCCGTGCGCAGCGTGGACGACCGTCATCCCGCCCCCATGGCATCCCTTACCGCCGCCTGCTATACCGCGGAATTCGAACATCTTCCCGAAAATTTTGCTGATACTGTTTCTGCTTTCCTGGAACAGAAGGAAATTCCCGCCATCCGCAAAACCAAATCCGGCATGAAGCCCTGCGATATCCGGCCCATGATTCATGAGCTGGCCGTGGAAGGCAATACGCTCTCCATGACGCTGTCCCTTTGCGAAAAGGCCACCTGCAAGCCGGATCTTCTGCTTTCCTCCCTGTTCGAATTTGCAGGCATGGAACGCCCCAATGCCCTCATCACACGGCAGCAGCTGCTTGGCGGCGATGCCCCCAATTTCATGCCTCTGGAGATGCTGTAAATGAAACAGCTGTATGTGGAACAAAAAGAAGGCAAAATGGCCTGTGCCGTGCTGGAAAACGGCGCTCTTCTTTCTTATCAGGAAGAGAACACTTCCATCCAGCAGGAGCAGATTTATCTGGCCAAAGCCGATCGGGCAATGAAAGGCATGGAAGCCATCTTCATCCGCCTGACGAAGGATCAAAACGGCTTTCTGCCATACAACGAATGCAGAGAAAAGCCCCTTTCCGGGCAAAGCGTGCTGGTACAGGTGAAAAAGCCTCCCGTCGGAGATAAGCTTCCCTATTGTACCTGTGATATCTCCATCGCCGGGCATTATGTGATCCTCACCCCCTTCTCCTGCCGCATTGCCGTTTCCGGCCGCATTCAGGATGCCGAAAAAATTCATTCCCTGCGTGCCATCGGAAAGGCAATTGCACCGGAAGGCATGGGCCTTATCCTGCGCACCGAAAGCGCCGAAGCAGAAAAGGAAGCCTTGGCAAAAGAAGCGGCCACCCTTCTGCAGAAATGGCAGGCCGTTTTGGAAAAGGCAAATGCAGCCTCCGCCCCCTGCATGATCGAAGAAAAAGAGCCGCTCCTTTCCACAATCCTGCGGGACGAAAAAGGCGGTTTTGAAAAGATCATTACCAACCTGCCTTCACTCCCCGCTCCCGCTTCCTGCCCGGTGCAGTATGCCGAAAATCCCTTTGCGCTGGAAAACGTGCAAAGAAAGCTGGAAAAGTCCCTGAACAGGAAAGTGTATCTTCCCTGCGGTGGATATCTGGTGATCGACCCAACCGAAGCCATGACGGTCATCGACGTTAATTCCGGCAAATTCACCGGCAAAAAAGGCGGCACGGAAAGTTCCTTCCTTGCGCTGAACCTGGAAGCCGCAAAGGAAATAGCAAGGCTTGTCCGCCTACGTAATACAGGCGGCATTATCATCATCGATTTTGTGGACATGGAAACGGAAGAAAGCAGAAACGCCGTTCTTTCTGCGCTGCAGGACGCTCTTTTGTCCGATCCTGTCATATGCGTCATCCACGGCTTCACATCCCTCGGCCTTCTTGAAATGACCCGAAAGAAAACGGGCCCCGCCCTTCATTCTGTTTCGCCCTGCCCCCATTGCCGGGGCACCGGCCTGAAAGAGGAAACTGTATGAACAAACGTGATCTCATCTTCCCAATCCCGCAAACGGAAATCGATGCCCAGATGGGCTGTGCGGACCGTTTTGCCGCCCTCGGCGACCGTCCTGAAACGTACTACATCGTCACCTACGGCTGCCAGATGAATGCCCACGATTCTGAAAAGCTGGCCGGCATGCTGCAGCGCATGGGCCTCACCCCTGCCCCTTCCAGGGAAGAAGCGGATTTTGTCCTCTTCAACACCTGCTGCATCCGGGACAATGCCGAGCGCAAGGCCCTTGGCAATGTCACCTGGCTGAAGGAAATCAAAAAGCAGCGGCCCCATATGCTCATCGGCATCTGCGGCTGCATGGTGCAGGAGCCCGGCATGGCCGACACCCTGCTGCGCCGCTATCCCTTTGTGGATATCGCCTTTGGCACCGGCAATATTCACCGCCTGCCGGAGCTGCTTCTCAAAGCCGTGGAAAATAAGCAGCGTGTTATTGCCGTTCCCGAAGAACAATCCACCCTTATTGAAGGGCTGCCCGTTGCCCGGGACAGTGCCTTCCAGAATTACGTCACCATCATGTACGGCTGCAACAACTTCTGTTCCTATTGCATCGTGCCCTATGTGCGCGGCCGGGAACGCAGCCGGGACCCCAAAGAAATTCTGAAGGAAATCGAAAGCCTGCAAAAGAAGGGCGTTCAGGAAATCATGCTGCTGGGTCAGAACGTCAATTCCTACGGCAACGATAATTCCTTCGGTGTCACTTTCCCTCAGCTTCTCCATGAAATCGGCAAAACCGGCATTCCTCGTGTCCGGTTCATGACCAGCCATCCCAAGGATCTGTCCGATCAGCTGATTGAAGAAATGGCGGTGAATCCCGCTCTTTGCCACCACTTCCATCTGCCGGTTCAATCCGGCAACAACCGCATTCTGGAAATGATGAACCGCCGCTATACCCTGGAAATTTATCTGGATCGTGTCCGTAAACTGCGTGCAGCAGTTCCCGATATCGGCATTTCCACCGACCTGATAGTGGCCTTCCCCGGCGAAACGGAGGCAGAATTCGAAGATACACTGGCCCTTTCCCAGGAAGTGAAATGGGACAGCGCCTTCACCTTCATCTACTCTCCCCGCGTGGGCACAAAAGCCGCCGCCCTGCCCGGACAGATTGATCCTGAAGTGGCCACCCGGCGCATCGAAACCCTTATCCATCAGCAGGATCAGATCACATCCGATATTTTCAATTCCCTCATCGGCACGAAGGTGAACGTGCTGGTATCCGGCCATGCCCGCCGGGACGAAACGGAACTGACCGGCAAGAGTGAAAGGAATATTTCCGTCAACTTCCGGGGAACACAAGATTTGATCGGCCATATCGTGCCCGTTCAGATAACTGCCGCCAGCAAGACCACCTTGCGGGGCGAAATGATTAAAGGAGAATGATAAACATGGACAAGAACGTTATGGAAAAAGCAAAGGAGCTGGCCCTGGCCATCGCTTCCTCTCAGGAATTCATCGTCATGCGCGCCACCGAAGATGCCGCCGCTCAGGACGAAGCCATGGCAGAAGCCTTTGGCAAGTATGAAGAGCTGCATCAGGAAATCGAAGCCTGCACCGCTCAGGAATCCCCTGATTTTGAACGCATGGCTCAGATTGACGAACAGATGAAAAAGCTGCAGCAGGAAATGCAGTCCCTTCCCATGGCCAAGGCCATGCAGCAGGCCCGCAAAGGCTTCACCGACATGATGGCCGCCGTCAATGCAGAGCTTTCCAAAGTGCTCGCCCCCGAATCCTCCTGCAGCGGCGATTGCCATTCCTGCGGCGGCCACTGCCACCACTAATCCACTACTAAAGGAGCATCACACCTATGGCTACCCTTTCCCCCATGATGCAGCAATACATGCGCCTGAAAGAACAAAATCCCGACACCCTGCTTTTCTTCCGGGTGGGCGATTTTTATGAAATGTTCTTTGACGACGCCATCACAACCAGCCGTGAACTGGAGCTTACCCTGACGGGCAAAGAGTGCGGCTTGAGTGAACGCGCCCCCATGTGCGGCGTGCCCCACCATGCCATCGATACCTACGTCTCCCGGCTGGTGGAAAAAGGGTATCGGGTAGCCATCGGTGAGCAGATGCAGGATCCTGCCCTGGCCAAAGGGCTGGTGGAACGGGACATCATCCGCATCATCACCCCCGGCACGCTGACGGACAGTGCTGTCATCGGTGAAAGGCGGAATAATTTCCTTTGCGCCGTGTGCATTCAGGGCAAGCGCTGTGGCCTTTCCTGGTGCGACGTTTCCACCGGCGAATTCTACGCCCAGCAGCTTCCTTATGAAGAAGGCCCCCTGAAAGCCGCCCTCATGAGTCTGAACCCCGGTGAAGTGATCACATCCGATGTGGAGCAATTGTATCCCATCAGCCCTGTCAGGCCCCATCTTTACAGCGCTTCCGCATTCCAGAGTGCAAAGGCCCAGGAAGCGTTGTTTGAGCATTTCGCCGTCAGCAATCTGCTGGCATTGGGCCTTGATAAATCCCAAAGCGTTGCTGCCTGTGCTGCCGGTGCCCTGATGCGCTATCTGTGGGAAACCCAGAAAAACGCCCTGCAGCACATCACCAAATTGCAATTGGTGGAAAAAGGTGCCACCATGCCGCTGGATATTTCCACACGGCGCAATCTGGAACTGACTGAAACCATCCGCAGTCGCTCTGCCAAAGGCTCTCTTCTTTCCGTGCTGGACCAGACCGTTACCGCCATGGGCGGCCGGCTGCTTCGTGCCTGGGTGGAAAAGCCTCTTCTGAGCAAAGAAAAAATCCAGGCCCGTCTTTCTGCCGTGCAGGCATTGTATGACAGCCCCGTCATCTGCCAGTCCCTCCGGGAAAAGCTGACCCAGGTATACGATATGGAACGGCTTTTATCCAAGGTTTCCTATCGTTCCCTGAACGGCCGGGATTGCCTTTCTCTTTTGCGCTCCCTGGAAGCGGCGCCGGATATTTTATCCCTGCTTTCAGAGCTGGACAAGGATGCCCTCTCTTTCCTCCACACCTTGCTTGATCCCATGCCCGAAATGACAGATCTGCTCCGCCGGGCCATTTCCCCCGATGCACCGCTGCTTCTTTCCGACGGCGGCGTCATCCGCGCCGGTTACAACCAGGAGCTGGACGAGCTGCGTCTGGCCTCCACAGAAGGCAAAAACTGGCTGATGCAGCTGGAAGCCAAGGAAAGGGAAGAAACCGGCATCAAAAACCTGAAAATCCAGTATAACCGTGTTTTCGGCTACTATATCGAAGTAACAAAATCCTTTTATCATCTGGTGCCCCTGCGCTATAACCGCAGGCAAACCCTGGCCAACGCCGAGCGCTATACCACGGAAGAGCTGCACGAAATCGAACAAAAGCTCACCGGCGCACAGGAGCAGGCTGCCCGGCTGGAAAATGCCCTGTTTAACGAAATACGGGATAAAATCGGCAGCGAAATTGCCCGGCTTCAATCCACGGCCACGGCCTACAAAACGCTGGACGCCCTGCTTTCCCTGGCCAATGTAGCCAGACAGAATAATTATGTATGCCCCGTCATCCGGGAGGATGGCGTGATCGATATCAAAGAAGGCCGTCACCCTGTAGTGGAAGCTGCCATGACGGATGAAGGCTTTGTTCCCAATGATACTTATATGGATAACGACGGCAGCCGCATGCAGATCATCACCGGCCCCAACATGGCCGGTAAAAGCACCTATATGCGTCAGGTGGCGCTGATTGTGCTGATGGCCCATATCGGTTCCTTCGTGCCTGCCCAAAGTGCAGAAATCTCTCTCGTGGATTGCATCTATACCCGCATCGGTGCCTCCGACGATCTGGCCACCGGCCAGTCCACCTTCATGGTGGAAATGAGCGAAATGGCCTATATCCTCCGCAATGCCACCAGCCGCTCGCTGGTCATTCTGGACGAAATCGGCCGGGGCACCTCCACCTTCGATGGCCTGTCCATCGCATGGAGCGCTGTGGAATATTTGTGCAGTCCCAAAAACGGCGGCATCAAAACTCTTTTCGCCACCCATTATCACGAGCTTTCCGAGCTGGAAGGCACATTGGAGGGCGTGAAAAACTTCTGCATTTCTGTGAAAGAGCACGGCGAAGACGTGATCTTCCTGCGCAAGATCATCCCCGGCGGCGCCGATAAAAGCTTCGGCATTTATGTGGCAAGGCTGGCCGGCGTGCCCCGGCCGGTGGTGGCCCGTGCTCAGCAAATCGAAGCCCGGCTGGAAGTATCCAATCAGGGCCAGAATTCCATCGGCCAGAATATTCTGGGTGCAGGCCATAAGAAAAAGAACGAACAGGTAGGCCTGGAAGATTTCGCCAAAACGGAATTCATTGAAGAAATCCGTGCGCTGGACGTGCTGGCCATGACCCCTATGGATGCACTGAACAAGCTATTTATTCTCCGTGAAAAAGCGCTGAAGCTGTAAGGAGTACGTATGAAAAACACCCGTATTTATCAATTGCCACCGGAAGTGATCGGCCAGATTGCCGCCGGTGAAGTGGTGGAACGTCCTGCCGCCGCCATCAAAGAGCTGGTGGAAAACAGCATGGATGCTGGCGCCACTGCCATTACCGTGGATATCAAAGAGGGCGGCCTCGCCTCTTTCCGGGTGACGGACAACGGCAGCGGCATCGCCTTTGACGATCTGCGCCTTGCCTTTGCCCGCCATGCCACCAGCAAGATCCGCACTGCTCAGGATCTTTACGGCGTAAGGTCTTTGGGTTTCCGCGGTGAAGCTCTGGCTTCCATTTCCGCTGTTTCCAAGGTTACCTGCCTCACCCGGCAAAAAGGTCAGCCAAACGGCTACAGCGTGAAAAATGAAGGAGGCGTTATTCTGGATATCCGGGAAGCCGCCTGCCCGGAAGGCACGTCTTTTACAGTAAGGGATCTTTTCTATAACGCTCCTGTCCGCCGCAAGTTCCTCAAAAAGCCCGGCACGGAAACAGCCGCCGTCAGCGAACTGATGGCAAGGCTGATCCTTTCCAACCCCGGCATTTCCTTCCGCTTTATGGCGGACGGAAAACAGGTGTATTTCAGCGCCGGTGACGGCAAAACAGAAAGCGCCATCATGGCCGTCTATGGCACCGCCACCCTCAAACAAATGGTGAAAGTGGATGCCAACATGAACGGCGTTATGCTTTCGGGCTATGTGGGCGTGGGCGATGTGGCCCGTGGCAACCGCAGCCACGAGCATTTTTTCCTCAATGGCCGCACCATGAAAAGCCCCCTGCTTTCCGCCGCCGTGGAAACAGCCTGCCGTCAACGCATCACCATCGGCCGCTTCCCCATGTGCGTACTTTACCTCACCATGCCCTATGAAAACGCCGACGTGAACGTACATCCCAACAAATGGGAAGTGCGCTTTGCCGATGAGAAGGGCGTTCGCACAGCGGTGGAAACCATGGTGTTTGAAGCGCTGGAGAAAACAAACCTGTCCCCCATTATCCCAACCCTCTTTCCCGAAACCGAAAAGCCCGCCGCTAAGCCGGTGCACATCCGGGAAAGCGTGCCTGTGCAAAACGAGCCTGTCAAAGCCCCGGAAGCGAATATTCCGCCTGTTTCCGTGCCGGTCCAGTCGGTTTCCCAGCCTGCAAAGCCCGTGCCCGCAGCTCTTTCCGCTTTCTCAGAAGACGGTGCCTCCATGCCTGCCTTCAAGCCTCAGCCGGCGGCGGAAAAGGAGCCGCCCGTTTCCACGTTTGTACCTGTAAAAGAAAGCAGGGCTCACGTTGCCCGGGAAAACGGCGCCTCCCTTCTGCCGCCAAAGCCTGTAACGCTCGCTGAAGAAAAAAAGCCCGTTTCTGTTCCGCCGGTATTGGCTGCCGAAAATGTGGAATTTGCCCAAACTGAAGAAGCCGCTGTGGCCAAGCACTTTACCGGCCCTAAGGTGCGCATCATCGGCGTGGCTTTCAACACCTATATTCTCATGGAATACGGCGATTTACTGGTGCTTTGCGACCAGCACGCTGTACACGAACGGCTGCTTTATGAGCGCTTTATGCGTGAAACGGCCGCTGCCCCTGCCAGCCAGAGCATGCTCATTCCCATGGTGGTGAAGCTTTCCAAGCAGGAATATGCGGCTTACGAAGATAATAAAGAAGCCCTGCAAAAAGCCGGGTTTGACCTTGCTCCCTTTGGGGATGACACGCTGCAGATGCGGGGCGTGCCCATCATTCTGGGCCAACCTCAGGCAGAAAAATGCCTGCTGGAAGCGCTGGACAGCCTCTCTTCCGGCTCCGGCGATCTGCCGGACCGCACTTCCCGCGTCATCCAGATGGCCTGCAAGCATGCCGTAAAGGGCGGCGAAAGGCTGCCGGAAGACAGCGTGAAGCAGCTCATCCAAGATGTGCTGGACCAGAAAGTAACCCCCACCTGCCCCCACGGCCGTCCGCTGATGGTGCAGCTCTCTCACACTGAGCTGGACAAGCGTTTCCGCCGCATTCAAAGCTGAAATGAAAAAGAAAGTAATCGGCATTGTGGGCCCCACCGCCAGCGGAAAAACGGCCCTTTCCCTGCCCCTTGCAAAAAAATTGCAGGGCGAAATCCTCTGCATGGATTCCATGCAGGTATATAAACATATGGATATCGGCACTGCCAAGCCTACTCCCGAAGAACAGGCTGCCGTCCCGCACCACCTGATTGATATCGTCTCTCCCATTGACAGCTTTACCGTTTCCCAATACACGGCTCTGGCCAAACCGCTTCTGGACGCCCTGCCCGTGCCCATTCTGGTGGGCGGTACCGGCCTGTATCTGCAGGGCCTTTCTCAGGACATGGCCTTTGGTCAGGTGGGAAGCGATGAAAACATCCGTGCCAAATACCACCTGATGGCCGAAACAGAGGGGAATGGCGCTGTTCACCGGTGCCTTGAAAAGGTGGACGCCGTTACAGCAAAACGGCTCCATGAAAATGATCTGCGCCGGGTGATCCGTGCCCTGGAAGTGTACGAATTAACCGGCACCCCCTTGTCCTGCCAGCCCCAGCCGTCCCCCGATGACGGACCTTACCGCTTCTTCCTTTATGCTTTTGATATCCCCCGGGAAGTGATGTATGCCCGTTGCGATGAGCGGGTGGATGAAATGATGAAAATGGGCCTTGTGGACGAAATCAGACAGCTGCAAAAAATGGGAGTCACGCAGGATCATCCCGCCATGCAGGGGTTGGGCTATAAAGAGCTTTTCCCGGCTCTGGACGGACGCGCAACTTTTGCGGAAGCCGTCAGCTTGATCAAGCTGCGCACACGGCATTTCGCCAAACGGCAAATGACCTGGTTCCGCCGGGATCAAAGAATCGTGTGGCTTGACTGGCACATTGCCCCGGAAAAACATATTGACCGCATCATTTGCGATTATCTGGAGGAATAAATATGGATATCAAAGCGCTTATTGCCCGGGCAGAACAGGATTGCGTCCCCGTTTTTGCCCGTCTGGAAGAAAACGAGCTTTTCTGCACCAATCAGGTGCTTTCTGCTTTCCACGAAGAAAACGTGGCCGCCCGGCATTTTGCCCCCACCACCGGCTACGGCTACGATGATATCGGCCGGGATACGCTGGAACGCATCTTCGCCCGGATTTTCGGGGCCGAAAGCGCCATTGTGCGGCCTTCTATTGCCTGCGGCACAGCAGCCCTTTCTTTGTGCCTGTTTGGTCTTTTGCTCCCCGGCGATCATCTCCTTTCCGCCACCGGTGCCCCCTATGACACCATGGAAACGGTGATCGGTACCGTGGGTAACGCCCCCGGTAACCTGCGGGAAATGAAAGTGGAATATTCCCAGGTGGAAATGTGCGATAATCAGCAGAAAATCGACGTGGACGGCGTGCTTGCCGCCATCCGCCCCAATACCAAGGTGGTGCTCATCCAGCGCAGCCGGGGCTATGCCTGGCGTGCCTCCCTGCTGCCCAAGGATATGAAAGAGATGATCTTCGCCGTTCATCAGGTACGGCCTGATATTTTCGTGATGGTTGATAACTGCTACGGCATGTTCACCACCGAAAACGAACCCACTCATTTTGGCGCCGACGTATGCGTGGGCAGCCTCATCAAAAACGCCGGCGGCGGCCTGGCCCCCACCGGTGCATATCTGGTGGGCACTGCCCGTGCTATTGAACGCATTGAAGCCCGGCTCACCGCCCCCGGCATCGGCCGTGAAGTGGGCAGCTATGCAGCCTCCTATCAGCCTTTCTATCAGGGCCTGTTTATGGCCCCCCACACAGTGGCTCAGGCGCTGAAGAGCGCCATCCTGGCCGCCCGCACCTTTGAACTATTGGGCATGAAAACCACCCCTGCCTTTGATGCCCCCCGGGCTGATATTATCCAGGCCATCCAGATGGAAACCCCGGAAAGGCTGATTGCCTTCTGCCAGGGCATTCAGGCGGCCTCCCCCATCGATGCTTCCGCCGTGCCCGAACCCTGGGATATGCCTGGGTATACCGATCAGGTGATCATGGCCGCTGGCACCTTCGTTTCTGGTGCCACCACCGAGCTTTCTGCCGACGCTCCCATCCGCGCGCCCTTTACCGCTTATCTGCAGGGCGGGCTGACGTATATCCACGGCAAAATTGCCCTCATCAGCGCACTGGAAAAAATGGTTCAGGAAAACAGTTTGTAAATTTTTGTGTTGACAAACCCAATTTCCTGTGATATCATTCCACAAAACAAAGAAGGAGGTATGGCACATGACCGGTATGGGTATTCATTTTGAAAACCTTTATCTCAACCCTTGGTACATGTACAAGGGCTTCCATTGCCATACCCGGAAAAAGACGTAAGGCCAACGTCCTTTTTCTTCCGGATACGCAGCGGAGGCAAATGCCACAGCCGCTGCGTTTTTTTGTTTTTTCAAAAGAAAGGAGATAGGAAAATGGAAACTTTTGAAGCATTAAACGAAGACTATTCCAATTATGATGAGGAAAGCCGCCTGCTTTCCCGAGTTGGCTCAGTTGAATTTCTCACCACCGTGAAGTACATCGAAAAATACCTGAAGGAAGGCATGCGCATTCTGGAAATCGGCGCTGCAACAGGACGCTATTCCCATTACCTTGCCAGAAAAGGCTACTGTGTGGATGCGGTGGAGCTGATTCCCCACAATATCGAAATTTTCAAACGGAACACGGAACCGGATGAAGATATCCGTATTTTTCAGGGCAATGCCTTGGACCTGAACATGCTGGATAATGAACAGTATGACATGGTGCTGCTGCTTGGCCCCATGTACCATCTCTATACCCTTCAGGATCAGCGTCAGGCCATGAAAGAAGCGCTGCGCGTACTGAAAAAAGGCGGTATCCTGATGAGTGCATACTGCATGGCAGATGCCACCATGATCCAATATGCATTTGGCAGAGGGATGCTGGGGCATGTGATCGAAAAAGGGCTTCTTGACACAGAAACATTTGCCGTATCATCAGACCCTTCCGAACTGTTCAACATTGTCCGCATCGAACAGATCGATGCCGTCAACAATGGCTTTCCGGTTGTCAGGCTCTGTTTTGTCGGCACAGATATGTACACCATGTACCATCGTGACATGATCAACCAGATGGACGATGATACATTTGCACTGTACCTTAAATACCACTTCTTCCTTTGCGAACGGAAGGATCTGGTAGGCCTGTCCAATCATACGCTGGATATTCTGCTCAAAGATCCGTCTTGACAACATCTGCCTTCTGAGATACATTGAACACATAGTAAAAAGCAAAGGAATGTGATCGTCATGCAGATCCACGGCGTACATCATATCGCCATCAAATACGAAGGGGTTCAGAGGCTGCAAGAGGCCATTGATTTTTATCACGGCCTGCTGGGCTTGCCCATTCTTCGCCAATGGGGCGAAGGAAATGCGTCCGTTGTCATGCTGGATGCCGGCAATTGCCTGCTGGAACTGTTCGCCAACAGCCAAGGCCTGCCCCATGGCATCATCAATCATGTGGCCTTTCGGGTAGATAATGTGGATGAGTGTCTTGAAAAAGTTCGGAATGTCGGCTATGAAATCATTCTGGAAGCAAAAGATCAGGTATTCCCTTCCACGCCCCCCTATGCGGTCAGGATAGGCTTTTGCCTGGGCCCGGGCGGCGAAAAAGTGGAGTTCTTTAGCACGCTCGAAAACATCAAAAATACACCAGATATCACAAATAATGATTGACAAATGAACAAATAGCATGTAATATGTATGCATAACCGCTGATGAAGAAAAGTAACCGGAATCCTTTCTGGCAAAGAGAGTTGCGGCTGGTGAGATCGCAATGCAGAAAAATCCGGCGAATGGGCTTCGGAGGGTACGCCTGAATGACAGTAGGGCGTAACGGGATCTGCACCCGTTATCATGGCAGCATGTGTGATGGCACATGGAGCAAAGTGGGCCGAAAGGCCAAGCTGAGTGGTACCGCGGAATTCTCCGTCTCAGGCAAGTATGTCTGGGGCGGTTTTTTATCGGAACACGATGCCGCCATCTGATTATTTTCTTAAACAGAAAGGAAGGCAATCCCCATGAAAAACTACCAGAACTACCGTGATTTTGACACCTACCTGAAGCATTTTCCCGATGAAAAAGGCTATTTCGGCCCCTACGGCGGCGCTTACCTGCCGGATAAACTGATTCCCGCCATGGAAGAAATCAGCGAAGCATACGAAACCATCTGCCAGTCCGCTAAGTTCATTAACGAGCTGCGCCGCATCCGCAAAGAATTCCAGGGCCGTCCCACCCCC
>JAFSBN010000133.1 GCA_017437265.1 Clostridia bacterium
GGCCCTACGGGCCAGCTCCTTTTACACAAGGGCGCCTTTTTCTACACCCATCAGCGGGATTTTCTTCTCCCAGCGGGATATTGTGCCAGCGGGAAAATGTTTGTTGAATAGGACAAGAAACATCCGCCTCTGGGTCCAGGGGCGATGCCCCTGGTGGGTCCGGGGATGAAATCCCTGGTGGGGGTTGAGGGGGCAACGCCCCTCATGGTTCCCCGCGCTACAGCGGGAAATAGTTTGTTAGATAAGATGAGAAAGTTCCGCCACTGGGTCAAGGGGTGATACCCCTGGTGGTTAGCCCTGATGCAGGGGGAGTTCCACGATAAAGGAAGCGCCCTTGCCTTCTTCGCTTTCCACCCGGATGGCACCGCCGTGGAGCAGCACCAGCTGATGCACAATGGAAAGGCCGAGGCCTGTGCCGCCCTTTTCCCGGCTGCGGGCTTTATCCACCCGGTAGAAACGGTCGAACACATGGGGCAGGTTTTCCTTGGGGATGCCGGGGCCGTTGTCGGAAACGGTGAAGATGGCATCCCGGCCCTGACGCACCAGAGACACCTTGATCTGGCCGCCGGACTGGGTGTATTTCACGGCGTTTTCCATCAGGTTGTAAATCACCTGGTTCAGTTTGCTCTTGTCCGCATAGATATCGCAGGGATCGGAAAGGGTGAGGGAAATTTGCTGGCCCTTCTGATCGGCGATGGGCTGCAGGCGGTGGGCATTTTCTTTGATGAGGGCGGCGATGGAGAGGTTTTCTCTGGTCAGCTTTACGTTCTGGCTGTCCATTTGCACCAGTGTCAATAGGTCGCTGACCACATTGGAAAGCCGGTCGATTTCAGAATTGATATCGCTCATGAATTCGGCCCGGAGTTCCTTATCCATATCCGGCTGATAGATGAGACTTTCCAGCATGATTTTCATGGTGGCCAAAGGTGTTTTTAATTCATGGCTGGCGTTGGAAACGAATTGGTTGCGGCTCTGATCCAGCGTTTCCAGCTTTTCGGACATGGAATTGAACGCCTGAGCCAGCTGACGGAATTCGCCGGAAGATTTCACCTGCACCCGGGCGGAGAAATCGCCCTTGGACATGCGCTGGATGCCGCGCATCAGGCCGCCCACAGGCTTGGTGATGACCCGGGCAAAGATCAGGGCGCAAAGAAGCGCTGCCACAGCGATGACGATGAAAATGAGCACCATCTGATCCTGCAGCTGGTACAGGTTCTGCATCATTTCCTGAACGGGGGAGACCAGCAGCAGCACGCCGATGATTTCGGAAGACATGACCACCCCTGCCGTGCAATAGCCCACCCAGGAGGCATTGCCTCTGCGGGTGAAAAGCAGGTTATTGGTATTGAGCTGTTCGCCGCTTTCCATTTCATGGATGCCGTAATCGGTGGTAACGCCCTTGAGCAGCACATTGGCCACCTCCGGGTATTCCAGACGGATACCGTTCATTTCGCCGTAGCTGTCCGCCTGCACCTTGCCGTTTTCGTCCAACAGCAGCACCCTGCCGCCCAGTTCGCCGGCGGCAATAGACAGGGATTCCCGGATGGCGGAAACATCGCTGTTATCCACATCCCTGGCAATGCGTACAGCCAGGCTTTCCAGGCCGGTACGGTCCGTGCGGATGCGCTGGTTAAACAAATAATCGCCCACCATGCTGCTCAAAGAGCCTGCCATTGCAAAGAATGACAGGCCCACGATCAACAGGAAGGCGAGTATGATTTTCCAGCTGATGCTGGTGAACGGTTTGTTAATCCTTATCGGTGAAATAGTAGCCCACTCCCCACTTGGTGAAAATGAACTCCGGCTTGGCGGTGTTGCGTTCAATCTTTTCACGCAGGCGGCGGATATGCACGTCTACCGTGCGGGCGTCGCCCATATAGTCATACTTCCAGACGGTTTCCAGCATGGTTTCCCGGCTGAAGACCTTGCCCCGGTTGGTGATGAAGAGCTGAAGCAGGTCAAATTCCTTGGCCGTCAGGCGCACTTCCTTACCGCCCAGAGTAACGGAACGGTTCACGATATTCACTTCCATATCGTGGACGGTGATGATCTTCTTTTCTTCATTGGCGGCCGGCTGGGCAGCACGGCGCAGCACCGTCTTGATGCGGGCCTTTACTTCCAGGATGTTGAAGGGCTTGGTCATGTAATCGTCTGCGCCGTATTCCAGGCCCAGGATCTTGTCCATGTCCTCTCCCTTGGCGGTGAGCATCAAAATGGGCACATTGCTGCTTTCACGAATACGCTGGCACACCTGAATACCGTCCAGCTTGGGCAGCATCACGTCCAGCAGCACCAAATCCACCTGCTGGTCAAAAAACACCTGCAGGGCTTCTTCACCGTCGGCTGCCGTTAAAATTTCATAGCCTTCCTGTTCCAGCGTAAAACGAAGACCTTTCAAAATCAAGGGTTCGTCATCAACAAGCAAAATCCGTTTGGCCACGATTTTTCATCCTTCCTACGATATGCAGGCTGCTTTTGTTTCATGCAGTTGCTATCAGCTTCTATTCTACACGAAAATGCTACCAAAAATCAAGTGAAATGCAATAAATTCTACATAATTTTGCGAAAAAAATTACGAAAAAATCGAAAAAACGTAATATCGGAGGGGAAAATCCGGCCCGTTATGTCTTCCCAAGCATGCAACGAAGGGCGAAATAAGCTTTTCTGGGCAGGGAAGATGCCTGCAGCAGGGCACGATACTGGCTGCGCAGGAAGGGAACATCCGCCTGTTTATTGCCGTACACATGGGCAGCATACATGGC
This sequence comes from Clostridia bacterium, assembly GCA_017437265.1. Taxonomy (GTDB): domain Bacteria; phylum Bacillota; class Clostridia; order Christensenellales; family Aristaeellaceae; genus RUG563. The sequence continues at coordinate 2,763 of JAFSBN010000133.1, forward strand.
GGAAGACTGTGCGGCACCGGTGAAGCCGGCCTCATGGCAGCGCTGGGCAAAGGCATGCAGCGTTTCCTGAGGTGCGCGGCGCAGCTTGTACTGGGAAAGAAGCATTTCCGTGGCGCCGTAGTACACTCGTGCAGGGTCGGCATTTTTCCTGCGTGCCCTTGTTTCCGGCCGGGTGAAATGCCAGCGCAATACCAGGGCGGCCAGTACCAGCAGGATCAGCAAAATGGCAAGGGCAGCGGCGGAATGATTTTCTTCCTGATGCCTGTCCGTGCCGTCTGCACCGGGTGATGGAGAAGGTGCGTGGGAAGGCGCAGGCGTAGGGGGCAGGGTGGACTGGGCCGGAGGCGGCGATTGAGTGGGCGTATCCGGCGGCGTCTGGGTAGGAACCTGTGTGGGCGGCGCCGAGGGAGAAGGCGTTGCCGTGGGGGGCAGGGAGGGCTGCGGCGTGGGTGTAGTGCTTTGCGTGGGTGTTTGGTCATCCGGATGGTTTTCCGGGGTATCAGTGCTGCCGGTGGCGTCAATGGGCAGCCAGCCAAAGCCCTTCAGATAGATTTCCGTCCAGGCATGGGCGTTTTTGCCCTGCACATGGGCCACGCCGTCCTCCCCGGGCTGGGCCAGATAACCGGTCACATACCGGGCGGGAATGCCGTTGATGCGGCACAATACTGTCATGGCAGTGGCAAAGTAGGTGCAATAGCCTTTCTTTTCCCCCAGCAGGAAATAGGCCGCAAAATCCACGTTTTCCGGCGGTGTTTCCACGTCCAGGGAGTAGCGGTAATGGGTTTTCAGATAGGCCTGCAATTGCAGAGCCTTTTCATAGGGCGTGGCGTTTTCATCCACGGCCTGAGCAGCGATATCGAATAATTCCTGCTGAATATGGGAAGGCAGGGTGAGGTATTGGCTGCGAACGGTATCGAAATAGGGGTCTTCCAGCTGTGCGCAGTCGGAAATAAGCCTGGCGGTATTGGCATGCCCGGCATGGAGGGGCAGATGGGACAGGGAATAGGTATCCCCTTTTGCGGTTTCCCTTGTGAGGAACATTTCCCCGGCGGTGTTGAAATAGAGCACCATCCGCTCGCCCTGCATCTGGATTTCCCGGGTGCGTGCGGGGGCAAAGAGGGTGGTGGTACCGTCAGAAAGCAGCTCCACCTGCACTTCCTGCAGGGGAATACCGGTCAGATCCGCTGCCGGGCGGTCCAGCCCAAAGAGGGTGGTGCGCAGCTCCCGGCTGTAAAGGGAGTGATACAGATAGCGCTTGGCGGAAAGGGTGTCCTCCCAGGAAATGCCGGTGTAGTAGTCGTAGGTTTTGCCCCGGAGCAGCACGGTTTCAGGGGTTTTTACGTTCATCACGCTGCGTTCGGACACATTGGGCTTGCCCCCAAGGCGCACTTCCAGGGGGAGGTAGCCGTCGGCAGCCAGGGAAAAGGAGGTGCGCTGCTGAGTAAACATCAGATGGTCTTCAATGAACTGCTGTACTTTGGCCGCCATCTGTTCCAGGGATGGTGATGTTTTGGGCGTTTGGGGTGTGATGAAAAAGGCGGCAAGGGCAATAAGCAATGCCACCGGCAGGGCCAGGATGGTGAAATGCTGTTTCCGGCTCCATTGAATCATCAGGCCAATGAAAGCAGGCAGGGCATAGGCCAGCATTTTTTTGTCCGGCATCAGCAAGAACATTACCGTACAGGCGCCTACGGTAAACAAGGCGGCGGAAAAGCCGCTTTCATCCGCGCTGGCGCCGAAGGCGATCATGGTGATCAGCAGGCAGAAAATGGGCAATATCATATCTGCGTAGACGGTCAATATTTCCGTCCAGCCGGTTTTGAGGTAAATAAATGCTTTCACCGATTCGATCAATGCGTGCACCGGGCCGATATGGAGGAATACCCCTGCAAGGGCAGTGGCCGACAGCACCGCAAGCAGCAAAAGGCCCTTCAGGCGGAATTTCCATGCGCCCCACATGCAAAGGGCCAACGCAAACAAAGCGCACCACAAATATACATGCAGCACATTGGGTACGGGAAAAAAGCCTACGCAGCATACGCTTGATAGGCCTGCGGCCAGTAAAAACGTGACCAGAAAATCAGCACAGCTTTCGTTGTTCAAAAATTTATGCAGGCGTGACATAGCACACCTCCACCAAATGATGCTGCAGCCGGGAGATATAAGGGATCAGCTCCGGGTCTTCCGGCGTGCGGGTGCAAAGATACAGCCGGGCACTGGGGCCCATGCGGCGGATGGAGGTGATGCCCTCCACAATGCCGGCGTTGAGACGGGTGGTGAGGATAACGACGGCGCCGGTTCTGCGCATGCGGCGCAGTTCCAGCCGCAGAATACGGGCAAAATCCTCCGCTTCCGCAAAGCTGCGGGCGGCCAGCATTTCCTTCAATTGGCTCAGGCCCTCTGCCTGGTCAGATACAAATTCGGTGGCGTTTTTCCCGTGCAGGGGCATGCGCACGGGGCTTCCGTCTTCCATTTGCAGTTTGGCCACGGCCACGGCCGTTTCGCATAGAGCATCCCGCAGGAAGGGGATATCGTCCGCTTTTTCGGCCTGGGGCTGAGCTGCGTCCATCAATATCAGCGTGTCCGGGGGAGCGGGCATTTCAAACCGCCGCACCACCAATTCCCGCCTTCTGGAGGACAATTTCCAGTGGATGCGCTTCATGGCATCCCCGGGCAGATAGGCACGGGTGTCCTCCGGGGCGTTATAGTCTTCCTGGGTGCGGCCAAGGGCAGCACTGCCGTCGTCGCCGGGCAGCACTTCCGGCTTATCGATGGGGTAGGGGTTGGGTAATACGAGGTAGGCATCCTGCTGATTTTTCAGCGTTTTTTTCATCCGGAACAGGGAAAACAAATCCTGCACATAAATGGCGTCCAGGGAAACGGAGAAGGTGCCTACATGCACGCTGTCCAATGTCAGGCCGATTTCGTAATCGGTGAGGGGGGCGGTGGGGAAATCGCATTGCTGGGGGCCCAGCGGGGTGTGATAGGCGCACTGGATGGAGGCAAGGGGCAGAAGGCATCCGTGCCGCATGAGCAACTGCACTTCCATCTGTTCCCCCCGCTGCACCTTGTGATTGGGAATGTACAGCCGGCATTGCAGGCTGTTTCTTGCCCAAAGGCAGCTGATGAAGGAAAAAACAATCAGCAGCGCAAACAGGACGGCCAGAAAATAATACAGCCGGCCGCCCAGAGAAAGGGCACAAAAGGCGCTGGTGACAAGAGCCACAAGCAGCGCCGCAAAACGCCTGGTCATGCCCGGCCCGTAGGCACCGGCAGCGTTTCGATCAGCTGCCGCAATACCTGCTGGGCAGAAACGCCCTTCATCCGGGCTTCGGGGGTTAAAATCAAGCGATGGGAAAGCACCGGCAGCGCCATGCGCCGGATATCATCGGGCAATACGTAATCTCTGCCTGCAAGCAGGGCGCAGGCCTGAGCGGCTTTCAGCAGGGCAATGGAGCCGCGGGGAGAGGCACCCAACTGCACCGCCTGATGGTTCCGGGTGACACCGGTAATGGAGGCCACATAGCTGCGGGCTTCCCGGCTGGCATACACCAGCCCCAGCTTTTCCTGCAGATCCAGTATTTCCTGGCCGCCGCAAACGGGCTGCAGCGTTTCCATGGGGTTCACCTGAGCGGAGTAACGCTCCAGCACCGCCATTTCCTCTTCCACGGAAGGATAGCCGATGGCGATGCGCAGGAAGAAACGGTCCATCTGCGCTTCGGGCAGGGGGTAGGTGCCCACAAAGTCCACCGGGTTCTGGGTGGCCAGCACCATAAAGGGCCGGGGCATCTGGTGGGTGATGCCGTCAATGGTCACCTGGCCCTCTTCCATCACTTCCAGCAGGGCAGACTGGGTTTTGGGGGAGGTGCGGTTGATTTCGTCCGCCAGCACAATCTGGCTCATGACTGCGCCGGGCTTGAATTCCATTTCGCCGGTTTTCAGGCTGACCATGGTGAAGCCGGTCACGTCGGAGGGGGTCACGTCCGGGGTGAACTGAATCCGCTTGAAAGAGCACTGCAGGGACTTGGCCAGGGCGGATGCCATGGTGGTTTTGCCCACGCCGGGCACATCTTCAATCAAAACATGGCCCTTGCAGATCAGGGCAATCAGCATCAGTTCAATGGCTTCATCCTTGCCCACCACGGCCTTGGCAATATTTTGCTGCAGGGCGTGGACCAGAGGACGGGCCTGGGGGGACATTTGCTGCATATGGGAACGCTCCTTTCCTGCCGGAAAACGGCGGCGAAAAAAATCAACAGGTTCTTTTGCCAGTATACCAAGAAAACGGCGAAAAAGCAACAAAAACAGACATATACTTGTAAAACATTCGAAACAAAAAACCGCTTGAGCAATGTTATCTTGCCCAAACGGTATGGTTTTTATAGGGATCAGAGCACCTTGTTGAGGAAATCCTTGGTGCGCTGCTGCTGAGGAGCGGAGAAGATCTGTTCCGGGGTGCCTTCTTCCACGATTTTGCCTTCGTCCATGAAGATCACCCGGTCGGCCACTTCACGGGCAAAGCCCATTTCGTGGGTGACCACCACC
>JAFSBN010000134.1 GCA_017437265.1 Clostridia bacterium
CGGTGGCAATGGCGAAGGGGTCCCACCTGTTCCCATACCGAACACAGAAGTTAAGCCCTTCAGCGCCGAAAGTACTTGGCTGGACACGGCCCGGGAGGATAGGTCGCCGCCGGATTCCAATAGGATACGAGGATAAAACCTCGTATCCGCAATTTGCCTCAATAGCTCAATGGCAGAGCATTCGGCTGTTAACCGAAGGGTTGTAGGTTCGAGTCCTTCTTGAGGCGCCAAATAAGCAAGTCGCAAGACTTGCTTTTTTGTTATATTTTGTAATTGGTTTTGGTCAGGAATATATGAATATTAGTTATAAGGGTCAGGGATGACAGTTGCCGCAGGGGTCATAACCCATGGCAATCACTTCATTTCGTGTGCCGGTATAAGGCCGTTTATTCTTTTCCTTCATTTGCTTTACACTTCTGCAGTCGGGATAATGGAATTTGTGAGTGTTTGTATTGAGGATATAGGTGCGTTCGTTGCGGATGATATTGGCAGTGACGGTAGGCCGGGGTGTGCTAAAAGGTTTGGTGGTAACGGTTGGCTGAGTCGTTGTGAAGGCCTTGGTGGCTGCGATGGGTTTTTCCGTAGGGGTAAACGTATTGTGGTGTTCAATAGAGATTTGTGAGGAAGAGGAATGAACTTCTATTTCATTCTTCGGCATCACGATACTCAGGAACAGTAAAAACAGCACGACACAAAATACAGAACCAATAACAGAGGACTTTATTTTCAAAATGATTCACTCCTTTTTTGTATTTATACTATAAATGGTGAAAAATGTCAATTCATGGCAAAAAAGAGGAATAATGAAGCGGCATTTTCTCCAATGCTTCCTTGTGTTGCGAAGGGCGGCCGGATATGATATAATGCGGTCACAGGTGTTTTGAATACAATAGAGGCCAATATGCCAGAGGAATGAGAATATGCCGGAAAACAGGACTCACGACAGGAAGTATTTTGAGCAGTTATTGCAGGATGTGGAGCAGGAAACAAAGCGCACGGCGGAAGACAGGGAGCAGGCGCTTTTGAATGAGGACCCCCTGGGGATCAATTATGCCCGCTGGGCCACGGAAGAAGAAATGATCCGCAGCCTGACTGCCATTCCCAGGGAACATAAGGAAGCGGCAGCTGCCGGTGTGCCCATTTTGTGCAAGGATGATGTGGTGTACACCGATGCCAGGGACAGCCATTCCATGATCATTGGCGCATCCGGGTCCAAAAAGACCAGGCTGTTTATTCTGCCTTCCATTCTGACGCTGATGAAGGCCGGCGAATCCATGATCGTGACGGACCCCAAGGCGGAATTGTATGAGCGCACTTCCGGCCGGCTGCGGGAAAATGGGTATGAGGTGCTGTGCATCAATTTCCGTGACGATTCCCGGCAGAACTGCTGGAATCCGCTGGATGCGCCCCGGCGCTTTTTCAATAAAGGCAAATTTGACGTGGCCATTGGTCTGCTCAATGACTTTTGCACCATCGCCGTTCCCAAGGATGAAGGCAGGGGTGACCCTTTCTGGGACGATACCAGCCGGGCTACGTTTATGGGGCTGCTGCTGATCATGTTTCTGCTGGCGGAGGATCCGGCGGAAATCAATATCCGGGGCTTGCTTCGCATGCGCAATTCGCTGTTTTCTTCAGCGGATGTAAAAAAATCCCCTTTTTATACGCTGCTGAACCTGATGGATCCCGGCAGCCTGGTGGCGTCGTATTTGTCCGCTGTGGCTGTTGCGCCGGAGCGCACCATGGGCTCCATCCTGGCCACGCTGGACACCCATCTTCTGAAATTCATCATGCGGCCGGATCTGACCGATATGCTGTGCCATCATGAAGTGGATTTTGCCGCCATTGGTAAGGAAAAAACGGCTATTTTCCTGGTGATGCCCGACGAAAAGGAAACTTACCACGGCCTCATCAGCATTTTTGTGCAGCAGTGCTATGAATCGCTGATTTTTGAAGCGCAGAATATGCCCGGCAAAACCCTGCCCCGTCGGGTAAATTTTCTGCTGGACGAATTTTCTTCCCTGCCGCCCATCAAGGAATTCCCTGCCATGATCGCTGCGGCCCGTAGCCGCAATATTCGCTTCAATATCGTCATTCAGAGCGAAAAACAGCTGCGCTCCCGCTACCGGGAAGAGGCGGATACCATCAAGGGCAATTGCAACAACTGGTTTTTCCTCTACAGCAGGGAATTGGAAACGCTGGAAGAAATCTGCCGTTTGTGCGGCAATCAGAAAAGCGGCGCGCCGCTCATCACCCCCAGCCGTCTGCAGCGGCTGGATAAGGACAAGGGCGAGGTGCTCATTATCCACGGCAGGCAATATCCCTTCCTGTCCCATCTGGATGACGTGAGCGTGTACGACGGGGAAGAATTCCTGCCGCCATACTGCAAGAAAACCACCCAGGGCGAGCTGAAGGTGTTCAAAGTGGATGAGCTGATGAAGCAGCACAGCAGTGAATGGATTTCTGCCCGGCTGGACCGCAACAGCGTGCGTCAGGCACAGGCGGAGCTGGAAGAGCAGAAAAAGGCAGAAGAAGAAAGGCTGAAAAGAGAAAAAGAAGAAGCGGCTATTCTGGAAGAAAAGCTCCGGCTGGCCCGGATGATGGCCCATGTGGACTGGATCAATGTACAGCAGGCCCCGCCGGAAGACGATTTCCTGCTGCAGGGTTCCAGGGCGGCGTATGAGAAAATGCACCCGGAAACGGTGCCCTCCCTGTTTGGAAAAAGCTGCGTCTTCCTGAAGCAGCTGAACCCCGAAGGAAAGGAAAATCTGCACCGCATTGCACCGGAAGGGGATTTTTCGCTGAACTATATTTCCATGCTCAGCGAAATGAATCATCAGCATCTGGTGTTGAAGGGCGAAGACGAAGAAATGCTTTCCCATGCCGCTCATCATGTGTACCGGCGGGCCCTGGTGGCAGGGCAATCGGTGCCCCTGTATTTTGATATGTCGAAGCTGGATCCGGCATGGAATCCCCTGATTTTCCGGCATCATAAGGATAAAGCCTCCCTGCTTTTGATGCATCTGTGCCATCAGGTAATGGGTGTGCCGTTGCCGCCGCCTCTGGAGCTTGAACCGGGTGCGGATTTGAATAAGCTTTCCGTTTCCCTGCCGGAAGAGATGGAAAAGGCCATGGCAAAAATGCGGGATGCGTTTTCGGCGCAGCCGGAGGGTATGCCCAAATATCTGTTGATCCTGCATCTGCCGGAAAAGGCGCCCTATGCTTTTGACGGCCTGTGGCAAACCCTGACGGCATCCACTTTTGAAAACGTTCGCCTGTTTATCACCACCACGGCAGAGGAATTCCTTTCATCTTCCTGCAGCGATTATCTGCGGATCAGGGGCTATGGCACCAAACGGCTGACCAAGGAAGAAGCGGATGATACCCACCTGTCTGCCTGGCCCACCCTGTATTTTGACGAAAGCACCAATGAAGTGAAAATGCGCCAGCCCCTTCTTCAGGCTCTGGTATTTGAGGGAAAAACATGCTGTCCCTGCTGATTTCCAGTACATTCAACGATATGCAGGCAGAGCGGGACGCCATCCGTTCCCTGGTTGCGCCTGCCCTTCGCAAAACAGCCGCCCGGTACGGTCAATCGGTGCGGCTGATTGACTTGCGCTGGGGTGTGAACACCGCAAAAATGGACGAGGCGGAAGCGGCGCAGAAGGTATTGAATGTGTGCCTGGATGAAATTGACCGCTGCGACGGGTACATGATCTGCCTGCTCGGCAACCGCTATGGCTGGGTGCCGGATTATGAAAAACTGACGGCTGTGGAAGACCACGGCATCCATATGCCCCAGCCTGTCAGCGTGACGGAGCTGGAAATTCAGTACGGCATTTTGCAGCGCAACCGGGGCGAAAAAAGCGTTATTTTCCTGCGGGATCAGGTGACTGGCCTGCCGGAAGAGATGTATGCCCGCTATAACGACCCGGCCGGGGACGGCCGCATGGCGAAATTGAAGGAAAAGCTGGAAGCGCTGCCCGAAACCAAATGCCACCATTATTCCCTGCAATACCGGGAAGATGGGGAATTCGACGGCATCCGGGCATTTGCGGACAGGCTGATCCGGGAAACGGAGGCCCTTTTGCACCGGGTGTACGGCGCACAGGAGACGGAAGGGGAAACGCTGAAGAAAAAGCGTGCCTTTGAGCACCTGATGGAAGAGCAGCTGGAAACCTACCTGCCCCATCCGGTATTGGAAAAGACGTATGATGATTTTGAAAAATCGGCTGCTTCCATGCTGGTATTGCGCGGGGAGGAGGGCATGGGCAAAACGGCCTTTGCCGCCCATTTGACAAGGAAAAAAAGTGCAGGCACGGTGCTTCCCTATTTTGCCGGGGAAAATGCGTCCGCTGCGGAAATGGCGCTGTATCTGATGAACAGCATCACCGGAGAAGAAAAGGAAATCACGTCTTTTCCCGATCATGGGGCCTTGATGGATGCTTTTCATGAATGTTTGCAGCATGTGGATAAACCTTTACTTTTTGTGATCGACGGGATGGATCAGTTTGCCGGGGAGGAAAGCAGGTTTTCCTTCCTGCCCCATGATCTGCCGGAAAATGTGCGGTTTGTGCTCACCACTTCCCCGCAGGATGAAGGCTGCAGCCAGCTGGGGGAAAGCTTTCCGGTCATGGATGTGCAGATGCCTCCTGTGCCGGATGCGGCGGCCTTTGTGCGTGCGTGCCTGGCCGCTGCCGGGAAAGCACTGCCGGAGGAAATATTGCAGCATATCGCCTCCCATCCCCTGAGCGGCAATTATCTGTTCCTGGATATGATGGTGCGTATGCTGATGCTGCTGGGCAGGCATGATTTCGCCGTCATGGGCGGGGGCGGTATTGACGGGATCAATGCCTACATTCTGGATAAAATCAATCATCTGCCAAAGACCATGCTGGAAATGGGCTTTCTGTTTCTGTACGATCTGGGCGATCAGGTGATTTCAGGCCGGGGGGCAGATTATCTGTCCGCCATGGCCCAGGCGCCTCATGGGCTGCGGGCCCAGGATTTGCAGCATATGTATCCCGAAAATTGGGACGAAGCGGAATTCGCCTTCTTTGTGGATTTTCTGGAAGGCTTTCTTTCCTGCGACGAAACGGGCTGCTATCAATTAACGTCCCTTCTGATGCGCAGGGCCTGCATTGCGGCAGAAGAGGAAGGGATGCTGGCGCGGCTGTGCGACCATTTTGCCTCCCTGCCGGACAATGATCCTGTCAAAGTAAAAAGCGCCCTGCCCCTGTTTCTGCTCTGTGGAAAGGCAGAAAATGCCCGGCAGCTGATGCTGCACAACAGGGAAAACAAGGGCCTGTATCGTCAGCTTTTCCGCATGCTGCCCCATGCAAGGGAAGGGGTTTCTTCCCTTTTGAACAGGGACGATGTGCTCTTTTCTTTCCTGGAATGGGGATATGACGCCAGCAGGGAGGAAGGGGAAGTGCGCCGGATGGCGGCGCTGCTTTCCTTCCGTCCGCTGCCGGAAGAGGAAGCGCTGGCAGAAAAATTTTTGACCGTTCTTTCCGGGATGCAGCTATTTGGCGGCGAAAAAAATGCAGCGGCAAAGACTCTCTCTCGGCTGCTTGCCCTGCCGCTTTCTTCCCTTGCCCGGGCGGAACATACCATCCGCTGGGCGGCCTGTGCGTTTGTAGAGGAAGAGGGGGAGGAGAAGCGCATTCAGCAAAGGCTGGAGGATGCGCTTTGCTTCCTTTCGCAGCAAGAAATGCTTTCCGAAAAGACACGTCTTTTGTATCATCAGGGGCAATTTTTCCGCATCGTGTTGGCGCTGTGGGATGCGGTTGGGTTCAGCGTGACCAGAACCATTTCCTATGCCGATTTTCTGAAGGGAAAACGAAGCGGCAGCAGCGTCCATTCCTATCTGGAAACATTGGTGTTCATGCATTTTCCCTCCATGGCCGGCTTTTGTCTGGATGAAGAAATGGAGAAGGTGATGGCGCGGCTGTGTGACTTTTTGGATCAGCTGCTGCCCTTCCTTTGTATAGAAAATGAACAGCAGCAGGAATACAGCCGTTTGTTTTTTGATCTGATGCAGGTGATGGATCATGTGGATTGCCCGGCATCGCCCTTTCGGGGCGCAGTACCCCCGGGGGCGGAAAAAGCGCTGGATCTTTTCCGCAAAAGAAAAAGCAGCCTGACAGAAGAAGCGTACCATCAGATGAAAAACGCCCTTCACGGCCGATACAATGCCCCAATGCTCAAAACCCTTTCCTTCCTGCAAATCCAGCTGGCCGGCGAAACGGAAAACAATGGACAAAAAAGAGAGTATCTGCAAAATGCGGTGCGGGTGTTGTGGCGGTATTTTTCCATGGATCCGCTGCCGCCTTTTGCACAGAAACTGGCAGACGTATGCAGCGCTCTGGCAGATGCCTGCCTGGCAGAAAAGGATGAAAAAGAACACCTGGAAGCGCTGGAAAAATGGTATATGGTGAATGTGGCCCTGGACAGGGAAAAAATGAAGCTGGCCCGGGACGCCTGCCGCCGCTATCCGGACGAAGTGCACCGGGAAGCGCTGGAGGGAGCCCGGCGCAGCCTGCAAAGCCATGGGGAGGAATATGGGAAAAGGCTGTGGCTGGGAGAATTGTATACACTTTACCGGCACATAGATACCATGCTGGTCCTTTACCGGCAAAATACCCGCAGGGGTATCAAAATGAAGCTGCCGGATGAAATCATCAATGTGCAGTGTGCGCTGGTATTTGTGAAAAAAATGCTGGAACTGGAAGAGGAAATAAATAAAGGCGGCCTGGCACCGGCGGATGAAAAACGGCTGCGCATGGCCTACCATGCGGTGCTGGTGATGGCGCTGGAATTGGTGCTTTTGTCGGAAAAAGGGGTGGCTGAAAACCACCAAAGCGCCCTTCAGCGCCCGGAGCATTACTATGCCATGGCGGCCAATTTTGTGGAAAGCTATATCAAACGATGCCGCACCTATCACCTGGAGATGGCAAAGGAAACACAGCTGCAATTGTCCTTTTGTCTGGCCCGGCTGCGTGTGGAGGAAGCGGCCTGCCTTGGTGAAAAAAACCCGGACGCCCTTTGGGATGCGGAAATGCTTGCGGAAATGCTGATGGAAAAAATGCCGGAAAAACCTATTCCCGGCGGGTGGCTAATGGATGAAGTGAGCCGGGATGGGGTGATGCGGCTGCAGTGCCGGGTGTACCTGATGCAGGCGGAAAATATGCACCGGAAAAACGATGCGGCAGGGGAAGCGGCATGTTACCTGAAGGGGGCGCTTTTGTGCAGACGGCTGTATTTCAGCCCATCCGCCACCGCCCTGCAGCAGGAAATGTGCGTGCAGTACGCCCTTGGGATCGTATCGCCCATGGCCCGGGCCTGCAAAGAGGCCGGGCTGGAGGATGAACTGGAAAACGTGAGCCTGCTCATTTCGGATGTATTGAAAAAATTTCAGTAATTATCGAAAAAGGAGGGGAGAAACCTGTGATTTATGTGATGAGCGATATCCACGGAGAGTATGAAAAATACCGGGCCATGCTGGAGAAAATTCATTTTTCCCAGGAAGACACCCTCTATGTGCTGGGGGATGCGGTGGACCGGGGCAAGGAACCCATCCGCCTTTTACAGGACATGATGCAAAGGGAAAACGTGTTTTTCATTCTGGGCAATCATGAAGGCATGGCGCTGCACATTCTGAAAAAGCTGAACGTGGAAGTGACGGCGGAAAATGCAGGCAGCCATCTGGATGCAAACTGGATGCGGGCCATCCTGGACTGGCAGCAAAACGGCGGCCATACCACCATGCAGGCCTTCCGCAGCTTGTCGGAAGAAGAAAAGGAAGACGTGCTGGATTATCTTTCCGATGCGCCTTTGTATGACGTGGTGGAAGCGGCAGGCAAAACCTTCATTCTGGTGCATGCGGGGCTGGGCAATTTCAAAGAGGGCAAAAAGCTGCGTCAATATACCTTTGAGGAGCTTGCCTGCTCCCGGCCGGATTATGAAAAGCAGTATTTTTCAGACCCGGATATTTACATCGTTTCCGGCCACACCCCCACCCTTGCCGTTACCGGCCGGGCGGAAATGTATCTGTCCCACCATAACCTGCTGATCGATTGTGGCGCAGCATACGGCGGCCGGCTGTGCTGTGTGTGCCTGGACACCATGGAAGAAAACTATGTGGAATAGGGACAGGCGGCCGTGCTGATGCGGGAAAAGGAGAAAAACATGCTGACAGATTATGAAAAAAACACGCCTCCTCTGGAAACGCAGCGGCTGATCCTCAGGCCCATGACGGAAAAGGATGTGCCGGATCTGGAAAAATGGCTGGGGCTGGATGAGGTGTATACCTATTGGGGCAGGAAAGCGACCCGGGGGGAAAAGAACCCCGGGGAATTGTTTGTGGATCCCCGGCCCTGGGTGAAGCGCAAGCCCAGCCCGGATTTCAAGTGGGGCATGGTGCTGAAGGAAAAAAACGAAGTGATGGGCGAAATAGCGGTTTTTGATATTCAGAACGGCCGTATGGGCGATGTGGGGTACCGGCTGAACCCGGCATATTGGGGCCGGGGCTATGCTACCGAAGCGCTGCAGGAAGTGGTGCGCTTTATCTTTACTCAGACGGCAATTCAGCGGCTCAACGGCGGGGCAGATGTGCGGAACGTGGCCTCCTGCCGGGTGATGGAAAAGTGCGGCTTTGTAAGGGAGGGCACTGTCCGGCAGGGAAAAATGGTGAGCGTCTATTGCGATTATCACATTTATGGCCTTTTGCGGGAGGATTATGAAAAATGAAAAATCAGCTGCAATACGATGTGCCGGAAAACAAGAAGATCCGGGTGATTGTGGATACGGATGCGGCCTGTGAGGCGGACGATCCCTTTGCCATTGCTCAGGCGCTGATGAGCAAAAAGCTGGAGGTGAAGGCCCTCTTTGCCGAGCAGTTCGGCGGGCCGGAAACCACGAAAAAAAGCTACGATGAAATCATAACCATTCTCTCCTGCATGGAGATGGATGTGCCGGTGTTCATGGGGGAAGAAGGAAATCTGCAGCAGGTGCAGGGAAAGCCCCTGTCTGAGGCCGGGGCATTTCTGGCACAGGAAGCCATGCGGGAAGAGGAAAAGCCCTTGTTTGTATTGTGCCTTGGGGCCATTACCAATGTGGCCCGGGCGATGCAGTTTCATCCTGAAATCAAGGGGAAATTCACCGTCATCTGGATTGGCGGCCAGGATGTGGATCACCCAAATCCTGACCTGCGGGAATTCAATTCCGGCAACGATATCGAGGCAGCCAATTTTGTGCTGCAAAGCGGCATTGATCTGTGGCTGGTGCCCTTTCATGTGTACAGCACCATGCATATTTCTCTGGCTGAAATAGAGCGGCGCATTTATCCCTGCGGCAAAATCGGAAAGCATTTGTTTGAAAACATGGTACACTACAACATGGGCCCCCATGCCGGCTGGACGGCAGGGGAAAGCTGGTCCCTGGGGGATAACCCGGCAGTGGGCCTGGCCATCAGCCCCACCTGCGGAAAATATTGCATGCGCCCGGCACCTTTTGTGAATCCCGATACCACCTGCACCGAAAAGGAACATGCGCCCCTCATCCGGGTGTACGAAAATATCGACAGCCGTTTCGTGCTGGAGGATATGATGTGCAAACTGGAACTAATGTACGGAGGGGAAAAGGCGTGATCCGCTGCAAGAATGCCCTGACGGGCGCACAAGAGGTGTATGTGCAGGGGAAATTCAGCCTGGAAAAATGGAAAACGTACATTGAAAAGGTGTTTCCCGGCTGTGCATCCCTGTTTCTTTCGGATGTGGACAGCTGCCTTGCCACAGGGAAATACACCTGGGAAGGGGATTTTCTGCCGGTGCTGGAAGCGGTGCCCGGGCATCCGGGGCTGCAGGAAATGGAAAGGCATTTTTCTGCCGTCACAAAAGGAATGGAGGAAAGGGTGCTTTCCTTATTCGGCTGCAGCATGGATGTGGAGATCGTGCTGTATCTGGGGCTGTTGAACGGCGCGGGATGGGTGACGGAGGTAAACGGCCGGCTGCATGTGCTGCTGGGAGCAGAAAAAATACTGGAGCTGGGCTGGCAGGGCATGGATGCTATGCGGGGCCTTGTCTGGCACGAACTGGGCCATGTGTATCAGGCCCGGTGGGGCACACTGGAAAGGGAAACGGAAAATAAGGAAGAAGCCTTTGTGTGGCAATTGTTCACAGAGGGCGTTGCCATGGTGTTTGAGCAGCTGCTTTCCGGGGATGACGATTATTTTCATCAGGACAGGGACGGCTGGAAAGCCTGGTGCGATGCGCACTTTGTGCAGCTTCTGTCAGATTTTGCGGCAGACCTGCCCCATATGACCTTCCAAAACCAGCGCTTCTTTGGCGATTGGGCGTCCTATGAAAGAAAGGGCGATGTGGGTTATTATCTGGGGGCAAAATTCGTGCGGCATTTGATGCAGAAAACGCCCTTCGACCGGCTGATTACCTGGGATACGCAGCAGGTGTATGAACAGTTTTGCCGGTATAAGGAGGAAATTTGTTCGCAGGCAAAAAATTGGAGAGATTGATTCCTGATTGATCAAAACCGAACCTGTTTACACCAGGGCCATTGGCCCTGGACCCATTTTGCGACACACAATCGCATCGAACAGAATTGCTTCCGCATGAAGCGTGAGGAAACGAATAGAAACATCACCACGGGCATAATGAAAACGATAAAAATAGCGGTTGGGAAAATACATTTTCCCAACCGCTTATTTTTTCGTTTTCCCCGGAGGCTGTGCATCCGGTTGGCGGCAGAA
>JAFSBN010000135.1 GCA_017437265.1 Clostridia bacterium
GGCGGATTTTGACGCCCTGATGGCCCAGCACAGCGTGGATACCACCGCCCCCAAGAATGGCTACGCCATAAGGGATGGGTATACGAACTTCTCCGACGTATTCCAGAAGGCCGCCATGGGCCTGGAACAGGTGGGCGATGTAACGCTGTTGGAAACGGAATACGGCTTCCACATCATCCAGTACGCCGGGGACGTGGAAGAAGGCCCCTATGAACAGGAAGCCGCCCGGGCCAGCCTGGAACAGAGCCTTCTCTTCTCCGCCCAGCAGGCCCACTTCGCTGAAGTGATGACGGAATGGGTGGACGGCGCTTTCATCAAAACCTACCCCAACCGCCTGCATAACTAAAAGAGCGAATGAAGGTCTGCTTCTAAGTCCTTCATTCGGTCCCATCACATTTCCTGTAAAAATGGGTTTGCAGCCTCCTTATGGAAGCTGCAAACCCTATTTTTTACGGCCGTAGATTGCAGTCGAAGGGCATGTGCCTTCGATGCATCCCAAATATGTTATTCCCAGAATGCTTCTATGTTTTCTTCTTCTCCCTGCCGGTACAGGGTGAGGCACAAAATGCCCTCCCCTTCCCAGGCCACTCCTCCCGTTGCCACCCCCACCTGCATGCCTTTTTTCACCTGCCGGGGGCCGGAAAAGGCCGGGCGGATGCCTTCATACCAAAGGGTGAAGTCCCCATCAGAAAGGCACAGCCTTTCCCCTTCACAGGTAACCTTTCCGTCAAAGGCCGCCAGCACTTTTTCCCCTTCCTGCACCTGAACATCGGTGGAAGGGTGCAGGCCATAGCAGCACATTTTTTCAAAATACACCACCCCTTCGGAAAAAGGCCGCACCGTTTTCCCTTCTACCGGCCTTTGCATATCCACCGGGGCCGGGGAGGGGGTCACCTGGGATAGCCGCTGGGCCTGATCCGCATGGGCCGGGGCCTCCATGCCCTGCAGCCGCTGTTCATCCCGGGTCCACAGGGCGGAAAGCAAAATGGCCGCCACGCACATCAGAGCCAGCACATAATGCCCCCAAGCGGCAAAAAACAGGCGAAGGCGCTGCATGGCAATTGCTCCTTTTTCGGGAAATTTCTGCCTGTAGGATGCCCTTAAGTAAGGGGCGTTATGCGTCCTTTGCTTTCCCCGGGCAGCCGTGTGAACAAATAAAAGCGAATCAGGTTCCCGGGGTTATACCGGCGGTACACCACCTGGTCCTTTTTCGCATCCCCCACCTCAAACCGCACCGATAAACCGCACCCCACCTGAATATCCTTGGGGGTGGAAATGATTTGGGTGGCCACGCCGCTGCGGCGCAGGGCGCTGTCAAAGCGCATCACCTGCTGCCGGGAACGAAACGCCGCCAGGGCAAATCTTTCTTCCATGGTTATCATCCTCCCTTCCTTCTCATACAGTATATGAGAAACAGGCATTTCCCGTGCCGGAAGGAGGGCCCCATGATTTATCTGGATAACGCCGCCACCAGCTTTCCCAAGCCCCCGGAAGTGGGGGCCGCCGTCCGGGGCGTGATGGAAAAGATAGGCGGCAATCCTGGCCGGGGCGGCCATCCGGGGGCCTTGGCCGGGGCCCGGATATTGAACCATGCCCGGGAAACCGCCGCCCGTCTTTTGGGCGTGCAGCAGATAGGAAACAGTCTTTTCACCCTCAACTGCACCGATGCCCTGAACCTGGCCATCAAGGGCTTTTTGCACCAGGGGGACGAAGTCATCATCTCCCATCAGGAGCATAACGCCGTGATGCGCCCCCTGATGGGCCTGCAGGACCGGGGGGCCATCCGGGTGCACATGGCAGAGCCGGATGTCCATGGCGTTTTGCAAAAGGA
>JAFSBN010000136.1 GCA_017437265.1 Clostridia bacterium
AATGGGCACACAAGCCGTCACATCCATTTCCTGTGCCATGATCAGCGACAGCACGCCGCCCATGGAAAGGCCGGAAACGCTGAAATAGCGGTATTTCTTTTGCATTTCCTTTGCAGCCATACGCACATGCAGCAGCCAGTCCTGCCAGGAAACGTTTTTCATATCCTCCGGCCTTGTGCCGTGGCCGGGCAGGCAAATACCTTTCACTGAAAAGCCTTTTTCTGCCAACCCTTCTCCAATCATCCTCATATGGGAGGGGCTGCCGGTAAAGCCGTGGATCAATAATACGCCATGCTCGCCCCTTTCCATTTCAAACGGCTGGGCCTGCGGCAGGGAAAATATATCCGGCATATATGTTCTCCTCTCTTATTTCACTTCGCTTTATTTTATTGTACCACATCTTCCGTTATCACTCAACCAAATCAAAGAAAAAAACGCCGGTGTTTTTCCGCACCGGCGCCCTTGTTTGTTTGTTATTTGCCCATTACCTGCATGATGCTGTTCACGGCGTCATTCATCATGGCATCCACGTTTCCGTCAGCAGCATTTTCGTTGGCTTCTTCATCATATTCGTACAGATCGTTGTATTCAGATGCGGGCGCAAACTCCCAATCGTCAGCATCATCTTCGTAAATTTCCACAGTTTCCATGGTTTCTTCCTGGAATTCCATCTGCACGGCCATATTCATGATGGCCTGAATTTCATCGGGAGCAGCAACGATGGCGTTGATGAGCAGGCTGCTCAGGGCCGTGGTGGCATCCTGTTCGATACCGTCTTCCAGCTCGCTGTCCATATCCATCAGCTGATCAATGGTCACCAGCGTCTTATTCTCCACCGATACGGGAGCCAGCTTTTCCGTCAGGGGACGCACCTTCACATCAGCACTCAACAGAGGCGTTTCATCGTTCATGAAGTACATTTCCATCCGGCCGTCCACGCCGCCGTCCACAGGCTTGCTTTCCACATAATAGCCCATGAACATGCCGCCGGTCACCAGAGAAAACACCACGTTCATTTCTTCATCCGTTTCGCCCGTCACCGCGGCCACATCCAGCACCATGGCAAATTCCTGGCCGTCATAGGCAGCGTTGATGATTTCGTCCACGTTTTCGAAATTGCCTTCGCCGAAATAGATGCTGGCTTCCACGTCTTCATCATAGACAGCGAACACCATAGCCAGCGCGCCTTCGTCATCCGCCATTTCGAAGGTGATGTAGGCATAATCATCATAGCCCTGGGCTTCGTCATAAATCGTCAGATACACGGGGATGGGATCCGCTTCCGGGGTGATTTCTTCAGCAAAGGGTTCCTTGAGTTCATCAAAGTCCATTTCTTCCACCGGCAGACCGGATTCAATGAAATAGGTTTCCAACAGGGGGATCAGGCCGTTCATCATATCCTGAACGAACAGCAGCAGATCGTTGCTGTCGGTTTCGATGGCGGTCATGTGGGTATAGGTCACATCGCCCATCATATATTTGCCCGTTTCCTGCACGGTCTTATCGCTGTTCAGCCATTTTTCGGCCAGGCCTTCCATCACATCTTCCACACCATCTTCCAGCTTTTCAGCGGCGGCCTCCAGTTTTTTCACATCGATCTGGCCCATGGCATTTTCCAGTTCCGCCTGCAGCTGGCTCATCGTCTGGGCATCCACGCCAAAGACATAGCTGGGCAGGATATTGGTGGCGGCCGCAATGCTGCCGTCAGCAAGCACGCTGCCCTCCAGCGTCACAATGGGCGTTTCATTCAGGTTCAGGTTCAGGTTCAGGGTTTCGCCGTCCACGGCAGCCGTAACGTTGATGGCGCAAAGCAGATCGATCACCGCAGCGATCATTTCTTCAGGAATTTCCTCCGCCATTTCTGTACCGGCCGTCAGCTGCAGCAGGGCAGAAAACATATCTTTGTTCAGTTCATAGGATGCGCTCACCGAAACACCATTGGACAGATCCATTTCCGCCACAGCCCCGGTGCAGCCCAGCACCAGCATCACAGAAAGCAGCAACGCAACAATCTTTTTCATTCTATCAAATCCTCCTTGTTGATTACGTGGATATTTTACCATATTCTGTCTTGCTGCTCAAGTCAGCAGCGTGTTCTTTTGGTGGTTTTCAGACGCAAAAGACGACAATTGAAAACATCGGTGCATTTCAGCGCCGCCTGTTCCTGCCCCGGCGTTACTGAATTTCCTCCGCCGGCCACATGCTTTCAAACGGTGCCAGCAGGATGTGGCTCAAAAGGGCCTGACGCTGCCCGGCAGGCACGTCGCTGAAATAGAGAATGTTTTTGATATCCTCCATTTTCGTCACTTCAAACCGGTTGGCCGCCTTTACCTTCACCGCCGCCGCCAGGGAAGCACCTTTTTCGATATCCATCCACACCATATCCGCCTGCATGGTGACTACGGAACGTTCGCCGCTGTCGGACGAGTAGGAAACATCCAGCGTGATGCGCTGGGCAGGAAGAAGGGTTTCCTTGTCCGGCGTCAGGGTCAACACCCCCTGCTTGAGCCTTTCCAGCTTATCCTCCTGCAGAGAATAGGTTTCCTCCATCACCTGCCAGGAAAAATCAAAATCAAAGCCGATATGGGGATACGCTTCCATCATATTGTCCAAAGCAACGCTGCCGGTATAATGGCCCTCTTCCCCTGCAACCAGCGAGAAAAGAATGGCTTTCCCCTGGGCATCTGAAAGGCTGAAGCCCAGATCGCCCTTTCCGGTGATCTCCACGCTCACCTGCTGCCAGTTTTCAAAGGCAGGAAGGGGCAGGCTGATCTTATCCAATACCAGCGTGCCCTGTGGGTCAAAACGCCGCACCACCTGCACCACGCCATCCGGCATGGCATTTTCCGCCAGCATGGAAAGCAGGCTTTCCATGGCGGGGTTCAGATAAATGCCGGCACCGATGGGCTCCAGCACCTGGGAAAGCAGCTGCAGGGTTTCTTCATCACTGTAGAACAGCTGTAACAGCCCCCGGATTTCCGCCTTCACCGCATCGGTGGGAATCTCGCAGGCCAACTCGCTGTAAAGAATATCGCCTTCCCTGCCGGTGCGGCTCACGGCATACTGGTTCATCCAGATGCTCAGGGCCGTTTCATAGGCGGAAAGCCTTTCTGCCGCCTTTTCTTTCCAGGCATCATCCGCCTTTTCCATGGCGGCCATGATTTCCCGGATACCGGGCAGCGCATTTTCATCCTGTTCTTCAAACAGGCCCAGCACCTTTGTCAGTTCCTTTTCCACCGCATACCAGGTATCATCATCGGAAACGGTATTGCCGCCCAGGGCGATCACATCGTCATTGTAGGCAAACAAAATTTCTTTTTCTTCGCCGTCCGCCCCATTAAAACGCACATAACCGCCGGGATATTTTTTTTCATACATGGAATGCCCAAAGGAAACAGAAATGCCGGGCAGGCTTTCCTTCAGCATCTGAAACAAGCCGCTTTCCACAAGGCCGGTTTCTTCCCCTAAAACGGAAAAATTCGCCGTTCCCTTTAGCGCATAGTCCCGGATCTGCCCGGCAAATACTTCATCCACCGTGGGTGTTTCGGCCAGTGCATTCGTCCAGGAAAACACCAGCAGGCAAATCACCAGCCACAATACAGCCTTCTTCATTCCCAATCCTCCTCCAGCAACAAATCATCTTCCGTTTCCGTCATCACCGGCACTGCCGGCCCATTGAGCCAGTTTTCCGTCCGCATTTCATGGGTCAGCAGCCAGCGTTCTTTTTCATTCAGTCCGTCCATCAGATATTTCATGGCCCGCATCAGCACCATTTCTTCTTCGGCCAGGGCTGCCCGGGCCTGTTCATCCGTCATCCCCTGCAGGGAAACGATGTTTTCATACGTCCTATCCGGCTGTGCACCGGCAGAAGCAATATGCCCTTCCAGCAAAAATGCACACAGCATTTTGTTTTTCTTTTTGGCAGCAACCTCCATGGTTCCCTGCACTTTTTCTTCTGCCACCGTCACATCCGGCGAAAGAACCCATGTAATGCCGTCGTTTCCGGTGAAGGTCGTTTCACCGCTGCCCCTTTCCCCTTCCCGGGTCCATTTGCCGGAAAGCGAAAAAGTGCATTTTTCTCCTGCCAGGGTATTGGAAAAATCAAGGGAGAAGGTATATGTTTTCTTTTCCTCCCGGATGGTTTCCTTCAGGGCAGCGGTAATTTTCGTGGTATCCTTTCCCTGCACCGGCCGAAGGGACAATGTAAAGCTGCCGCCCTTTCCCGCCGTATAGCCATACAAAAGGGATATTTTCCGTTCGCTGCCCAGCACGGTACCATTGCCTGTCAGCTGCAGGCCCATATCTGCCTTGGAATGATCATACAGCCGCCTGATGCGCACGTCGGAGGTAAAGGCAGCCTCCGCCGCCTTTGCGTATAGCTCCTCGTCTCCTCCATTCGGAAAAATGCTGTTCCACACCTTTTCCAGCATCTGCGGCCAGAGCAGGTTCATCTCCTCCGCCGTGAAGGTATACAGATCATACGAAGCGGAAGCACGGGCATTGGTGATTTCTGTGGTGTCCTTTTTGTTTACCGGCACCTGGTCGCCCATCACTGCAAACAATTCTTCCGCCAGGGAAGCATACAAAACCATTTCCGGCTGATAAATTGTCATTTCATCCCCGCCGGCCAACAGCGTCAATGCATTCTTTTGTCCTTCATTTGTCACATAGCAGTTGATCCCGGAAAAGGCCACCCACGTTTGGGCTTCCTTTTCCCATCTTTCTAACTGCCACATGTCCCTTCCGTCCATCAGAAGCGATGCCTTTTCGCCCTCCGGCCAGACATTCATCCGAATTTCCAGCCGCTCAAGCAATTGGTTTGCAGCAGCGATTCCTTCTTCAGACAATCCTTCCGCCCGGATCAATTGCCCCTTCACGCTGGCCTTCACCGGCCCGTCCAGCGCCGCAGCACCTGTGCATTGCAGCAGCAGCAACACAATCCATAAAACAATAAAGCTTCTTTTCATACCTGCAAAAGAAATCCTTTCTTTACAATCAACGGCCAAAGCGCCCTTTTTCATGCATCCATTTTACCATTTTATATTATACTCCAGACAGGCAAAAATGAAAAGTATTTCCTTGTATCGTCTTTTTCATTGTGATATAATGCAATTCATCAGGACTTGCACATATTTCAAAGGAGGTCTTCCCTTTGGCAAAGAAGAGATTTGACATATTTATCAGCTACCGCCGGGACGGAGGCATCAACAGTGCCGTGGCCCTTCATTCCACCCTGCTGCAGATGAACTACCGGGCCTTTCTGGATGTGAACAATTTGCAGTCCGGAAAATTCGACGATGCCCTTTATGACGTGATTGACCATTGCACCGACTTTTTGCTGGTGCTTTCTCCCCGTGCGCTGGAACGCTGCAATGAAAAGGACGATTGGGTGCGCAAGGAAGTGGAGCGGGCTCTGCAGATGAACAAAAACATCATCCCCATCATCTGCGACGGCGGCGATGTGAACGAGTTGTTCACCAACGCCGTGCCTGAAGACATGAAGGAGCTTTTGCGCTACAATGTGCTGAAGGCAGACGTGGTGCAATTGCAGGCCATGACGGCCCTGCTGCGCACCAATCTCCATTCCCGGCCAGTGGCTGCTCCGCAAAAGCGGCTCATCTGGGTGATGGCAGGAATACTGCTGTGCGCATTGCTGGCCTTTGGCGGCTATCAGCTGTATCAGCACCTGAACATCTTCCCTAAAAACGATCAGGAACGAAATCTAGTGGATGAAGTAATTTCTGACCTGATGTATAACATCACCGCCTTCGACCAGGCCCAGGCAGCCTATATTTCCGGCCTGAAAGAAGCAGAAAATTATGTGCGCGGGGGCGGCTCAATCTCAAAAGTCGTTGTTCGCAGCAAATTAAACCAAAGCATGGATACAATCCTGTACATGTTAAACGAAATTCAGGACATAAGCCCCGGTTTGGTTGAACGTGCCGCCGCAACCCCCATGACCTCTGCCGATATCGAAATACAGCCCCTGTTTCTCCGCACAACAATGGAAGGAACGTATGAAAACCTGATGTATCTGAACAGCTTCCTCCTTGAGGACGAAACCACCCTCGCAAGCGATAAGCTGAAATGGATTCAGACATATCAGGAAATGGGGCAGCTTGAAGCCGACATGGTGTTCAGCATGCTCAATAGTGTTTTATTTGCCGTGAATGAAGACGCATTGTTTCAGTTGAAAACGGATATACTGCCCGATCTGGATATTGTAGCAAAAAATCAAATGTGGAGAACCAACGAAACGGATGTGAACAGCCATGCGAAAAGCGTGATCAATCGTTATGAGGATTGCGTGGATTCACTGGAACAGATGGGAGAGCAAAGCGCCCGTATTCTGGAGCATGAAAAAGATTTAGCCCAATTGCGAATTGAGACGAAAATGGAAATCCTGGAACAAAAGCGTGATGAATTGGAAAAATTACGTCAGCAACTGGAAGAAGCCAAAGCGGAAGGATACGAAAGGAATAAGCCGCTCATCACAGACGATCCTCCCCTGCTTTGGGGCAAGGCACAGTATTTCTTAACGCTCGAAATGTATGATGCCGCCATTGAATGCTTTGTTATGTATACCCAGGTGCAGGACAACGAAGATTTCAGGCTTTGTGCTGATAAAGCCACCCGTTTCATTCAATACATGCCCGATACCGGGATTACCGCCGGCATCATTGTGATGATGTTTGAAGAGGGAAAAACACCGCAGCCCCATGTGCAGATCGGCGATATCATTTTCCAGGTCAACGGCACTCCCATACGCACAACCGATGATTATTTTGCGGCAATCAAAGATGATCCCGACGCAGAGCTTTCCATCTTGCGTTTTTCTCCGCTTGTAGGCTATGAATTCATGGATGCCAAGCTGGATCCCGCCTGCAGCCTGCTGGGAGTCAATGATCTGGTAAAAAACATCGAAACCGCCAAGTAACCCCTGTTTGAGCGCCGGTTTTTCCGGCGCTTTTTTGTTTCCGGAAATGCCCTTCTCCTGCCCGGTGCGATTGACAAATTGCGCACATTTGTTCTATAATAATATGATTATTTTTCAGGAGGCTTCTATGCGCATTTTGGGAATTGACCCGGGCCTGGCCACCATGGGCTGGGGCGTGGTGGA
This sequence comes from Clostridia bacterium, assembly GCA_017437265.1. Lineage (GTDB taxonomy): Bacteria > Bacillota > Clostridia > Christensenellales > Aristaeellaceae > RUG563. Next base: position 7,121 of record JAFSBN010000136.1, read on the forward strand.
TACGGACGGCAGGAAGAACACCCTGGTGCAGGCCGGGGCCGTCATCACCCCGCCGGATATGCCCATGCCGGAGCGGCTGCACAAGATTTTTGTGGACGTGAGCGGCCTGTTGTGCACATACGAGCCCGACGAAGTGGTGTTTGAAGAACTGTTCTTTGCCAAGAACGTTACCACCGCCCTCAACGTGGGTGCCGCCCGGGGATGTGCCCTGTGCGCCTGCTCAGAATTTGGCAAGCCCATGTATGAATACACCCCCATGCAGATCAAGCAGGCCGTTACCGGCTATGGCAAGGCAGATAAAAAGCAGGTACAGCTGATGGTGAAAATGATGCTGAATCTGCCGGACATCATCAAACCCGACGATGCCGCCGACGCTGTGGCCGCCGCCCTCACCCATGCCGCTTCCGGCCGGATGCGGGAACAGTTCCGCATGAAATAAGGAGGATATTCCCATGTATGCATATCTCAAAGGCACCGTGGCCGATAAAGGCCAGAACGAACTGGTATTGGACGTGCAGGGCGTTGGGTATCTTCTCTCCGTCAGCATGACCACATTGCAGGATGCGCCGCCTGCCGGTGAAAGCATGAAAGTGTACACCTATCTTTCCGTCCGGGAAGACGCCATGGAGCTTTACGGCTTTTCCTCCCGGGAAGAAAAGGCCATGTTCCTGAAGCTGCTTTCCATTAGCGGCATCGGCCCGAAATTGGCCCTGGCGATCCTGGGCAGCATGCCGCTGAGGGATCTTTCCCTGGCCATTGTGACAGGGGATGTGACCGCTCTTTCCCGTGCCCCCGGTGTGGGCAAAAAAACAGCCCAGCGCATTGCCCTGGAGCTGAAGGAAAAGGTTTCCGAAGGCGATTTTGCCGCCGCCCCCACCGCTCACACATCCTTCACCCCCGTGCAGGAGGATGCCGCCACCGAAGCGCTGGCCGCCCTGCAGGCCCTGGGCTACACCGCTCAGGAAGCCGCCCGGGCCATCTCTCAGGTGCGCGGGCAAAGCGACAAGGCCAACGATCTTGTCCGTCTGGCCCTGCGCAGCATGGCCGGCATGTGATCTGAAATTGCAGAACCAACTGATATTGGAGGAAATTTTCCATGGATGATCGTCTGGTGATGACCGGCATGCGGCCGGAGGATGAAGATATCGAGACCTCCCTGCGCCCCCATCATTTGAGAGAATACATTGGCCAGGATGCTGTAAAAAACAGCCTGAGCATTTATATCAACGCCGCCCTCAAGCGGCATGACGCCCTGGACCATATCCTGCTCTACGGCCCTCCCGGCCTGGGCAAAACCACCCTCGCCTGCATCGTGGCCGCAGAAATGGGACAGAATATCCGGGTCACTTCCGGCCCGGCCATTGAGCGTCCCGGGGATCTGGCCTCCATCCTCACCAACCTGAACGCCGGGGATATCCTCTTTATCGACGAAATTCATCGCCTGTCCCGGGCCGTGGAAGAAGTGCTGTACCCCGCCATGGAGGATTATGCCCTGGATATCATGATCGGCAAGGGGCCCACGGCCCGCAGCATGCGCCTTGACCTGCCCAAGTTTACGCTGGTTGGCGCTACCACAAGGGCCGGCCGTCTGTCTGCCCCTTTGCGGGATCGTTTCGGCATCATTTTCCGGCTGCAGATGTATTCTCCTGAAGAATTGAGCCAGATCGTGGCCCGCTCTGCCGGAATTTTGGGCATGCCCTACGATGACGACGGCATTCTGGAAATTGCCAAGCGCAGCCGCGGCACTCCCCGTATTGCCAACCGGCTTTTGAAGCGGGTGCGTGACTATGCTCAGGTGCGCGGCGACGGCCGCATCACTGCGCAGGTGGCCGCCGAAAGCCTGCAGATGCAGGACGTGGACGCCCTGGGGCTGGACCGGGTGGACCGGGCGCTGCTTTCCGCCATGATCAATAAATTCGGCGGCGGTCCGGTGGGGCTGGATACCCTGGCTGCCGTCACCGGCGAAGATGCCGTGACCATTGAAGACGTATACGAGCCTTATCTCATGCAGCTGGGCTTCATCATGCGCACCCCCCGGGGACGCATCTGCACCCCCTCCGCTTATACCCATCTTGGCAAAACACCCCCGGCCAATAAGCCGGAGCTGCCCGCCGATGCGGAGCAGACCCAGCTATTCTGACCCTGAAAGGAATGTTTTTGTGATATGAACATTCGCCTTGCCGCCCCTGCCGATCTGGATCGTATTGAAGATCTTTACGCCATTGGCCGGGCATACATGCGCTCCACCGGCAACATGAACCAGTGGATCAACGGCTATCCCCAGCGGGAGATGCTGGAAGAGGATATTCAAAAGCAGCAGCTTTTTGTACTGGAAAGCGAAACAGGCCTGCACGGCGTTTTCGCCTTCATTCTGGGGGAAGACCCTACCTACGGCTATATCGACGGCGCCTGGCCCAATGCCAAGCCCTACGGCACCATTCACCGCATCGCTTCTGACGGCACAGTGAAAGGCTTTGTAAGCCTTGCCAAGGGTTTCGCCATGCAATATACCGATGAAATCCGGGTGGACACCCACCACGATAACCATACCATGCAGCATGTGGTGGAGAAGAACGGCTTTCGCCGCTGCGGCATCATCTATCTGGAAAACGGCGATCCCCGCATCGCCTATCAATGGTCAAAGGAAGCATAAATCCATGAAAACATCCGATTTTTATTACGACCTGCCGGAGCGGCTCATTGCCCAGACCCCTGCCCAACCCCGGGATGCCGCCCGGATGATGGTCATCCACCGGAACAGCGGCCTGCATGAAGATAAAATCTTCCGGGATCTGCCTTCTTATCTGCGCCCCGGCGATGTGATGGTGATCAACCACACCAAGGTGCTTCCTGCCCGTTTGCTGGGCGTGAAAGAGGATACCGGCGTGCCGGTGGAAGTGCTGCTGCTCAAGCGTGTGGATAAGGACAGCTGGGAAACGCTGGTGCGCCCCGGAAGACGGCTGAAAAAAGGCGTGACGGTTTCCTTTGGTGACGGGCTGCTTCGGGCGGAAATCGGCGAAACCACATCGGCCGGCGGCCGTATCGTTTCTTTCCTGTATGAAGGCGTGTTTGAAGAACTGCTGGATCGTTTGGGCGAAATGCCCCTGCCCCCCTACATCCACGAAAAGCTTTCCGATCCCACCCAGTACCAGACCATCTATGCCAAGGAAGAAGGCAGCGCCGCCGCCCCCACCGCCGGGCTGCATTTTACGGAAGAAGTGATGCAGCGCATCCGGGATATGGGTGTGGAGATTGTTCCGGTATTGCTCCATGTGGGCCTTGGCACTTTTCGTCCGGTAAAGGTGGAGGACGTGAGCGAGCATGTGATGCATTCCGAATACTGGCAGGTCACAGAAGAAGCGGCGGAAAAGATCAATGCCGCCCGGAAAAGAGGGGGCCGCATCGTTTGCATCGGCACCACTTCCGTCCGCACGCTGGAAACGGCGGCAGACGAAAACGGCATCGTCCACCCCGGTATGGGCATGACCAATATCTTCATCACCCCCGGCGTGAAAATGAAGGCAACGGACGTGCTGCTGACCAATTTCCATCTGCCCGAAAGCACGCTGCTGATGCTGGTTTCCGCTCTGATGGGCCAGGAAGAGGCCCTTGCTGCCTACCGGGAGGCCGTGGAAAAAGGATACCGTTTCTTCTCCTTTGGCGACTGTATGCTTATCCTATAATTGAACAAATTTGTGCCATTTTAGAGCATTTTCGTACTTTTTTCGTTTTTTACTGCATTTACACACTGATTTGAAGGAAAAATATAGAAAAAAAACTTGCGTTTCTTGAAAAAAGAGCATATAATGACGGCGGTTGGCTGTATCGGGTCTGTGGTTGTAAGCCGATGCCAGTCGCAGGCAAAGCGGTCCACGTAAGCCGGGCAAAGTTCCGGTGAGCATGGTGCGGTCTAGATGTAAGCCCGGCCGTGTGCAAACACGAGAGGATGGCGTGAGGGCGAAAATTCGCAGAGCAATATCCCAGCCGGCGTGTGTGGGGTCAAAAACCAGGTCAGCCGAAGCTAACCAACATATTAATCAGGGGGAAAACAAAATGTATCAGGACAAAACGCTGGTATGCCGTGACTGTGGTAACGAATTCGTGTTCACGGCTGGTGAACAGGAATTCTACGCCGAAAAGGGCTTCCAGAACGAGCCCACCCGTTGCCGCGAATGCCGTCAGGCTCGCAAGGCTACCCGTAACAACGGCAATGCCCCGCGTGAAATGCATGACGCTATCTGCGCCAATTGCGGCGCCGAAACCAAGGTGCCTTTCCTGCCCAGGGAAGATCGCCCTGTGTATTGCAGCGAATGCTTCGCCGCTATGCAGCGTCAATAAGCAACGTATGGAGAGCCCCGTTTTATGCGGGGCTTTTCTTTTTTGTTTTTTTCTGTTTTCCTTGCCCCCATTGTCGCTTGGTGATATAATTATATAGTTATGTTGTAAAAAGACGGAGGGACTTCCTTGCTTCGCATTGCCAACATCAATTTGCCCCTTGAAGGAACAGAAAAGGACGCCCTGGCCCTGGCGCTGAAAAAGCTGCGCCTTGAAAAGGATCAGGTGCTTTCTTTCCGCATCAGCAAAAAAAGCGTGGATGCCCGGGATAAGGGCGATGTGCATTTTGTGGTGGCGGTGGATATGGCACTAAAAAATGAGCAGCAGGTGCTCAAACGCTTAAAGCCCGGCATCGCCTCCCCTCTCCCCCCTGCTCCCGCCTTTCCAAGGTGTTCCGCTCCGCAGGGCGTGCGGCCTGTGATTGCGGGGTTTGGCCCCGCCGGCCTTTTCGCTGCGCTGACGCTGGCCCGGTGCGGCCTGAAGCCCATTGTACTGGAAAGAGGCGAAGCCGTTGAAAAACGCGCCCGTACCGTGGAAACCTTCTCCAACGGCGGAACGCTGAACACCGAAAGCAATATCCAGTTTGGCGAGGGCGGCGCCGGTGCCTTTTCCGATGGAAAGCTGACCACCGGCATCAAGGACAAGCGCTGCCAGCTGATCCTGAAAGAACTGTTTGACCATGGTGCACCGGAGGAAATCCTCTACCTTGCACACCCTCATATCGGCACCGATAAATTGCCGCAAGTGGTGGCCAACATCCGCAAAGAAGTGATCCGGCTTGGCGGCACTGTGCACTTTGGTGCACGCCTTTGCGGCATCCAAATCACGAAAAACCAACTGACCTGCGTTGAATATATCCAATCCGGCGAAAAGCACGAAATCGCCACCGACGCCCTGATCGTGGCCATCGGCCACAGCGCCGCCGATACCCAGCAAATGCTCTACCGCAGCGGCGTGAATATGATCCAGAAACCTTTTTCCGTGGGTGTCCGCATTGAGCATCCCCAGTCCCTTATCAATCAAAGCCAGTACGGCAAATTTGCCCGCCATCCGGCACTTGGCGCAGCAGAATACCATCTGTCCCACAAATTGCCCGACGGCCGGGGGGTATATTCCTTCTGCATGTGCCCCGGCGGTACGGTCGTCCCTGCTGCCAGCCGGGAAAACGCCCTGTGCACCAATGGCATGAGTGCCTTTGCCCGGGACGGCGAAGACGCCAATGCCGCACTGCTGGTGGACGTGAAGACTGCGGATTTCGGGGACGATCATCCCCTGGCCGGCTATGTACTGCAGCGCATGTGGGAGGAAAAGGCCTTCCGTGCCGGCGGCAGCAATTACCACGCACCGGTGCAGCTGTGCGGCGATTTCCTGGCGGGAAAAGAAACAAAAAAGCTGGGTTCCGTCACCCCCACATACCGCCCCGGTGTGACCTGCGCTGATCTGAAGGCTGTGCTGCCCGGCTTCGCTGTGGACGGGCTGCGGGCCGCCATTCCCTTTTTTGATCGCCGTCTGAAGGGCTTTGCCCTGCCGGATGCGGTGATGACGGCCGTGGAGAGCCGTTCCTCCTGCCCGGTACGCCTCCCCCGGGACGAGCGTTTCGAAAGCAATATTCAGGGTATCTTTCCCTGCGGTGAGGGGGCAGGCTATGCCGGCGGCATCATGAGCGCAGCCGCAGACGGCATGCGGGTGGCAGAAGCCGTGCTGAAAAAAAGAGGCATGATGGAGGAATAAAACATGCGTTGTGTGATTCAAAGGGTATCCGAAGCTTATGTCACCGTGGACGGCCGGGAAACAGGCCGCATTGAAAAAGGCCTGTGCGCCCTGATCGGCGTTGAAAAAGGCGACACGGAAAAGGACGCCCAATACATGGCAGGAAAAATTGCCAAGCTGCGCATTTTTGAAGATGAGAATGAAAAGATGAACCTTTCCGTCTCTCAGGTAGGCGGCAAGGTGCTGGCCGTCAGCCAGTTCACATTGCTTGGCGATGCCCGGGGACAAAACCGCCCCGGCTTTACCCAGGCTGAATTGCCCGAACCTGCCAATGAACTGTATGAAAGGTGCTGTGCAGAGCTGCGCAAATTGAACATACCCGTAGAAAACGGCATTTTCCGCACCCATATGATGGTGCATCTTGTCAACGACGGCCCTGTCACCATCCTGCTGGACAGCAAAAAAATGTTTTAAGAGGTTATCATGAACATTATCACATTATCCGTTGGTTCTCTGGAAACCAATTGCTATATCGTCTCCCTGTCCGAAAGAAACGACTGCATTGTCATCGACCCCGGCGACGATTACGATAAAATCATTGCATCGGCCAACGGCAAGGAAATTACAGCCGTACTGCTCACTCATGGCCATTACGACCACACCGGTGCCCTTTCCGCCTTCTCCTGCCCGGTATATATGCATCCGGCGGATGAAATCATGCTCAAAGACGCTGCCTGGAGCGCTATTGGCGATGGCTCGCTTTTTGTGCCCCGGCAGGCCGATGTGCATTATGTGATGGAAGGCACCGCCCTCACCCTGGCCGGCATGGACATTCAGGTCCTCCACACCCCCGGCCATACCCCCGGCTGTGTCTGCTACCTGTTTGACAGCGCCCTGTTCACCGGTGATACCCTGTTCAATCACGGTTATGGCCGTACCGACCTGATGGGCGGCAATTTCCGGGAACTGGTTGCCTCTCTGCGCAGGCTTTACCGTATGGACGAATCCCTGCCCTTCTATCCCGGCCACGGCCCTCATTCCACCATCGGAAAAGAAAGAGGTCATTAATATGCCTTCCGTCAGCCTTTTCACACCCGCTCCTCAGTTCAGCAATGATGTAGCAGACATTGTGCGTGTTTTTCTGGGCAAAATCACCCTCTTCATTAACGAAGAAGGCGGCGAAGCGGTAATCCGTCATCAGGAAGAAGAAACTGCCAAAGGCATTCTTTGCCGTGTTTCCCTGAACGATGCATATACCCGTGAAGCCATACGCACCCCCGAAAACAGCGAACTGCTGGAAAAGCGCTATCGCAAGCGCCAGCTGAAGCTGATGGTCTACGATTGCCTGAAGGAAATGACCGGTTTCACGCCTCCCTGGGGCGCCCTCACCGGTATCCGCCCTTCCCGATTGGTGTATACCGCCATGGACAGCGGCCTGTCCCTTGATGCAGCCTGTCAGCAGGTGCAGCAAATCTTTGATGTTCAGGATGAAAAAATGCAGTTGCTGCACGATCTGATCGAAGTGCAGTCCCGCTATCCCCAGCCCACCGAAAAAGACGTGGATCTGTACGTGGGCATTCCCTTCTGCGTCAGCCGCTGCGCCTATTGCTCCTTCCTCAGCGAAGAAGTGGGCAAGGGCAAGCAGCTTCTGCCCTACACGGAAGCGCTGGAACAGGAAATTGCCCAGACCCTGCGGCTCATCGATGAACTGGGTCTGCGTCCCCGGGCATTCTATATGGGCGGCGGCACCCCCACCTCCCTGCCCGCACCGCTCTTGAAGCGCGTTCTGACAGCCTGTAAACCTTTCATCGACCGTGTTTCTGAGGTCACCGTGGAGGCCGGAAGACCCGATACCATCGACCGGGAAAAGCTGGATATCATCCTGCAATCCGGCGCCACCCGCATTTCCATCAACCCTCAGACCAGCCACGATATCACGCTCCAGCGCATCGGCCGCCATCACACCGCCAAACAGACGGAAGATGCCTATGCCCTGGCTCGTCAGGCCGGCTTCCATCACATCAATATGGACCTGATCGCCGGGCTTCCCGGAGAAGATCTCAGGATGTTTGAAGAAACCCTCCGCTGGAGCCATGATCTTTCCCCCGAAAGCCTCACCATTCATTCCCTGTCCATCAAGCGTTCTTCCATCCTGCATTTGCTGGATGTGCCCCTGCCCGATGGGCAAATGACCGCTGAAATGACCCGCATGGGCCAGCAGGCTGCCCTTTCCCGGGGCATGAAGCCCTACTATCTGTATCGTCAGAAGTACATGGCCGGTCATCAGGAAAACGTGGGCTACGCCCTGCCCGGCCACGCCTGCCTCTATAATATCGATATGATGGAAGAAACAGGCACCGTGCTGGCCGTAGGCGCCGGGGCCATCAGTAAACGTGTGCTCCCCGAAAAAGGCCACATCGAACGCGCCCCCAACGTTTCCGATATCTGCCACTACATCAGCCGCATCCCCGAAATGGTGGAACGCAAACGGGCCGTTTTCACGGCAGATTGGTCGCATCTGTACTGAAAATTTGGTGGTGACAATATGAAGAAGCTGACAAAATTTCTTACAATCATTGTAGTATTGCTGTTTTTTCTTTCCATTGGCTATCTACAATTGGATCCTCTTCAAAAAGTTCGCATCCATCAAAAATTCGCCAAATTAAGATTTGCTTCCGAAATGGAAGAACGAACACCATTTGAAATACCCCTCCACTTTGTTCCGGAAGGAAGTGCCCGTCTTCTTTATACGCCAGACCGCCCTGCATCCGATTTCTATGCGCCGCTTCTGGCGAACCAACCATATCTCGTTGCTCAAAACACAGAAAGTTCCATTCGATATGAAGGGCTCGGTATGCAGGGAAAAGGATACATTTACGCGGTTGAATTAGAGCCGGATTGGCATTACCTTGAAATCTTTCTGCCCACATAACAAAGGAGAATGAGATGAAACGATTCTATCAAATGGTGGAAGCATCCAACAGGCGTTTTCCCGACGGCGTAGAGCCTTTCCAAATGGCCACCCGCCTCCTTGAAGAATGCGGCGAAATCGCATCAGAAATCAATCTTTGGGAAAACTCCGGCATCAAACGTCAGAAGCATGGCGATCCCAAAAAAGAGAACATTGCCAATGAAATTCGCCAGGCCATGGTGGAGCTTGTGAAAATTGCCTGCTACTACCATGTCGAAAACGAGTTGGAGCAATCCATTGAAAAATCGATCAATCAATCAAAGTTGGAAGGCCTGATTGATTGATTCAAAAGCCGTTGGTTTTACCGGCGGCTTTTATATATAGAAAAACCAAAAGCAAAAAAGAAGCATCTCGATTGAGATGCTTCATGGAATCCGGCGGCGACCTATCCTCCCGGGCCGTGTCCAGCCAAGTACTTTCGGCGCTGAAGGGCTTAACTTCTGTGTTCGGTATGGGAACAGGTGGGACCCCTTCGCCATTGCCACCGGAAATCGTATCATTTTTCAAGGTTTGCACACCTTGACAACCGCACATATTCGAAAGATTTCTTTGTCTCTTCTGACCTTTTAGTCTCAGTCTCGCTTGAAATCAAGCCCTCGACCGATTAGTATCAGCAACCTGCATATGTTACCACACTTCCAGCGCTGACCTATC
>JAFSBN010000137.1 GCA_017437265.1 Clostridia bacterium
ATGTACATCAGCCCGTCAAAGAACCGGGTGACGGTGTGGAAGCCGCTCATATACTGATAGCGCAGCTTTTTCAGCCGGAAAAATTCCAGGTTGCCCTTGCCGAACTTTTCTTCTTCCATGGGTTCGTTGGCAAAGCTTTTCACCACCCGGATGCCCAGCAGGCTGTCTTCCACCTGGGCATTCACTTCCCCCAGCTGGTGCCGGCTTTCCTTGAAGGCCCGGCGCATTTTTTTGCTGAAATAGCTGGTGCCAATCAGCATGAAGGGCAGAATGAGGAAAATGATGAGGGTAAGCACCACGTTGGTGTTGCAAAGAATCAGGAAGGAGGCCAGAATTTTCACCACGGCAATCAGCACTTCTTCGGGGAAGTGGTGGGAAAATTCGGTGATGTCAAACAAATCCGAGGTGATGCGGCTCATGATCTGGCCGATTTTGGTGTTATTATAAAAGGAGAAAGAAAGCTGCTGCAGGTGGGCGAACAAATCCGTGCGCATATCCGTTTCCAGTTTGGTGCCGGTTACGTGGCCCCAGTACTGCATGAAATAATTGGCGGCGGTATCAATCACACGCAGCAAAAGATAAATGCCCCCCAGCTTCAAAATCCAGCCGGTGGTGATCTGGGTGTAATCCGCCACAGCCTGATTGGTGATGATTTTGATGATCTGGGGGAAAATCACTTCGCACAATGTGGTGAGCAGGGCGCAGCACAAATCCAGCGCCATTTCTTTTTTATACTTGCTGTAATAGGGTAGGAAACGCTTGAAAAGAACGGAGGTTTTCATCTGCCGTCCGGCTTTTTCGCTCATGGGAGGCTCCTTTCGTGGATCACAGCCTGAGGGCTGGCTTGGCGTTCAGGGAAAGATCGGCCAATTCGCCGTTTTTCAGCCGATAATAGGCGGCGGAGCCGATCATGGCGGCATTATCGCCGCACAGGGACAGCTTTGGCATATACAGGGGAATACCCAGCCGATCGCACCTTGCCTGCATTTCCCGGCGCAGAAGGGAATTGGCGGAAACGCCCCCGGCCAGCACCATGCAGTTCAATTTCAAATCCTTGGCGGCCTGCATGGCTTTATCCGCCAGCATATCCACCACCGCCTTGCGGAAAGAAGCGGCCAGATCCGCATCAGAAAAGGCAATATTCTTTTGCCGCATATTGTGCACGGCGTTGATAAAGGCCGTTTTCAGGCCGGAGAAGGAATAATCATACTTGCCTTCGGTGTGGGGCCGGGGCAGCTTCAGGGCCTCAGGGTTGCCCTCCTCCGCCAGCTTATCCAGCAGCGGCCCGCCGGGATAGGGAATATTCAAAACCCGGGCGGCTTTATCAAAGGCCTCCCCGGCGGCATCATCCTGGGTGCAGCCGATGATGCGGTATTTGCCGTAATCCTCCACGGAAAACAGGTGGCTGTGGCCGCCGCTGACCACAAGGCACGCAAAGGGCGGCTGCAATTCCTGATGGGTGAGGAAATTGGCGCAGATGTGGCCTTCAATGTGGTTCACGGGAATGAGGGGCTTTTTCGCCGCAAAGGCCAGGGCCTTGGCACAGCTGACCCCAATCAGCAGTGCCCCCACCAGCCCGGGGCCATAGGTGCAGGCAATGGCATCCACATCCGAAAGGGCCATATTGGCCTTGGAAAGGGCCTCGTTCACCATGCGGTTCACCTTTTCCACATGGGCCCGGCTGGCAATTTCCGGTACCACGCCGCCGTACAGGGCGTGCATATCAATTTGGGAAAATACGCAGTTGGACACAATCACCCGGCCGTTTTCCACAATGGCGGCGGCGGTTTCGTCGCAGCTGGATTCGATGGCCAGGATGCGGATGGTATCTTTTTGCAGCAGGGCTTCCAGCTGCTTTTTGCTTTCTTCCATGTACGTCATTTGGTTATTTGGCCCCTTCCGTTTCTTTTCTGCCCACTTTCAGCCAGGAAATTACAAGGCACAGCATGATGCCAAAGATGGGCAGCAGGGATTTTAGCATTTCGCCGCCATACCACATGAAAAATTCCTGGGGCATCAGGGCGATCATCACATCGGTTTTCGGGTTCATCAGCCACAAATCATTGGTGAACGCCACCCGGTGGAAAGCAAGAAATAAACCTTCAAAATCCACCAGGGCCCACAGGCACAGGGCGGCGGCCAACGTGAACAAAAGGCCGCTGGCCCAGGCAAAGCCCTGCCAAATCTGCTGCATCAGGCGGTTTTCCTTTTTCCTTTGGCTGATTAGCCATGCCCCGGCGATGGCGCAAAGGGCCAGGCCGCCGCCCACCCAGCGTATGATTTTAAGACCGGTTACAATGCCACGTACATCGGCAAGGTGAAGCATTTCATCATCCGAAAACAGGCAGTTTGCTTCATCCCGGGGGTCCGGCACGGTATCGGTTTGCCCATCCAGATACCGGGCGATGGACAGGGCGCAGTTTTTATAGAGAGTGGGGGAAAGGGAAAAATGCGTTGTATCCCCATACTGCAAAAAGCCCTCTTCCATCAGGGCGTTATTGGTGACGCAGCCTGCGGCTATGGAGCAAAGCAGGGCCAAAAGGCTGATGAGGC
>JAFSBN010000138.1 GCA_017437265.1 Clostridia bacterium
AAAGAATTTGACCGCCGGCGGTTCGGATGGTGTGTACCGGACTGCCGACATCACTGCCAACACTGCCGCCGGTGTTGCTGAAGGTATAAGGAACCATGACTGAACGGCAGATACCGCCGGTATACTTGCCCGTAACAGTATTGACGGGGTCGGTGACGGTGCGTGTATGACCATCGCCGCCGTGGTTGCACTCCACAATGAAGGGCTTTCCGCTCTTGATTGTGAACTTGTCCACGCCGCGGATTACCCGGCGCAGTGTATTGTCAGCAAGGGGCCGCACGGCATTTACACCATGCTTTTCCTTGATTTCCTGTTTTGTGGCGAATATCGAATAGGCCGGTTGGCTCCAATCAATGATTTCCGCTGCAGATCGCCATGGCAGAAGGTCACCAGAAAGAACCTCCGCGCTGTCCCTGGGTGCGTGTGTGCGTTCAGGCCAAACGATGGGTTTACCATCGCAACGGGCAACCAACACAAACCGTTTCCGGGTAGTGGGTGCGCCATAGTCAGCGGCAACCAATTCCCGATATTGGATGTTATATCCAAGCTTTGACAGCTGCTTGATGAACTTCCGGAAGGTCTGACCGGCTTTCTTCTTGATGGGCTTGCCCCTTCGGACTGGCCCCCAGGTCTGAAATTCCTCCACATTTTCAAGCATGATCACACGGGGGCGGACTGTGCCGGCCCAACGGAGGACAATCCAGGCAAGGCCGCGAATCTTCCGGTCAACCAATGCCGCGCCCTTTGCTTTGCTGAAATGTTTGCAGTCAGGGGAAAACCATGCCAAACCAACGGGACGGCCTTTGCAGACGGCAACGGGGTCAACGTCCCAAACGGAAGCTTGCAGGTGTGTGGTATACGGGTGGTTGGTCTTATGGAGCAAAATAGCGTCCGGGTCATGGTTGATGGCGATTGCAACAGGTCTGCCGGCGGCAAGTTCGATTCCGGTGGAAGCGCCACCGCCTCCGGCAAAATTGTCCACAATGATTTCATCGAATATATTGATTTGGTTCAATTACTATCCCCTTTCTTTATCTGCATAGCGTTCAGCAAAACGGAAATGCGCGTTCTGTCCCAAGCCCGGACAAACCATGTGCGCCAGATCGCGCAAGCACGCTTTTCGCATTCTGCAGGGTTTTCGACTTGGGTGCAATTTTCACACGGACTTTTTATGTGTACCATCTCCTTTCCCGGTGAGGATCCATTCAATGTCTGCGCCCAGCTGAAGCAGACGGGCCAGAAACATCGGGGACGGGGCGCAACCATCACGCCATGAAAAGATAGCTTTTTTATCGCAACCGATTTTCCGGGCAATGGCAGCCCACTTTTCATCCGGGAACAGGCGGCAAACTTCTGAATATGCCCGTTGACCAATGCGAATATCGCTTTTCCGCTTCATGCCGCTTTTCTCCCTTCGCAAGCATTCAGAAGATTCCAACCGGCATCAATAGACGGGGCTTTTCTGAATTCAGCACGGGCAAGTTCCGTGCGCCTGATAATGTCGGAAACATCATCAATCATTTGCCACTGGATTTTATAGCACTCGTATTCATTGAGCATTTGCCGCTTTTCCTTCTGGGCGGTTTCCCGGTCGATGATTCCTTTTTTGAATGCGTCATACAGCAATCGTAGTTGCTGATACATCAGCTGATCATAATACGGCAGCCCTTCAGGCATTTCATCGCCGTTCATGGCCTGTTTTTCATAGGGAAATGTCACGCCGGTGGACTTGGCAGGTTCAGATACCACAACAAAGCCTCCTTTCCAGATTCCCAACCGTTGCATATCACGGAAGCATAGCCTTTTGAAAGCAGCTGTTCATTCCACCATATCTGATCATCGGAAGTTCTGCCGCCGTCTGACCGTTTCATTTCGATATACAGCCCATGGAATTGACCTCGAGCGACAGGGAGGCACAGATCCGGAACACCACGCTTGACACCCATCTTTTTCAAAATGGCGGCTTGCTTCTTGTCAGAACGTTCGTTCGGAATATGATACAGCAATTTCAAATCAGGGTGTTGTTGCCGAATAGACGGTTGTTGGCTCCATTGCATAAGCCATATTTGTTCTTGGGTTTCGTTGGGAATTGCGGCACTCACCGGCGCACCTTCTTTCCGTTGAATATCCGGTTCAGGATGTGGGTGGCCTGTAAACGGGTCAGGGTGCCGGTGTCAACGTCAATCTTTCG